>NZ_JBEPNP010000015.1:0-121957 GCF_040546335.1 Arthrobacter sp. UYEF20 | reverse complement strand
GGGGGGGGTTTTTTGGGGGGGGTTGGGGGGGTATAGCCCCCGGGGGGGGGGCGGGGCGGGGGGGGGGGGGGGGGGGTGGGGGGGGGGGGGGGGGGGTGGGGGGGGGGGGGGGGGTGGGGGTGGGGGGGGGGGGGGGGGGGGGGGGCCCGGGGGGGGGGGGGGGGGGGGGCGCCCCCCCCCCCCCCCCCCCCACCCCGAGATGCTCAGGCGGCCGTGGCGTACTTTGCCGGGTCGGCGTCGAACAGGCGTCCGCAGCCTGCGCAGCAGAACCAGTAGCGGTTGCCCTCGTAATCGCGGAAGAGGCCTGCAGATTCGGCGCCTGCCCTCACAACCTGGCTTCCGATCATGACGGGGCACTCGGCGAGGACCTTGTCGTTGTCGGTGGCGCTGCAACAGCTGTTGCTCATGGAAGGGGTTTCCTTTCGGTGGAGCGGGGAGTGCTCGGATGAGCTGAGGTGAATAACAATTACAATATACCCCTGGGGGTATATTTACAGCGGGTCTGAAAAGACCCGCTGGATTGAGCGGCAGGTGGCGCTGTCCGGGTGGGCCGGCTGCCGGTTAGCTCGCGTTTGTGTCCTTTGCGGGGTCGGTGTCGAGGGGGTCTGGAAGAGGCGCAGCAGTGCTAGTAGCGATTGCTCTCGGAGTCCCGGACGAGGCCGGCTGTCTCGGCGTTGGTCTTGACGACCGTGCTCCCTGGCATGACCGGACACTCGGCGAGGTCCCCCTGTCAGTGACGGGCAGGCTGTGATGCGGGTGCGTGATTTTGGCACATAATTGATCTTTCCTTGGGCGGGGATGGTCAGACGCCCTGCAGTTGCCGCACGGGAGTGTGCGGTGCTGAGGTAGACGCCGTCGTGTTCGCCTTGGACTTGAAGGACCGCAGGCGAAGGCTGTTGCTGACCACGAATACGCTGGAGAACGCCATGGCGGCTCCGGCGAGCATCGGGTTCAGCAGTCCGAACGCGGCCAGCGGAATGGCTGCGACGTTGTAGGCGAAGGCCCAGAACAGGTTTGTCTTGATGGTGCCCAGGGTCTTGCGGGACAGGCGGATGGCATCGACGGCGGAGCGGAGGTCCCCGCGCACCAGTGTGATGTCTGCAGCTTCGATCGCGACGTCCGTCCCGGTTCCCATCGCCAGGCCCAGGTCGGCCTGGGCGAGGGCCGCGGCGTCGTTGACGCCGTCGCCGACCATCGCCACGACTTTGCCTTCGGACTGCAAGCGGGTGACGACGTCGGCCTTGTCTTTGGGCATCACTTCGGCAATGACCTCGGTGATTCCGACTTCGGCCGCGACCTGCTCGGCGACCGCCCGGTTGTCTCCGGTCAGGAGCACCGGAGTCAGCCCGAGCGCTTTGAGCTGGGCGATCGCCTCGGCGCTGGTGGCCTTGACCGCGTCGGCGACGACCAGCACTGCGCGGGCCTCACCATCCCAGGCGACCGTGACTGCGGTCTTGCCTTGGGATTCCGCGGTGGCCTTCGCGAGGGCGAGCGTGCCGGGAAGGTGCAGGGACCAGTCCGCCAGCAGGCTCTCGCGCCCGACGAGCACGGCATGGCCCTCGACGGTGCCCTGGACGCCCTTGCCTTCGATGTTCGTAAACGACTCCGGTACCGGAAGTGATCCGATCTGCTGGGTTGCGCCCTTGGCGATGGCTTGGGCGATCGGGTGTTCGGAGGCGTCCTCCAGTGCGCCGGCCAGCCTCAGGACGTCCTCGCGGGTGGTTCCGTCGGCGGTGAACACCTCAAGCAGCGTCATCTTGCCCGTAGTGACCGTTCCAGTCTTGTCGAGCACGATCGTGTCGACCTTGCGGGTGGACTCGAGTACTTCCGGGCCTTTGATCAGGATGCCCAGCTGGGCGCCCCGTCCGGTGCCGACCAGCAGCGCGGTCGGCGTTGCGAGTCCGAGGGCGCAGGGGCAGGCGATGATGAGGACCGCGACGGCGGCCGTGAACGCGGCGCTGAGCGGGAAGCCGGCACCGATCCAGGCTCCGAGCACCACGACGGCCACGGCGATGACGATCGGAACGAAGATCCCGGAGACCTTGTCGGCAAGGCGCTGGATCTCGGCCTTGCCCGACTGGGCGTCTTCGACGAGCCTGGCCATCTGTGCCAGCTGGGTGTCCGAGCCGACCCGGGTGGCGCGCACGACCAGGCGGCCGCCGGCGTTGACGGTCGCGCCGGTCACGACGTCGCCCTCGCCGACTTCGACCGGGATTGACTCGCCAGTGAGCATGCTCGCATCCACCGCCGAGGTGCCCGCGACAATCACCCCGTCCGTGGCGATCTTTTCACCCGGCCGGATGACGAACTCGTCGCCCACCGACAGCTGCTCGACGGGGATCCGGGTTTCGACCCCGTCCCGGAGCAGCGCGACCTCCTTGGCCCCCAGCCCCAGCAGGGCGCGCACGGCGGCCCCCGCCTGGCGCTTGGACCGCTTCTCGAAGTAACGCCCGGCCAAGATGAACATGGTCACCCCGGCGGCGACTTCCAGGTAGATGTTCCCGGCACCGTCCGAGGGGCTGATCGTGAACGAGAACCCGTGGGTCATGCCCGGCTGTCCGGCGGTTCCGAAGAACAGTGCGAAGAGTGACCACAGCAACGCAGCGGACGTGCCGACCGAGACCAGCGTGTCCATCGTGGCCGCGCCGTGGCGCAGGTTGGTCCACGCGGCCTTGTGGAACGGCCAGGCCGCCCACACGATCACGGGAGCGGCCAGCGTCAGGGACGCCCACTGCCAGTAGTTGAACTGCAGCGCCGGGACCATGGCCATCAGGATGACCGGCACCGACAGCACGATTGAAGTGATCAGCCTGTTCCGCAGCGATGTCAGCTCCGTGTCGGGCTGCTCCGCATCGTCGTTCGCCTCCTGGGTCCGTTTCGGCGTGGGGAGTGCCGCCGTGTAACCGGTCTTTTCGACCTCGGCAATCAGCGCCAGCGGGTCCAGGCCGGCGGGGGCGGTGACCTTCGCCTTTTCAGTGGCGTAGTTTACGGTCGCGATCACGCCGTCGAGCTTGTTCAGTTTCTTCTCGATCCGCATCGCGCACGAGGCGCAGGTCATCCCTCCGATCTCAAGCTCGATGATGTTGCCCAGCATTTGCGCCTGGGCCGATGTTGCAGACATGGGTCCTCCTCGGTGGTGCGCTTCCTGATCACGGGATGGACCAGGCTCGTGGCGTCTATGGTGGTCAGTGGCCGGAATGTCCGGCAGACCCGCCCGGATCCGCCGACTCGGTGGGCCCGGCGGACTTGCCCGGAGCTGCGGGCTGAGCGGCCGGGGTTCCGGTGGCGTTGAGGACAAATTCGGCCGTGTGGACCTGTCCGTCGACCTGAAAGTCCAGGTAGAGCAGGTAGCGTCCCGGGGTCGGGGCCTCGGTCATGAATTTCACGTCCGGGCCGGAGACGGCGCCGGGGCGGGGTTCCTCGCCCTCGGGGTGGACGTGCAGGTAAGCCAGGTCCCCTTCGCGCAGGGCGACAAGGTGTCCGTAGGAACCCAGGTACGGCTGCAGTGTAGTGACCGGTTTCCCGTCACGGGAAACCGAGAGAGTGAGCATGGCATGTTCACTGGCGCTCAGCGTGCCGGTGAGGTCCACGTTGTAGCCGTCGACCGTGTCCGCGGCGGACGCCGGAGCCGGCGTGGCGGGGGTGAATTCTCCGGCCGCCTGGACCGTGCGGGTCAGAGTGATGTTCTGTCCCGTTGCCGCCGGGACGATGTCCGCATAGACCCGGTAGCTGCCGGCGGCGTTCCACTTCCAGGGCAGTGACCACAAGCCATGGGCGTCCATGGTGGGATGCACATGGCGGAACTGGGTTCCGTCCGTGCGCACCATGATCAGGTGGAGTTTCTTGTCGTGGGAGGCCTCGAAGTCGGTGACCGGCTTTCCTTTGGCGTCGGAGATCATGAACGAGAGTGTTCCCTCCTGACCTGCCGTGCCGGGGGACGAGACATCCGCCAGGAGGAACCCGTCCTGCTCCATCGACAGGCCCTTCACTGAGGCGGCCGGCTGTGTGTCGTTGCTGTCCATGACATGTCCTTCCGTTGACTGTGTCCAGGCCGCCGCGGTCTGGGCGGGGACCACTGCGCCTGCGGTAGCAAATGAAGCTGTGAATAAGGCCGCCAGTCCCACTCCAAAGAGTCCGAGCTTTACGGGGACCTTCACGGGACACGCACCGCCCCGTAGCCGGCTTCCCTGACCGCTGCGAGGACTGCTGCGTCGTCCAGCTCGGCCTCGCTGGTCACGACAAGCTTGCCGGTCTTGGCGCTCACGTCAATCGACTGGATGCCTGCTATCTGGCCGATCTCTTCCCGGATCGACGTCTCGCAATGACCGCAGGTCATTCCGGTCACCTGATATTCGCTCGGTGTCATCCGAATTCTCCTCTGCTGGTTCGAAATATACCCCTAGGGGGTACTGGTATGCTCAACCATATACCCATGGGGGGTATTCCAGCTACCATACCCCCGTAGGGTATAAATCAGAGGTGGGAAATCGCCAACAACGCAATCGAAGGGAATCTGGAATGTCTCAATCAACACCGCGGCCGGGGAAGAAGAGGCTCGCGCTCTTCCTCATCGCACTCGCGCAGTTCGTCGTGATCATGGACACCTCAATCGTGGGCGTAGCGTTGCCCCGAATCCAGGAGGAACTGGGCTTCAGCCCCGAGAACCTCTCCTGGGTTTTCAACGCCTACGTCATCACATTCGGTGGGCTCCTACTGCTCGGCGGGCGTCTAGGGGATGCCTTCGGCGCCCGACGGATGTTCACCACTGGCTGGGTCGTACTGCTCGCCGGTTCCGCCGTCGCGGGGCTTGCCGGGAACGTCGCGTTCGAGTTGATCGGACGCGGCGTACAGGGAGCCGGTGCGGCACTCATCGCACCCGCGGCACTCACGCTGCTGATGAAGACGTTCGGGTCGAGCCCGAAGGAGCTCGGTGGTGCATTGGCCCTCTATGGTGCGGCCGCACCGGCAGGGGGAACAGCGGGTGTGTTCCTCGGCGGGGTCATCACCGAGTACATGTCGTGGCCGTGGGTCTTCTTCATTAACATCCCGCTCGCCCTCGTGGTTGTGGCCCTCGTCGCCAAGGCACTCCCGGCAGACGGACCGCGCATTCGCGGCTCCATCGACATCGCCGGCGCCCTTCTCGTCACCGCCGGACTCGCCCTCGGTGTCTTCGCGATTGTCCGAGCGCCCGAGGCCGGATGGGCCAGTGTAGAAACGTGGGGAACTCTCGCCGGAGCCGCAGCCTTGCTCGCACTGTTCGTGCTCGTTCAGGCCCGCCGGAAGGAGCCACTGATGCGACTGTCGATCTTCCGTATCCCGAATCTGGCAGCGGCCAACCTAGCCCAACTGCTGCTCGCCGCCGCCTGGATCCCGATGTGGTTCTTCCTGAATCTTTACCTGCAACAAGTCCTGGGCTACTCGGCGTTCCCCAGCGGTGCCGCGCTCCTGCCAATGACCGCATTCACCATGATCACCATGATCATGCTTGCACCGCGACTCACCGCGCGATTCGGGCCGAAAGCGATGACCGTGAGCGGTCTCATCGCCCTCGCAGGCGCCCTGATGTGGTTGTCCTTCGCCCGCGTGGACGGAAACTTCTGGGTGGATGTCCTCCCGGCGTCGCTCCTGGCCGCACTCGGGATGTCCCTGGCGTTCATCCCGACCCTCGGCACGGCGATCTCCAGCGCCCCGCCGCAGGAGGGCGGCCTCGCTTCCGGCCTCGTCAACACCAGCTACCAGGTCGGATCCGCACTCGGCCTGGCGGCGATGACAGCAATTGCTGCCGCGAACGGTGCGACGGAAAGTGGGAACCTTCCGGCGCTGACCACAGGATTCTCTTCAGCATTCATCGGCGCAGCCGTGATTGCCCTCGCCGGCGCCCTGCTGGCTGCGATTACGCTGCATGCGCCCACCCGCGCGCCGGTGATCGAAAAAGAAACCATCGCCACTCGCCAATGAAAGCGGTCGGGGGGGGGGGGCCCGGGGGGGGGGGCCCCCCCCCCCCCCCCCCCCCCCCGGCGGGGGGGGTTGGGGGGGGGGGCGGGGGGGCGCGCGGCGGGGGGCCCCGCGCCCGGCCCCCCCGCGCGGCCCGCGCGGGCGCCGGGGGGGGTGCTTTTCCGCTGCTGGCCCCCCCCGGCGCGCGGGTAAACAAAAAACAAACCACCCCCCCCCCCCCCCCCCGGGGGGGGGGGGGGGCCCCCGGGGGGGGCCCCCCCCCCGACAGCCCCCATGGATACCACTGTGGCGATTGACGAACTCGAGGCCGGACGCATGCACGCTCTCGCGGCCGGCCTCGCAAACGCTCACAATCGGCTGGTCTAGAGGCCAGGTTCCGCTCGTTCAGACCGCCGCCGTGGCGAAATCCGCTAGCAGTTCGTCGCAAGCCGCGAACGGACGCAAACTGTGAGCACCGGTATCCTCGAGTCGGTGACCCACCGAGCTAGACGATCAAACCCGGCGCATACAGGCCACTACGGCGCACAGCAAAACCCTAGAGATGATTCACTTTTTCACAATCCACCCCTATATTGACGGGGTCGAAGGGCCTCCAGCAATGCCGCACGAGACTATGCCGCTGCCCTCACGACCCTGAAAGGGCTCGTACGCGACGCTCAACAGCGGGCGCAGCGCGTGGTGAATACAGCCATGATCGAGCTTTACTGGAACATTGGGCGGACGATCCTGGACAGGCAGATGAACGAGCCATGGGGGAGTGAGGTTCTGGACCGGCTGGCACGCGACCTTAGGACGGAGTTTCCCCACATGAAGGGATTCTCCAGAAGCAATCTCTACAACATGCGTGCGTTCGCTGCGGCATGGAACGGCCCGGACTCAATTGTCCAGACACCGTCTGGACAATTGAGCTGGAGCCACAACGTCGCGCTCCTGAGCAAGCTGGACGACCATGAGCTGCGCCGGTGGTACGCGGCCAGAGCTGCCGGGCATGGCTGGTCGGTGGCCGCGCTGGAACATCAGACCCTCACCCGCCTCCACACGCGGAGCGGTGTGGCCCCGAACAACCTCGAGGCAAGACTGCCCGGGGAGGGTAACGACCTGGCGCGGGAGGTTGCCAAGGACCCTCTGGTACTCGACTTCCTTGGTCTCACCGAAGACGCCCAGGAACATGCCATCGAGGAGGCCATGACGCTGCGCATGGCGCAGACGCTGGCCGAGTTCGGGCCCGGCTTCGCTTTCATCGGCCGGCAGTACCACCTCGACGTCGATGGAGATGACTTCTTCATCGACCTCCTGCTCTACCACGTCCCTTCTGACCGTTACGTGTCGTAGAACTGAAAGCTGGCAAGTTCAAACCCGAGCAAGGTGTACGTTGCAATCCCACCAGCTAAGAACGCCAGAAAAGAGAATGACCTAAGTGGCAACCGATTACGACGAAGTACGTTCCGACGTCAAGGAATCCCAGGACCGCTCCCTTGAGGCGCTGCAGTCCGCCAACGCACCGAACGCCCAGAGCGTCGTCCGGGAGCTGGACGAATCCGACGCACTGGATGAGGCCGTGACTCCCGGCGGGGAGTTTGTCTCCGAGGAACTCATTGTTCAGGTCATTCCCCAGGCCGAGGACGAGTTCACCTGCTATTCCTGTTTCCTGGTCCGGCACCGGTCCCAGCTCGCGCGCGAAAAGGACGGCCCCTCGTACTGCATCGAGTGCGAGGGTTAGGACTACCCCGCTCCGGAGGCCCAGCTATGGGGCGAACCATCAGCCAAGGCAATGACTGGTCGCTGAAGTCGCTTAGAAGCTCGTGACGCGCCGTCATGCCCTTCACGAATTCACGGTCACAACTATGCCACGGCGTTCCATCGGCCTAGTCAGGTTGAGAATGAGGTCCTGCGACTCCAGCTTGAGCGCTGTTCGAGTCTGGGTCGCAATGGTTTCGATATAGTCGCCATCAATGTCGTCCTCCGCTTGAGGTAAGGGCGGAAACCGGTACCCAATGGGTTCGCACAACTCTGCGGCCACGCGTTCAAGTTCTTCAAAGCGAGCGATGGCTGAGTCTCGATTTACTGCGGATGATCCGGCTAATTTCGTAAAGACAGAGTCCCCGAACTCGGCGGTACCGATTTCCGAGGGTTGGGTGCTATCAACGGGCCGGTTCCGAGTCTTAACGAGGCCGACTGGCCAGGACTCTGCAATCATCCCTGTTCTTCCCAAGACCAAGGAAGCCGCAGGCGAAGTTTACGGCCGCTTACCGGCCCCCGCCCCGGCGAGATCTCGTAGATCAGCTCAGATTTCGCAGCAACAAAGCTTCCGTCAGCAACCCTGAACCCGCTCTCCAAGAACTCGTTGTCAAAAAGATCAGCAGTCCGGGTGACTCTGACGACAAATCTTCTGCCGTGACATATATGTGCGCTGGCACGCAACTTTAATCGGTCATGGGTAGTGTGTTGGCCATGACTTCATCCATCGCGGGGAACCCGCAGACCACCACCATCGATGCCGAGGCCCTCCGCCAGGCCGTTGCCGAATCGTTCGACAAAACGATCGCCCAGCTGACGGACCTTGTTGCCATCCCGGGCATCGCCTGGCCAAGCTTTGATCCTGCTCCGCTGAACCGCAGCGCCGACGCCGTCGCCGCCCTCGTGCGGGCCAGCGGCTTCGACGACGTCCGGATTCTCCGCTGCGACAAGGAGGACGGGACGCCAGGCGGGCCCGCCGTAGTTGCGCGCCGCCCGGCAGCCGAGGGCAAGCCGACCGTTCTGCTGTACGCCCACCACGACGTCCAGCCCACCGGTGACCTGGCGCTGTGGGAAACTGACCCCTTCACCGCAGTCGAACGCGACGGGCGGCTCTTCGGCCGCGGTGCCGCGGACGACAAGGCCGGCATCCTCGCTCACATTGCTGCCTACTCGGCCGTAACGCGCGTGCTCGGGGATGAACTGGGCCTGGGCGTGACATTCTTCTTTGAGGGCGAAGAGGAGGCCGGCTCGCCAACGTTCCGGCAGGTCCTGGAGACGCACCGCGAGTTGCTGCGCGCGGACGTGATCGTCGTGGCCGACTCCAGTAACTGGAAGGTGGGCATTCCTGCCCTGACCACCAGCCTGCGCGGCATGGTGGACGGCACCATCGAAGTCCAAGTCCTGGACCACGCGGTGCATTCGGGCATGTTCGGCGGCCCGGTACTCGACGCTCCGACCCTGCTGGCCCGGCTGATCGCGACCCTCCACGACGACCACGGCAGCGTCGCGATCGAGGGCCTGGTGAGCCGGGACGACGTCGCCGTGGACCTCTCTGAGGAGGAGTACCGCGCCGACGCCTCCGTGCTCGAGGGCGTGAAGCTCGCCGGGACCGGGAGCATTGCCTCACGCATGTGGACCAAACCGGCACTGTCCATCATCGGCTTTGACGCCCCGGCCGTGGACGTCGCCTCCAACACGCTGCTGCCGCGGGCACGGGCCAAGTTCAGCCTCCGCCTTGCCCCCGGACAGGACCCAGCAGCCGCCATGGATGCTGTCCGCAAGCACGTCGAGGACCACGCGCCGTTCGGCGCGCAGGTCGTGTTCACCCCGGGGGGGAGCGGCAACTCCTTCCTGACGGACACCAGCTCGAAGGCCGCGTCCGTGGCCATGTGGGCTCTGGGGGAGGCTTGGGGCGTGCCCGCCGTTGAAATGGGGATCGGCGGATCCATCCCGTTCATCGCGGACCTGACCGAGGTCTACCCGGATGCGCAGATCCTGGTTACTGGCGTCGAGGATCCCGATTCCCGCGCCCACAGCGCTAATGAATCGCTGCACCTGGGCGATTTCCGGAACGCGATCGTCGCCGAGGCCCTGCTGCTGGCCCGTCTGAACGAGGAAGGCGCGGGCTAGCCGTTCTAACCCGGCTAGTTGGTGAAACGGCTGGCGGATGATGCAACTGGTAGCAGGTCTGGCGTTCGGGTTTTGAGCTGAAGGCCTCGCGTAAGGCCGTTCGTCCGGAAGGATGGGTTTAAGAGCAGATCTGCATGTTGGCGGCGACGGGAGTCCCGTGCGCCGTCGATGTTCTAGGCGCGGCTGGGTTTGTAGTCGAAGTGCCGCGGACAGTCGTAGGCGGGGCCGGCCGTCGGGTCCGCCGTTTTCACGCAGGTCCACCAGGGAGAATGCGTTCTGCAGGTCGCAGTGGTCGAACACCAGGTCCTGGTCTAACTTGATGCTGCGCTGGCCGTTGAGGTCGGTGTGGAAGAGCTTGCCCAGATAGAGCGCCTGGGCGATCCCGTGGCTAAAAGTTTCAGACCTGCCATCTGCTCGTGCCCGGTTCGGGATTGATGCCGACCGCTTCCGGGCGTTCGAGCGTTTGGATGATCGCCAAAGCGTGGCCCGACTTCAGGTTCTGAACTTCAGACATTTACCGTGGATGCGGGCTTTGCGCGTGCCGCAGCCGGGTCTGCCTGTTGGTAGCCGCGGACCCAGTCAACCAGAAACTTTTTTGGATACGGAGAGGGGGGTGCGCCCTCGAACTCGTAGACATTGAGCATGAGCTGCATCGGGTAGTTCGGCGACTGCTCGACTTTGGCAACGAACTGGTCGTCGAAGTAGAAGTTGACGCAGTCCGGGGTCCAATCAGCACTGTAAGTGTGAAAATCGGTTACGTCAGCATCCAACTGGATTTTCAGGAACTCATCGTGCAAGAGGGGGTCGCCGAACGGATGTATTCCGAGTCCTGCTATTGCGGTGTCAGAGCCAATGTCGGAGCCGAAGATCTCGAAGATACATATTTCTGCCGATTGTTCCGGGACGTCTTCAAAGCCGATCATCCACAACGCCACCATGCAGGCGGGATCGGCGATGGCAGCAACGCGGGCTTCAATGAGTCCGTAGTGAGGGGTGTACAGTCGCTGCTCAGTCTGGGCCTCGCAGACTATTAGTCCCTCTGTGAACTTGTGCTGGCCTGCGGTGCTTCCCAGTGGCCCTGAGAAGACCCCGGTTTGAAGGTTGGAAACGCGGAGGCCGCCATTGTGTTCTGGGGACCAAGGGGGCTGGTCCTCTTCAATCATTAAGGCCAGCACCCCGGAATCGAGGCGATACCTGGCCCGTGCTCGTTCGGTATTGCTCCATTGCGGGAGGTAGCTCGGAATCCATTTGGTGCTGTGCAGATCGGGTCCCTCAAAAGTGTCACAGAACTCCAGACTATATTGACTGCGGTCGAGGCGCCGGCCTGTGGCGCTTTCATTGTCGGCCATGTGGTCAATGTCGTTGCTCATCTGTGGTCTTCCTCTTTTAGACGTTTGCGTGCACCCGCCCCTCCAACTGGGGCATCGGCCAATAGCCGGGCGCAGAAACCGGCCCTCCTGATGTCGCAACTCAGATTGACGATCTCACCCCAGCCTAAAGGCGTGGGTTCCTCGCCAATAGAGGGCAGCTGATGCGTACTGGACTCGCGGTCAGGCATGGAAGCCTGTTCCCGTAACGAGGAGTACCGCAAGAATTGTTGCGGCGACGAAGTCGACAGTGGCGCAGAAAGGTGGCCACCACCGGGTGTTGCGTACGAACTGCGTACGATGCTGCCACAGGTCCTTCAGCCCGTGTGTTGCCAACCACGCGACCAAAATCCAGGCAGGGCCGGTGATCGCCGATGCAGCGCCCACAATAAAGACGGCGGCAACGCCGGTTTCCACCACGAGCACTTTGGTACGCCCGTCCGCTACAGCAAAACCGATGTAAACCGAGGCGATATCCGCAAGACCGAAAGGATAGACAGTGGACGGAGTGACCCACCATACCGCCAGCGGTGAAGCGACCTGCCCTGTTCCGATGATCACCCCCCACACCACGGCGGCCGACGGCACGTGTGCCGACGAGAGGGCCGTTCGCGTGATTGCTCCAGCTTCACTGCGGCTAGGTCCTAGCGTGCTGAAGTCCCTCATGAGTCAATGTTTGCCACGGCTAAACACCGCAGTCAGCAGCGGCTTGCCGTCGCACGTGGGAGATCAGATTTCTGCATAGGCTCGGACTGGGAACGTTCCGAAATTCTCGATTTTTGGAGGTGCGGCCGTGAAGCGTGCCCCTTGCTCGGGTACGTTTCCGAGGTTGGTGAGGTGCTCGACTATGTGAATACCAGCAGCCAGCAAAAGTGTATGGGCCGGCCTTTCGCCGCTGGAATCCTTGTCGTCGATGTTCAGTGAATCGATCCCGACGAGTGCAGCCCCCGCCTGGACCAGATGCCGGGCACCGTCTTCTGTCAGAAAAGGCGCGCCGACTCCATACTCCGGTGTGCCGAAATAGCGATCCCAGCCGGTGTAGAAGAGTACTGCCGCGCCCTTCAGGTCCCTGTTCTGAAACAAGGCAGGAGTTATGCCCCTTCCGGACTTGATTGGAACATGGATTACCTCAGCTCGAAGGCCTACCAGGGTCTCCAAGTTCAAGGAGGCCAAGTCTGCTCCGGTTGCGAAGCAATGGAACGGGCTATCCAAATAGGTGCCCGTGTTGCCGATCAGAGAGATCGTATCCAACGAGAATTCCGTTCCAGGGGCGAATCGGGAGGGCGAATCGGCTCGGGAAAGGTAGGACTCAAACGTTGGGGCAGGGAGGCCAGGATAGGTGATGACGCCTTCTGCAATGGTGTGGCTCAGGTCCACGACGCGTCGGCTGTTACTCGGAGCTCTAAGAGGGAAAATTTCCATACGTACGACCCTGTCAGCCGAGTTCTGGAAAAAGAATGGGCAGAATTGCCGCGTATCGAAACTATTCTGCCGACCGCCTCTTTCACCTGTACAGTGATGGCCATGCACAACGTCGTGGCTCTGGCATTGCCGGGCGTAGTGGCATTCGATCTCGCTATACCCGCCCAGGTATTCGGCCACCTAGACGAGCGAGAGCGGTATTCATTCAAGGTGTGCGCCGCAGAGCCTGGTCTCGTTTCCACGACGACGGGCTACGCCGTCCAAGTAACCCATGGACTCAACCTACTTCGCGCTGCTGACACTGTGGTTGTTCCGGGTTTCAGTCCGTTGGACGACCCTCCGGAGAAGGTGAGTAATGCGCTGCGCCAGGCCAGTCGTCGTGGAGCGCGAATCATTTCCGTCTGCACGGGTGCGTTCGCTCTGGCAGCCGCGGGACTCCTGGATGGGAAGCGGGCCACAACTCACTGGCGGAATGCTGAACGGCTCGCCGCGATGTATCCGTCGACGACCGTCGAGGCCGGCGTGCTCTACGTAGATGAGGGCGGAGTTAGTACCAGCGCTGGTGTTGCCGCTGGCATAGATCTTTGCCTCCATCTGGTCAGAAACGATTTCGGAACCGAGGCTGCCAACAGAATTGCCCGCCGCATGGTAGTTGCGCCCCACAGGGAAGGCGGACAGGCTCAGTTCATCGAGAATCCTGTCGCTGCCCCGATTGGACTCTTCGGAGCGACTTGTGTGTGGGCTCGGAAGAACCTCTCCGAGCCTATGTCGGTTCGAGATTTGGCTGGCCATGCCGGATGGGCACCCAGCACGTTTGCCCGCCGTTTTGTGGCGGAAGTGGGCGTGACACCGCTGAGGTGGCTAACGGGACAACGGATGGCGGAGGCCCGAAGGCTCCTAGAAAATAGTGATCTGACCGTGGAAGCCATTGCCCACCGCTGTGGCCTTGGGACTTCGACTAACATGCGGCTGCATTTCATGCGCGAGCTTTCAATGACGCCCACCAGCTACCGTCGACTGTACCGTCCGAATCCGGACCGCGGCCGTCCTTAGTCCCGCCGGTGCCGTCCCTACAATGTTGCCGTAGTCGGTTCATGGCCATCACCGCCTCTTCCTCGGCCTCGATAAAACTTCGACTGTCCTCGGCCCTGATCGCCGAAAGGACCGCCCGGGTGAGTCCGGCCCGATTGCCTAAGCCGATGCCTTTGAGCACCGCCACTGTCGATTTCGTTGCTGGTGCAACGTTGGCAAACGTCGCTTTTAGTTGCCTGTCCTAACGGGATGCCGGTGGTGACATCGCATCCACGCCGTGCAACAACCTGGCGGGCACCGGCATTCGTAAGCCGGCGGAGCCGAAATGGCACACGCGTAGTACCGCGGTACCACATGCACGTGCTGGGAAGTATCCGCTGGACCGATGTTTGGGAAACGGGCAATCCGTAGCGTGAAGAGCAACGCAGGGCGCACGCACGGTGGCAGCCCGCACGTTCACAGAATCGAGACCCCGCTTATGGCTTCCCGCTCACGACGCCTTTTCCACGCCGCTCTCTCGGTGGCATTATCCCTGACCGCTGTGGCTGCGCTGGCTTTTGCCGGCGTAGCGGTGGCTGATGCGCAAAGCCATGTCGCGCCGCCACAACAGGTCCTGCAGGGATTCCCGGCGAATCGGCCCTCCTCCTCGGGCGAGATCGTTGTCGCCGTTGTCATGGGCTCGTCTGGCACCGTGGGGAGCGACGTTCTGGCTCCCTACGAGGTGTTTGCCAGCTCCCCAGAATTCTCCGTCTACACGATTGCAGCGCAGTCGGCTCCTGCAGCGATTGACGGAGGTCCTGCGATTGTGCCGACGTACACGTTCGAGGACGTTCGATCGGGCAAGGCCCGGCAGCCGGACGTCGTCGTTGTCCCCGCGGTCGGTGCCCCGGAGGGGCCGGAAGAAACCGCAATGCGGGAGTGGATCGTGGAGCAGTCAGGCCGCGGGGCCCGCATCCTGGGCGTCTGCAACGGATCGAACGTCCTGGCCGTGACCGGCATCCTCGACGGGCACAAAGCAACAGGACACTGGTCACGTCTGGGTTCTCTGAAGAAGAGCCATCCCCAGGTCCAATGGGCGGAAGGCCTGCGATACGTCCAGGACGGCATGATCACCACAACAGCCGGTGTCACGTCCGGCATCCCGGGCGCGCTGAAAGTCATGGAGGACCTGGCCGGCGCTGACGAAGCCGTACGAGTCGGCCGCCTGATGAACTATCCGGACTGGTCGCTCACCGCGCCAGCATCAATACCCGTCCAGTCCTTCGCCGCCTCTGACCTCCCCGTCGGACTCAACGCCCTCGTCCCGTGGTTCCGGCCGACGATCGCCGTCGGGCTCTTCAACGGAGTAGGAGAAGCCGACGTCGCCAGCGCTTTCGAGGTCTACAACATGTCCTTTGCCGCCCGGGCTATGCCGGTCGCCGCCACGGAGACGGTCACCACCAGACACGGGATGGTTCTCCTCACCGTCCCGGAAGCACAGGCACCTCCGGTGGACAGGATCATCGCCCCCGGCGCTGCCCGGGACCAGGACATCAACCCCCAGTTGAGAGACTGGGCTGCGTCCCGCAACGTGCCCGTCGATGCCTTTGCCGGCGCTGATGGTGTGCTCGGCTTCGATGGCGCCCTGGAGTATCTGGCGCAGCATACCGACCGTGCCACCGCCGTGTCGGCAGCCAAGATGATCGACTATCCCACTGCGCATCTGGAGCTTCCGGCCGGTGGTACCTATGCCCGCGTTCCTGTCCTGATGGTGCTCGGCCTGCTGTTCGCCATCCTGATCGGTGCCCTGCCGGCGGTCATTCGAACCGCCATCCGGCGACGGGCAGAGGGGCAGATGAAATGACCCGGTACATCCCCGATTTCCGTCAGCGCCCGGCCGCCTCCCTGGGCGGGGCCGCGCAGGCCCCGAAGATCCGGCCGGGATACGTCTACTTCCTTAGGCACCTCGGTGTGATGGTTGCGTTGATGTACGCGGGAATGTTCGTGCTGGACCCTGCCTACGAGATGGCGGTGGCCCTTGCCGGAGTCGACGACCCGTGGGGCCGGCTACCCGTCCTGTCGAACTTCATCATGGCGTTCAACATGAGCGTGCCGATGGTCCTGTACATGCGCCACCGGCGCCACCAGTGGCGGGCCATCGTGGAAATGTCGGCAGCGATGCTTCTTCCCGCAGCCCTGACAACGATCCCCTACCTTCTGGGGGTTATGACAGCCGGGGCACTGATGTCTCTCAGCCATGCAACAATGATCCCGCTGATGGCGATCGCCATGATGCTCCGCTTTCGCGAATATGCCGGACACAAGCAGGGGCATGGATTGCCCGCCAGCGCACAGGAGAGTGGTTTGTAATGCCGTTGGATCAGCTTTCCGCAATACTCGCCTGCGCGCTTCTGGCAGGCCTGGCCGTCTTCCAGGGCGCTCTAATTGCCGGGGCCCCGCTCGGGAAGATGGCGTGGGGCGGACAACACCGTATCCTCCCGGCCAACCTCAGAATCGGGAGTGCGGTCTCCATAGGCCTGTACGCACTCTTCGCCTATGCCGCGCTGGCCAAGGCCGGCGTGGCACCGCCGTTGATAGGCGAATCCTTTACGTCCGTCACCATGTGGGTGCTGACGGCTTACTTCGCGCTCGGCGTCCTGATGAACGGCATCTCCCGCAGCAAACCTGAACGCTTGGTGATGACCCCCATTACAGCTTCCCTTGCAGCCCTCTACCTGGTCCTTGCACTCCAATGAACTTCGACGCCGGCACTACCCGTGACCCGCCAACTGAAGACCGGAGGACGTTTATGCACGTCACGACCGGTAGAGTCCGGGGCATGACCGGGGCAGGAGACGGGAAGGGCAAGGTGGCGTCGGCGGAACCGGCTTTGCCTATACCGGGTCCCCCTGGCGCGATCAAGCAACGCCCATGGGGCTCCCGCCCCCGAATGACAGACCTTCTGATCGCTGCCTTGTACGCAGGGCCGGCCCTGGCGGCGACCGCGATCGTTCACGAGACGAATGGCCTGGGGTTCGTTCTCCAGTTGCTCGCTGGGGTGATTTCCGGAACTGCCCTGCTTTTCCGCCGGCGGGCTCCGATGCTTTCGTTTGCTGGCACCGCGGGCATCATGCCCATCACGTTCCCGGCGCCGGCGAGCTTCGCAGCGGTGGCGACAGCCATGGCACTGTACGCCGTCGCCGTTTACAGGTCGACCCGGCACGCAGCCTTTGCTCTGCTGGGGACCAGCGGCGTGCTCCTTCTGGCCGCGGTCCTCCTGCCCGGGTCAATAGTTGACCCCGGCGAGGCCGGCCAGGCAATCGCGGTGCTCGTGATCGCGGCACTGATCGGCTTCAACGTCCGCTCGCGCCGCAGCTACGTCGCCGCCCTCGTGGACCGCGCGGACCGGCTGGTGCGGGAACGGCAGCACCTGGCCAGCATCGCCGCAGCCGCGGAGCGGAACGCGATCGCCCGGGAGATGCACGACATCGTCTCGCACGGGTTGGCAGTGATGATTTCCCTCGCCCATGGTTCTGCAGAGATTGCCCCCTCTGATCCTGCCCGCGCCGCCGCGGCCATGCGTCAAGTGGCCGAGACGGGCCGCACCGCGGTGGCGGACATGCGCCGGATGCTCGGAGTGCTGAACGTAGGCACCACCGGGGAACCACCCGGCACGGTAGCGCCAGCGCCCGGCGTCGGGGACGTCCCGGCCCTGGTGGAACTTTTCCGTTCCACGGGCCTTCCGGTGGCCCTGCGATCAGCCGGTGTTCCTCCGACCGACCCCGGGATCCAGCTGGCAATCTACCGCGTCGTCCAAGAGGGGCTCACCAATGCGCTTAAGTACGCGAGGGAAGCATCGGCGGTGGTTGTCGGCTTGCAGTTCAGCGCCGACGAGATCACGGTCTCGGTGACCGACGACGGCCAACACGAGGTCATTCCGGCAGGCCACCCCGGACGTGGCCTCGTGGGAATGCGTGAGCGCGTCGCACTGTATGGCGGCACGATGCAGGCAGGCCCAATGGCAGGCCGTGGATGGTCCGTGACCGCGCGGTTCGTCCCGCAGGAGGGAGCCTCATGGAACCGGTAACTGCCTCACCCCGGCGACCGATCCGAGTGCTGCTTGTCGATGACCAGATTCTCGTCCGCATGGGATTCCGCATGGTCCTCGACGCCCAGGAGGGAATCGAGGTCGTTGGTGAAGCCGCCGACGGCAGGATGGGAATCGAAATGTGTCGCACCTTTGCGCCGGATGTGGTGCTGATGGATGTGCGGATGCCTGGCATGGATGGCATCGCCGCGACGGAGCTGATCGCCCAGGAGTGCCCGCATTCACGGGTCGTTGTCCTCACGACGTTCGATCTCGACGAGTATGCCTTCGCGGCGCTCCGGGCCGGTGCCAGCGGCTTTCTGCTCAAGGATGTGGGACCAGCTGAGTTGCTTGCGTCCATCAGGGCTGTCGCCGGAGGAGACGCCGCCATTTCCTCCAGGGTCAGCCGCCGGATGCTGGACCTCTTCAGCCAACGGCTTCCCGCCGGTCCACCCGCCGGAGGCGATGAAGCTGTCGCGTCCCTGACCCCGAGGGAACGCGAAATCCTCTCCGCCATCGCCGGAGGACTTACTAACACGGAGATCGGGGAACGCATGTTCGTGGCCGAATCCACGGTGAAGACCCATGTGGGCCGTATCCTGATGAAACTCGGGCTGCGCGACCGCGTGCACGCCGTCATCTTCGCCTACGAACACGGCCTGAACGGCCGGCGCCCGCATCAACACTGGGGGTAAGCGGGCGGGAGCCTAGTTTCGCAATTGAAACGCCCTGCGATATGCAAACGGCGCCACACCTGTGACCGCCCGGAATCGCTGGCGAAAAAGTCACTGGTGTCGCGAACCCAACGGTCAAGGCAATCTCCGCTATGGATGCGTCATTTTCTTCCAGCAACTGGCTGGCCTCGTCGATTCGCCAGGCGAGAGCCACCCCACGGATCGAGGTCGCCCAGGCCCGAAGGGATGCACCCCGGGAACATAAAGCCTCCGCCAGCTAACCGCGAAACTTTGACAGTTAATAATGTGATGATCCAGCCGGAGCTGAGCGGTGAGCGACTGAGAGGATTCGGACGATGATTGACGTCGGTGAACGGGCTGAGATCCGGCGATTGCGTATGGCTGGGGGCCTGTGTGTGCGCGAAATCGCCAGTCGGTTGGCTACACGGGCGGACGTTCGGTCTTTCGCGCCAAGACAGCCGAAATTAGGGCCCGGATCTCTCAAATCACCGCAGCTTCGATCCCAGGGAAATGATCCAGTGGGACCTATTGTCTCCCACCGAGCGAATCATTCCCACCGGGGCACGATGCCATGCATTCACCTCGTGTGCTCACCGTGGCCTCCGGCTATTCGCGCTGGCTCATGGCCCATGTGCTGCCTTTCCACACCACGGGAGACGTGGTGGCGGACATGTCCCTGCTGCTGGAAACAAAGGAGGAATCGTGCTGCGGTGAATTCCCTACAGCCTGTAGCTGTCATCGTGAACCTCGCTGTCACGTTGGTATGTTGAGTGCGGGCGTTAGAGTGGTCCGATTTGCCAGGCAACAGCCCGTTTTTGTTGTGGCCCGAGTCAAGCAAACCCGGGGCGATTCAAAAGTTCATGTATCTGGTCACCCGGTCACTCGATCCGGCCGGTGCCGGCAGAACCCGATGGGCCGTGCGTTGGAAGCCCGCTTTGAACGCCTTCGCCATCACCTTCGGCGACCGATTCCCGGCAGCTGAGAACTACTAAAGGAAACTGCCGGATACACCGTTAATGAGATGGTCTCCCCAGTTCATGGGTATTTCGCCAAAGTTCAGTTCTTCGGCAAGTAGACGTAGTGCGCCAGCCAGCCGGGAGTATTCGATGTGGTTCTAGAGGTTGATCATGTGCCCGGTGAGTCCGTGGAATCCTTCTTGGAGTGCTTCGCCCAGCGTGGGGTGAGCGTGGACATTCCGTGCGAGTTCGGTTGCGGTGAGATCCCATTTCTGGGCGAGGGTGAGTTCAGGGAGGAGCTCCGCGACGTCGGCGCCAATGAGGTGGGCTCCGAGGAGTTCTCCGTGCCTTGTGTCAGCGATGAGTTTGATGAACCCGGTCGGTCTCCGATACCTTGCGCTTTGCCATTGGCGGTAAAGGGGAACTTGGCGATGATGACGTCATAGCCTTCGTCGCGAGCCTGCTGTTCGGTAAGGCCGAAGGAAGCGACCTGCGGTTGGCTGAAGGTAGTTCGGGGCATCATGCGGTAGTCGCCAATGGGAAAGGTTTCGGCGCCGGCGATTGTTTCGGCGGCTATGACACCTTGAGCTTCGGCCACGTGTGCGAGCTGGAGCTTTTCAGTGACGTCCCCGATGGCGTAGAGGTGGGGGACAGACGTGCGCATGTAGTCGTCGATTGCGATAGCACCGCGCTGAGTGAGTTCTACGCCGGTGTTCTCTAGCCCATATCCGGTGGTGCGGGGTGCGAAGCCCACCGACATGAGGACCTTATCCGTGCGGATGCGCGACCGTTCGCCGGTCGGCGCCGAGTAGGTCACGGTGACCGAGGTTTCATCGTCGGTGACCGTCTCGACTTTGGTTGATGTGAGGAGGCTGATGCCGAGTTTCTTGTACTGTCGGGCGATCTCCTTCGACACTTCGATGTCCTCGTTGGGGAGGGCTCGGTCTAAGTATTCGATTATGGTGACCTGCACACCATAATTTGCCAGGACATAGGCGAATTCCATACCGATGGCGCCGGCACCGATGATCACGATGGAATTTGGTAGTTTTCGGGTGAGGATTTGTGTCTCGTAGGTGACGACGTTCTCGCTGAGCTCGACGCCTGGCACGAGACGGGCAGTGGATCCCGTGGCGATGATGGCATCGTCGAAGGTGACCTTGCGGGTGCCGCCGGTGGTGAGGGCTACTTCGATGGTGTGGGGATCGGTGAAGGTGCCGTGGCCGTCAATCTCGCTGATCGCGTTCTTCTTCATTAGGAAGTGAACGCCTTTGACCCGGCCGTCTGCAACTTGCCGGCTGCGATCGTAGGCAGCGCCGTAGTCGAAGAGGGCTTGGCCGGAGATGCCGAACTGTTGGGCTTGATGGGTGAAGATGTGCGCCAGTTCCGCGTTACGTAGTAGTGCTTTGGACGGGATGCAGCCGACGTTCAGGCAGACGCCTCCCCAGTACTGCTTTTCGATCACGGCAACACGTTTACCCAGTTGTGCGGCGCGGATTGCAGCGACGTAGCCTCCAGGGCCGGCGCCGAGGACTACAACGTCATAGTGGGTGTTCATGGGGTCTTCTTTCAATGTATCGCTTCCTTGGTGTTCGCCGGATTGGGCTGAGTGACTGTGTCAAGTATTTCTGGCCCTAGGAGGGCATGGTGGAAGTGCGTCCTTATTGCAGAAATCGGAAAACGCTCGCCGTAGACGCCACTGCAGGGCAGGTCGGATCATGTTCAGCACAAAACCTGGCAGGCCCGATATTGCGTCCTCGCTGGAGCTCCACAGTAGCTCCGCAACCGAGGCAGACAAGTCCTGCACGCAGCGCCCGCCTCGTCGATGAAGGAATCGCACCGAGCTCTACAGCCGTCCATACTTTCCCGTCAACTAAACAACGTGCTACTTTCACGGCCTTGGTTTCTTCCCAGTGTCAGTACACCGGACAGCACCGCCTAAGTACGCGCCGTCGACGCCGGGCTCCTCCGTGATCCGGGGCGGCCTGTTCGAGACTCCATTTTCCTGTTGTACAGGGTTTTGGACTCGCGACTCGACTTGCGTTGAAACGAATTCGGTGACGGCATCCACGACACATCGATCGGCCAGCAGGCGGTTGTGACCGAGCCCATCGGTGTACATCACCGAAGCGGAATAAGCGTGGCCCTCGGCAATGAGACCAGCCTGATCGATGCCGACTACAGGATCCGAGGAATCGTGAACCACGAGAAGAGGCATCCAGCTGCCGTCTGACTCAAGCTGGGACACAATCTGCCCCCACTCGAAGGCGCTGTCGACAAACACCAGCTGATTGATCCGGTCTCGGAAGCGCTCACGGGCCCGCGCCGGCAACCGGATCACTCCGGTAAAGGACGTCACGAGGTGCTCAAGACTATGCACACCAGCGATTGTTACCATTCGGCCCGTGGTGACCCCCATCCGCACCGCGTGGAAAGCGGCAAGAACGCCGAATGAATGCCCGACAACCGCGTCGAAATGACCATAGCGTGCTTCCAGTTCCCGAATGATGCCTGCCCATTCGACTACGTTGGAAGGTCCCTTCCCAGACGCCCCGTGGCCGGGAGCGTCAAACGAAACGATCATGTGACCACGGCTCACCAGTGCCTTCACAAGATGACTGAACCGGGACGCCCGGCTCCGCCAACCGTGCACAAGCAGAACAACCGAGTTACCGGTGCCCCAGGTGTATACCGTCACTGCAGTGCGGCCGAACACCACCTGCTCCACGGCGGCGGACTCGTGGACCTCTCGTTCTACGGCTCGGACGGAAGATGGCCTGCCAAGATGCCAAAACAGCACTGACGCTAGGCGGGCAGCGATGTAAGGGCTTACTGCGTCCAACAACCGCATCGCTACGGGAACCATCCAGCCAGGCACGCTCATAACACCTCTCCTACTACATATGCGAACGTTCGTACAGTAACGTGTTCTCTGCCTGCTCCGCAATGCCGAAGAAAGGGGAAGATTGCCGCGCCTGGGGCAGACGTACTACCTCGGCTGCAGGTCGACGAGTCATTCGAGCTCCGGTCCGGCAAGATCGGGGCCCCGAGAAGCAGTGGAACGGTCTGTCGATGTTCTACCGGTGCTGCCGATCATGGTGACCGCGTCGAGCGAAAAATCCGATCCGGAGGAAAACCCACTCGGTGATTCCTCTCGTACCTGGCCGTTGCTGACCTAAGTGTCTGCACAATGCGGTCCTACTGCTACGCCGCACTGATGTGGTTCCGGATCCTGTGGTTTTTCGAAGTTTCCTGGGATTGGGCTGCTGAGGCCGAGACGGCGGCGCTGGTGGGGTGGCTTCGGATCGCACCCAACCCGCAGCGCGGGCGATCTTCCGGGCTGCCCCGGGGGTGTCAATGTCAAGACCGGGAAACCCAATCTTGGTTCCGGATACGGGGGCAGCTGCGGTCAATCTGACGCTGGCGGCGGCGAGGAGCTTCATGAGTTTCTTGCCCGTGGTGCCACGGGCCGGTTGTAAATCCTGTCCCGGCGTCGGCGCATTTTTGCTGGCCGTCCATGGGCGCAAACTATTGGCCATTGACACACACCGGAGCCCTGTTGAAATGAAGCAGCCATTTCGCCGCGCACCATGCCTGAGGTGGCTTGTGACGCTAAGGTTTTGCCGAGCGTCGCAATGGCCTGTATTTACCGGGTTTGAGGCGGTTGGTGCGCGGCCAGGTGTTTGGTCCGCACAGGCCAGAGCGTCTGCCGTTCGGGCCTGGAATTCAGCGTCAGATGAATGACCTCATCGATCTTCGACTGCGGAATGAACACAGCTTGCGGCCCCGACCGTCACGCATCTGGCCCAGGCGGGCCAGACCGTCCTCGGCGAGCCTGACCCGCCAGGACCGCACCGTCGCCGGCTCACCTCGACAACCCGGGCGATCCACCCACTCGAAGGCCCCTCGTAAGACATCGGCACTCCACCTCCCTGTGAGACGCCGTCCGGGACTTCGAGAGCGCCTCCAACCGCGCGCGCTGAGAACCAGAGACCACCGAAGAAAGAGCAACATTCGTAATATGGTGGTTCTCATCTGCGGGTAGGTGGTTCACGGGTTAGTGGGGCGAGGAACGCCCTGCAACGCTGGGGCGGAATCAACGCCCGAGCACCGGGTGCAGATGCTCACTCTCAATCGCGATGCGGGCCTGCGCCGCAGCTGCCTGGAGGGCACGAGCAACCGGCGCGCCGCGCAGGGTCGCAGCCAGGAAATCGGCCATGAACGCATCGCCGGCACCGTTCGTGTCCACCACGTTGGCGGGAACTGCGTCAACCTCATGCTGCGTCCCGTCCGCTTCGAGCGCGCTCGCCCCTGCCGCCCCGCGTGTGCACACTGCCAGGCGAGGGCCCCGCTCTAGGCAGGAGCGCATGAGCTCCCAGGGATCGTCCGTCCGGTCGTCATTCATGAACACGGCGTCGGCCGCACGCAGGAATGGCTCATGGAACGCCGACGATCCGTCGTAGTCGTGAAGATCCACCCACAGCGGTGACTGTCGGACTTTTCCGCGTTCCAGCAGGAGCACGCCGAGTTCGCTCAGGTCAATCACGGTTAGATCCGCTGCCGCCATCACCGCCGCGGCAGCTTCGAGCTCATCTTCCGGCGGCGTGGAAGGGGTCGAAACATAAAGGGATACCCGGCCGCTCTCGGCCATGAGGTTGACGTGGCGCTCGGTGCGGTCAGATGCAATCGTTTCGACGGTAACGCCGGCGGCGATGAGGGCGCGGCGGACCCGCTTGCCATCGCCGTCCGTCCCAAGAGGCGAGCATAAGCGCACTCCGATGCCGAGATCCGCAAGGTGCAGAGCCTTGCCCGCCGAGGTGCCCCCGACAGTCTGCCAGGAGCGCCGCGCGAACTGCATGTGCGGGACAGGCTCCGGGAGGTGGTCAAGGACGATGAGGTGGTTCCACGAAGCGGGGCCGCAGACAGCGACCGTCGGAGAAACAGACATGCTCCTATCCAAGCATGGTCAGGGACCTGCTTGGCCAGAGACACCTCCCTGACGAGCGGAATTTCCGCGCGGTACCAGCCGAAGCGTGTCCTGCTGAGGCGCGCTGGCCGGCGATCTTTCCGCGACGAATCCCACGCGGGCGTCAGCAGCAGGCCTGATTTTCGGTTGTTGACGAGGTGCGCCAGAATTCCCGGAGGGTTAGAAAGCGCCAAGTCCTCAGAACCCTCAGGCCATCCCGGATGTCCCAGCCTGCCCCGGAGCTGGCGGCCCGCTCCCCGCGTAGCTGCTTGACGAGATGTTCACGCTCTTGGTGCTGCAGCTTCAGCCATTCCTCGGGCGGAATATAGTTCACGGAAATGTCCTCTCAAAAGGCCCCGAGGGCTCTAAATATTGATATGCATCAATATTTAGAGTTTCGCAGATATATCGAAGTTCGTCAATGTTTCCTTTGTCCTGCATGAACATACGGAGCAGTAGAAGGCCTTCACGCGTCGAAGTGGCCACCAGGACGCTCGGGACCTTGCTCAATGGATAGCTCAGTCGTTTTGCCGTTGGAGAACGAGAAGGCGAAGGCGTTGCGCAGTGGCACCGGTTCCGGCAGATCTCCAACATTGGATACATATCCCAGGAGAAGGGAACGCGCGGAATGGCAGTATATGGTTGATATCTGTCATTTCTGCCATTTTAATTCAGGCGGCCAATCGTTAGCGTAGGGGACATGACATCTTCAATCGACCTGCCGGCCACCCCGGTCGCCCGCGCGGCATTCGCTGTAGTACAGGCATCGGAGAGTCCCTCGGTAGCCAATCACAGCATTCGGAGCTTCCTGTTTGCTGTACTTCTCGCGAGGCACGAGGGCGCACTGAACGATGCGGCATATGACCGGGACCTTCTCTTCGCCGCCTGTGTCATGCACGACCTGGGTACCGGGACCAAAGCACCTGGCCAGCAGCGGTTTGAGGTGGAAGGCGCCGATCTGGCAGCCGAAGTCTTGACTCAGAATGGCGTGGCGGCGGGGGACGTTGACCGGGTCTGGGAAGCGATCGCCTTGCACTGTTCACCGGGCATCGCGGAGCGTCGAGGGCTTCTCGCCTACCTGACAACGGAGGGGATCGGGATCGACTTTGGCCACAAGGCCGACGTCGTCATGTCACAGGAGCAACGCATCCACGCAGAGTACCCGCGGCTGGACATGGTCAAGTCGCTCACTGACTCGATCGTCACTCACGCCGCGCGTTCGGCCGCCGCCGCGCCGCGCTACTCGCTGCCGGGCGAGCTTGCCCGCGAAAGAAAAGAACAAGGTGTCAGCGGCATGGAACTGGCCGCGTCTTCCTCCGTGTGGGGATGCTGACCGCCAGCAGCGAACGCACGCGGCGAACTTACGGCTATTAAAATCCACTTGAACCTCGGCAAAATCCACTTCTACTTCGGCCGACAATAAGGCGGGCCGACAGCGTTTCGCTGTGTCCGGTGGCACGCCACCGGAAACAGCGAAACGCTGACGGCTTATCATGGCTGAACTTTCGATTGAGTGGATGACGAGGATAACTTTTCGCCCGGGATTCAGTGAGGCCGTCAGATGGGGCGCTCCCAGAG
Organism: Arthrobacter sp. UYEF20; assembly: GCF_040546335.1. Classification (NCBI taxonomy): domain Bacteria; kingdom Bacillati; phylum Actinomycetota; class Actinomycetes; order Micrococcales; family Micrococcaceae; genus Arthrobacter; species Arthrobacter sp. UYEF20. Next base: position 96,053 of record NZ_JBEPNP010000015.1, on the reverse strand, counting down.
GACGACGGCGCTGCTAAGTTTGTCGGATCGGTAAGGCTTCCGTTCGCCCGCGGCGCGCATCCAAGTGACGAAAATTCTGCCCAGGGAGCACCGCTGTGGCCCACCCGGAACCCACTGCAACCTCTGACCCGACCGAGCTAGGGCTTCTCGTTCGGCACCCTGTTGGATGAGACGGTGCAGCAGTCTATGTTCGGCACCCGGGTCAATATGGTCAAGAACTCCCTAATCGGGCACGGAACCACCGAGGTCGTCATCACCGACCTGAATGTGATTGCCAAGAGCGGCAAGAACGTTCACCTCGGCCTCGTCCGGCGTGAAGGTGACACAGTATCCGGCGGGCTGCTGGCTCTAACCCCCGACGAGCTGGCCGCAGCCGACGCATACGAGGTCGAAGCCTACGCCCGCCGCCGTGTGCCCACAGGAGCCCCCGGACAAGCCTGGTGCTACGTCTCCGCCGACCCTCTGGACGTGGCCGAACGCATGGCCCTGATCGACGACAGTATCGCCATGGGCGCTGCACCCTGGACGGCGGCTGGGCCGCCCGGGTCGCATCGCGACACATAGCCAGCACGAGGAAAACAACCGGTCCTTCAACCTCTCCTGGCTCGGCGCCACCATGCTCGAGATCCTGGACGCCGCCGAGGCCGAGGTGTCCGCCCGCCGCGCCGACACGGTCCTGGTGGCGGCCGGCATCAATGACCTGCTCCACGCCGACGGACGTGGCGGAGCACGAGTGGGCCAGGACGTTATCGCCCGGCTGGAGTCCTTCTGCGATGCCATGGAACTTCAAGGCCGACGCGTGGTCGTGATGTCCCCGAACTGGCGGGCACCGTGGTCCCGGCTTCCAACTGGGCGAGATCCTGGACCTGCGGGAGAGCATGCGGTCCTGGTGCCAGCGGACCTTCCGGGACTTCCTCGACCCCCGGGACGTCCTGGCCGACCGCCGGGCCTGTTCAGCGACGGCCTCCGTCCCACGACAGAGGGCCACCGGCTGGTGGCCGAGTCTGTCGGCAGCGTCTGAGCTGCTCCCCGGGCCGCGCGTAGATAATCCGGGACAGCTGTCAGGGCGGTCTCCTCCCGCAGCCCATCGGCGTCGCAGCCGCCTCCGGGCCGTGCCGGTCGAAAACGTGTGCGGAGGTTGTCGTCAATAGGTCCGCCCGGACGCGCAGCGACGTTTGCCCTCCCTGGGGCATGTGCCCAGCATCAAACTCACGGCCTTTCGCCGGCGACACCACTGTTGTCTTGGTTCATCGGAGGACGCGGCCCAGCTTTCCCTTGCCGTAGCAGATGTGGCAGTTCAGCATTTAACCGGGCCTCGTAGCCGCCTGGGGCGAGCCATGTCGCCAGGATGCCGGCTCGGGGGCACGGCAACGTCCTGTAGGATTTCCAGCCTCCAAGTGGACTCTTCAGCCCGGAAACTGACGCCAATTCCTGCCACCCGACGCCACTGCAGAGCGTGTGATCACCGAGCGTATTGGGCCTCACCGTTCCCGAAGGACCAATTCTCCTTGGCCACTTCGATAAGGCCGATGAATACGTCTTCACGGCGCATGTCGAGGCGGGTATGCAAACGGTTGGCTATAGTCCGGTACAAGTTCTTTTTCTGTTCCACGGATCGGCCTTGGTTGAGAGTTATGTGGATGAAGACCACGTCGTCGGAGCGGCTGATATCCAGATAATTGGGGTCTGCAACGAGCGCGTGGGACTTGTGTTCCTGTATGACCTGAAACCAAAGCGAGAAGGACGCTGTCGCAGCCTGGGATGTAGTTCCTGGGCTTTAGGAGGGGCCATTTGTTACAGGGCACCAAACTGCACCTACCACGGGCACGATATGCGGAACTGCCCCCGCAAGGAGGCCAGGCCTGACATTCCTGAGTCGTCAGGATGCGATATACCTTCGCCGGAGGGGCTCGCCGCCCCAGCAGTTGTGCTCTATCGGGCCAGAACGACGAAAGCCCCGCTCCATTGTTTGATTCGGGGCGGGCTTCTATCGGTGCTGGGGGCCGTCAGTCGGCGCCTTACGCAGGCGGAAATGCGGGCGAGGGCGGCTTCCTGCACGCTCACAGGTGCTGGCTCTGAGCTCGGGCATGACCTAGGCTGGGGGCCCAGGCGGCCGTCCCGCTGACAGTGCCAGTCGCGTTCGCGGTCGTGCTCCGCCGCGAGTTAATTCGCTGGCGGCAGCTATTTGCCGGATGGAGCCCAAGCCAGGCAGTCCGCTGCCCGGATGTAGTACGTTGCTGGCCATGGGGCACCAGGCCTGACCTGGACAGGGTCAGGTGAAATCAGGAGTACGGAACCGGGCCAGATTGGCTCACGGAGAGCTTCTATCCAAGCGCGCTGAACATGATCAAAACGGTTCCACCAGATCGTGATCCACGAGCCCGTGGGTTCGAGGGCATCGACGCTCAACACGGTAATCTCTGCTGTTGTGCGGTGAGTTCGCTTCGCCTCGTCGAAGTCAGTCCACTTCGCGATTGCTGCCGCCGTCCATTCACGACGCCGGCGGACTCGGGCGAACCAAATCGCGCCGATTACTGCCGCAAGAAGGCAGGACGCCAAAGCCGCAAGCCCCAGGATCAATGAGGGATGCCCGTTGGCGGCGACGGATCCGAGAAGGTAGAAGACGCAACTGGAGACGACCACGCTGCCAAGGATCAACGCGGGTGTCGCAAGCTTCGGTTTCAGGGCTGGGTTGGTGTTCATGGATTCACTACTCGACCAGCTTAGAGTTGCCAGCCGACATCGATAAGGCTGTCTTCCCAAGTAACCGGACCGTCGATCCACTTTGGAGCTTGCCGCTGGCCGTCGGACGCGAGAGCGGCTTGATCAATGAGTTGGTCGATGATTGCTCGCTGCTCCAGGTGTTCCATTCGTAGGATGCCGGGAGCGGTCCCAGGGGAAGGGTTGAATCGTCGATGCCCCACCTGTCCCTGTAGATGGCGACACGGCGAATGAGGCTGGTCGCGTCCTCTGGACGGGTGGCTGGGCCCAGGGCGTCCAGGAGATTCCGCTTCCATTCAGTGTCCTGCATCATTGCCGCTTCGGTGACGTGGTCCATCCTCTGAAGGAGCCGGTCCCGCACCTGGTTGATCATGTCATCGAGGTCGGGTCGGGCAGTACGAATGGGCTCGGCCATCGAATCGACTCCGCCGGCGGGCATCCTCGAAACGAAATGCCGGAGTCGGGCATGGATCGCGGTCGCCATATCTCGCGCGCCTGCGTTCGTTTCCAGGGCGCCGAGCACCAGCCGTTGTGTGCTGGGACGGCTGACTTCAAGGGATCGGCGCCACGCTGCGACGGCCGCGCCCCATGCGGGTGATTCCTGAAGCTCGGGGGTCCTGCCGGGCGCATTACTATCAAGGAACGTCGCCAGGTCCTCGGCTGCTGCGATTTGTGCGAGGTAGTCGTATTCAGTGCTGCGCTGCTCCAGGCTGTCCGCCTTCGACTGCTCGGCGTCGCGGACTTCGTGGGCGGTGCGTTCGGCGCCTTCCGCGGCAAGGACCTCACCCAGGATCTGTCGCCACGACGCTTGCAACGCGGGATCCAGGGGCTCGTCGTCCATCGGATCGTTTTCGCTAACATACGCGTAGTTTCCCGCGCGTCCCCGGGTCATGCTGACGTAAAGCAGCTCGCGCGTGAGCCGTCCCTGCGTGACCACAGTGTGTCCCGTGTCCACGGTGATGCCCTGCGACCGGTGGGCCGTCGTCGCATATCCCAGCTCAACTGAGGCCTCAACATAGTCGCGATTCAGCATCACTGTGGCGCCGGTGTCCCGGCGGACCGCGGTCAGCGAGCCGTCGCCCCTGCCGGTACGGACGACGTCGAGCATTGTTCCGTTCCGTATGAAATCGCCGCTGCTATCCGTGATGTGGCGGTCATTGCGGCGGGCAATGACGGTATCTCCGATGCCGGCCCGCGAGCCGTCACTGAGTGGTACCGTGTGTTCGGCGTCCACGGAACCTTGGATGACCCGGTCGGCCTGAGCTCGCTGGTTGAGCATGTTGACGGTGTCGTTATCGGCAGCGATGAGAATGGACGACTTGCCGTCGCGGATGTGCGACTGCCAGCTTTGGTAGGCGTGGTCCACCATGTCGAGGCACGAGCCGTGTTGAATGCGGCGGTACCGCTCATAGCCGTCTATGGCCGCAAAGTCCCCGGCACGGAGCTTCAGTGAAGCCTCCTGCTCCCACGCCTGCTCGAACCGCCATATTGTACTCAGCCGCACCGTCTTGCCCTGCCGGTCCAGCCACCCGAGTACTCCGCCAGCGTCGATGGCGTCCAGCTGTCCGGGATCGCCGACTAGGAGCACCTCGGCCACGGCATCCCGGGCTTGCTGCACCAACGCCGACAACTGAAGGGTGGAAACCATGGAGGCCTCGTCGACGATGACCAACTGGTTGGGATGAAAACGCCACTTGTCCTGGTCGGCAGCCAGGCGGGCGGTCTTCTGTGTAAGCCGGGTGCCCAGCGGCCCGGTGCCCGCCGTTTGCGAGCTGAGTTGCCGCTCGGCGTCGAAGAATCGCGTAGCTCGGTTGCCTGCTCCCTGGCCGACGGACTCGTACAGCCATTTGGCGACGTTTTCCGTGACCATCGCCAGCTCGCGTCCCAGGACCTCGCTCCGATCTACTACCTTTGCGGCCCGGCCGCCCTGGTCAGGGCCATGCGCAGCCTCCTCAATGCTGCGGGCGTGGACGACGACGACATCCGCACGGAGGAGTTCGCCGGCTACTGAAGGCAGTATGTCCGGTTCCCCTTGGCTGAGGGGCGCCATCAGCTGTAGAGGCGCGCGTCCAGGACAGAACGGGGCCGCTGCAGCGGACTGGGGTGCGCTATCACCACGCGGAGGCCATCCGGGTCCCCTCCCTCAACGAAAGTTACCTCCCCGGCGGAATGCGTATAGGTGTAGCGGCCAAGATCCTTGAGCAGCTGCGCGAAATGATCCAGCGCTTCGACGCTGTCGGTGGCCCACATCAGGTACCGATCCCCGATGCCGCCCGTGGGGTGAGGTTCGCGGGACCCTTTGGCTATCAGGTAGACTTGGAAGCCGTCAGGAGCCAGCAGGAGCGCCCTGCCTTCTTCCCGGAGGGCGACTTTACAATCGAATACCGCTCCATAAAAGTCCACCGAGCGATCAAGCTCGGTGACGAAGATGACGGACGATGCGACCTTAGCTGTCTAGTCCATTTTCCCATTCTTGCCCGCTTCCTCCGGCTTGGCCAGAAGGGAGCCGTCGGCCCGTCGGCCCGTCGGCCCGTCGGCCCGGCGGAGAGTTTCGACTGTCCGCGCTTCACCCGTGCAACAACTCAGTGAGGTCCGTGACGACGACGACGCCGACGTCGGCGGCGTGCGCAGCTGATCGGCGTACCCCGCGCTAGCCCCGGATCAAATCGGCCAACACCACGGCTTCGCTGATGCCGGCATCCTTGGTTGCGGTCAGCAGCGTCAGGTTTGTCTTCCGTGCCAGTGCGCGGAGGTGCCCGAGAGTCTCGGCACGCTCCGGCTCTTCGAGCTCCCTGCGGTACCGGCGGCCGAATTCCTCGAAGCGCTCCGGATCGTGGGCGTACCACTTACGCAGCTCCGTGGAAGGGGCCACTGTCTTACACCACTCATCAAGGTCTGCCTTTTCCTTGCTTAGCCCCCGCGGCCAGATGCGGTCCACCAACACCCGGGTCCCGTCCCCGCGCACCCGCTCGACGTAGACACGGCCTACCTTCACCTGATGTACATCCGTCATAATCCGGCCTCACTCTCACCGCCAACCAGTCTCGCAGTTCCCGCCACCGAGGGGTAGTGCCCGCCTCGTCGTGCTGCACGCTGCAGGGATGCGGCCGTCTACGCTCGAGGGGCTTTGCCTGACTTTATCGTCGCCATCGCTACGAGCGCCGCAAGGGCAACCGCGCTGACGCCGTAGAGCACCATGCCCCACGGCGTGTGATCGCCCCCTCTCGTTGCGAACGCATCGGCAAGGCCCATTCCTGCCGGGAACGCGGCGAACCAATGTGACGGCGCTGCAAGCACAAGAAGCAGGAGATCGAGAACGAGACCATCCTTCACCCGAGAACCAGATTGCGTCAGCGCACGGATTAGCACGAGAGCCGCCAGCACCATTCCGCTGATTGCCCATGCAATCACTACGGGTGCGGCCAGGGATTCGTTAGCTCCGTGGAGACCGGCATGGATTTCGTCCAGTGTTGCGCCCGGCACGGCAGCCAGCGGATTCCACACCAGGATCTGGAGTGTGCCGGTGAGGGCGTAGGCCGTAATGATCATGAGCCCTGCGCCCGCTACCCGGACGGCACGCCCCTGCTGGTTGATCCTCCCGTAGCCCATGCCAGGAGCCTAGCCGTTGCATCTGGCCCGCGGCCAGACGGGCGCAGGTTCCGCAGGATGTTAGAGTGCGGACGGGGAACCTCTGCGCCGTTTCGTGCGGCCGAAGTGGCGGGCCCGCACTGCAGGTCTCATCTACAGTCAGGAATGCCTTTCATGGTGGAATTCACCACGCGCCGCCTCGTCGCGGCAGCAGCCCTCGCCGGGGCGCTCTCGCTCTCTGCCTGCGTGGCTCCGGCCGCTGCACCGCAGCCGGCCGGAACCACCGCCGCAGCACCAACAGAAGCAGCAGAAGCAGCACCAACAGAAGCAGCAGAAGCAACATCCGCTCCGACGCCGGAGCCCACGCCGCCACCGGCCGGGCCCGAGGCGGTTCCGTACGCCCAGCCCGAGGGCGGCTTCGACGTGAACGACCCCGCCGCCATCCAATCTGTACTGGCGCAAAACTTCATTACCGAGCTGGTGACCAACAAATACAGCCTCTCCGGCCTTTGGATCGAGGACGGTGGCTCACACGCCAACACAGCCAAGCTCTGGGACAACCGCTTCAGCGACAACCTCAAAGCCAAGCTGATTGCCGCTGGCAAGGACGGCGACGTTTCCACGTTCGGCAACTGGGCCGTGTTTGCCCTGCCCGGACCGGACAGCAAGGATGCCGTCAAGGCCTCGCCCGCCTGCGCCGCCGCCCCGGAGACCCACTGCCTGTTCATCCAGGAGATCGACGGCGACACCGGAGCCATGCAGCAGGCCGGGGGCGCCCAGGAAGCCACCATGGACCTGTCGGTTCCCAACCGGATCGCCTTTGACTACGACGTTGTGGTCCCGGTTTCCCTGACCGAGAAGGGGGACGCTGAAGGGGTGATGAAGGGTGTGCTGAAGGTCGAGTTGACCTACGTGCCGAACCCGAACCTGGCCGCCGGCGGCCCGGACTTCCTCATCGACTCGGTCAATAACAAGCTCACCGGCGCCGAGACTGACGTGCTGGCCGGCAGCCCGGACCTGACATTCGAGTCGTACTAACCAGGTAGCCGGCAGGTTACCCGGCCGGAGCCGGCTATCCCGCGTAGACGGGCGTCTCCGGGAAGAACGAGTTGCAGCCCGGCAGGCCGCTGGTGTACCCGAGCTGGAGCGCATCGATCCGTTCCTGCACCGGGGTCGGCTCCTCGCCCGGATCCGGGGGAGCGACGGCGGCCATCAGGGCATTCAGATCGCCTAGATCCGCGGGGTACTTGAGGTTCCCGGACTGTGCAGCGTGCTGCACCCAGGCGCCGGCGATGCAATCAGCCTGCTTTTCGAGCAGGGCATTTTCCTCGGGCGTCTCCGGCTCGGGCACCTTCATGATGTTCTGGATATGGTGCCCCCATTCGTGGGCATATGCCACGGCGGGAGCCGCGTAGCCGACTCCCTTGTAAAGGGCCCATAGCGCGTCCTGGCCGGTGTAGATCGCCCGGTCCGTCAGGCAATACGAGTAGTCCGCGCTGCTGTACGGGTCCGGGGTGCCGTCGTCCTTGAGGCAGGCCGTGGGGCCCGTGACCCCCGCTGCCACATAGTAAAAGGCCGCCGGGCGGCTGACCGTGCCGTACCGCTCGTCGAACATCGGGGCGACTATCCCGAGCAAATGGTCGAAGTAGCCCGCCATGCTCTCGTAACTGTGGCAGCCTTCCGGCCCCCCGGTCGGGCAGTAGAGCGCGTCCCGGTAGGCCGCCAGTTCCTCGGCGGTCGCGGGGGTGGCCGCCTTCAACGTTGTCGGGGGAGGCTCCGGGGCCAGGGTGCCCGGCGTCGCCGTCGGGGTCGAAGTTGCGCTGGCTGTGTCGCTGGGGGATGCGGTCCCGGGAGCGCTGGAGGCGGTTTCTGCGGGGGGCGGCGTCGTGCCGCCCTGCGGGCCGCACGATGTCAACAGCATCATCGCGGCCAGGAGCAGAGGTACGGTGGCGGATAATTGGCGGGCCATGGGGCACTCCTTGTTATCAACGAGACCAAAGTGATTGCCGTGTCCGACGTGACTCGTGAGAGCCGTTCCCCAGGGCATAAGGATAGGAGCGGGCCTTCCCTGTGTCCATGACTCCGGGGATGCGTTATGACCCCGCACTCGGCTCCCGGGCCCAGGGGCGGAACCTCGCGGGGTCCCCGCCCTGTGACGGCGGCGCGGACAGCCGGGGCCACAGCGTGAACTAAAATGGAGTGAATACCGGAGGAATCCGTCACATGCTCCACAAGCGCGGCTCTCTGGCCGGCCTATCCGCCGGCTTGGAGGGCTTTCCCTTTGGCGCCCCAGGAACACCCTCGAGAGGACAGCCAATGAGCCTGATCCGGCTGCAAGACGTCAGCGTCCGCTTTGACAACACCCAGATCCTGCGCGAGGCGTTCTTCCGCCTCGAGGCTGGGGACAGGGTGGGCCTGATCGGCAAGAACGGCTCGGGCAAAACCACCATCCTCAAGCTGGTCCTCGATCAGGTGACGCCGGACACCGGCACGGTCACGCTGGAGCCGGGCACCAAGGTGGGCTACTTCTCCCAGTTCTCCGAACTCAACGGCGAAGCCACCATCCTGGAAGTGCTCGACGGACTGTTCGTCGAGATCAAGGCCGTCGAAGCGGAACTGGCGTCCATCGACGTGTCCATCGCCGCAGACCGCGCCGGCGCCGAGCTGGACCGGCTGGTCCAGCGCCAGGCGGAGCTGTTCGAGGACATGGAACGCCTCGACGGCTGGGACTACCCGCGGCGCATCGACGCCGTGCTCACCACCCTCGGCTTCGACGAGGCCCACCGGGGCTGCGCGATCGACGAGCTGTCCGGCGGCTGGCGGAACCGGGCCGCCCTGGCCAAGATCCTGCTCGAAGGCCCGAATGTGCTGCTGCTCGACGAGCCGACCAACTTCCTGGACGTGGCCGGCGTCGAATGGCTCGAAAGCTGGTTCCGGGACTTCAAGGGCGCCGCGATCATCGTCTCGCACGACCGGAAGTTCCTCGACGCTGTGGTCACCCGAATCATCGAGGTGGAGAACTTCCATCTGCATGAGTACCCGGGCAACTTTGCCGAGTATGTGGTGCAGAAGCAGTTCCGCCTCAAGACGCTCGAGTCGCAGTTCGTGCACGAGTCCGAGCTGCTGGCCTTTGAGGCCGAGGGCATAGCCGACCGCCGCGAAGCTGCCAAGGCCGCCAGCCGCGGGCTGGGGAACCAGCTGGCCAAGATCAAGAAGTCCCGCACGCCGCGGCCCGTGGACCAGATCGTCACGGAGATCTACGGCGGCCTGCATGTGAAGGATGTGCTCTGCCGGGTGGAAGGGCTGGGCAAGTCCTACGGCGGAAAGGTGCTGTTCGAGGACCTGAGCTTTGAGATCCGCCGGGGCAACCGGATCGTGGTCCTCGGCTCCAACGGCAGCGGCAAGTCCACGCTGCTGAAGGTGCTCACGGGCGAGGAGCAGGCCGACGCCGGCGAGGTGGCCTGGGCCAAGGGGCCGGGTTTTGTCTCCTACAACCGGATGCTTGAGGAGCTCGACGACGCCGACACCGTGTCCCATGCGGTCAACGCGCTGCCGGACAGCCTGGCCTTCAGCGCCACGAAGAAGTCCGTCAACAGGTTCCTCGCGATGTTCCAGTTCTCCGAGGCCGACCTCAAGCAGAAGATCGGGAACCTCTCCGGCGGGCAGAAAGCGCGTGTGGCCATGGCGCAGTGCCTGCTGTCCGGAGCTTCGGTGCTGCTGCTGGACGAGCCGACCAACCACCTGGACATGTCCAGCACCCAGGTCATGGAACGGGCGCTGGTTCACTTCCCAGGGGCCGTGGTGGTGGTCAGCCACGACCGCTTCTTCAGCGAGAAGATCGCCAACCGGCAACTCGTCTTCGGCAGCGATGGCGCCGTCCCCGGTGAAATCGATGTGCGCGCCGCCTAGCCAGCCCCGGACGGACGGATCCGCGGGATAATGGGAACATGACCGAGCAGGATCAGGACCGCGACCCCTGGGAAGAGTTCGACCGACTCAAGCCCGCGGGTTCCGACCGCGTCGCAGGCTACCCCGGCGGCGAACCCCAGGGCTTCGGCTTCCGGACGGGCGTGCGGAGCGCGAAGGTGGCCATCGGCTTTGCCGTCTATGCCCTGTGCCTCGGGACCGTGCTGGTGGTGATCGGGGCGGTCGTCTTCGTCGAGCAGGGACAGTGGTGGTGGCTCGGACTCATGGTCCTGATCGAGGCCCTTTTTATCCTGGCGTTTACCCGCTTGCTGGCCCAGGCGCGGAACCGGCGCTCGTCCTGGTAAGGCCGGTCAGAGCCAGCCCTTGCGCTTGAAGATGGCGTACATCAGGGCCGCGGTGCCGGCCATGAGCCCGATCGCCATCGGGTAGCCGAACGTCCAGTGCAGTTCCGGCATGTTGTCGAAGTTCATCCCGTACACGCCGGCCACGAAGGAGGGCGCGAAGAAAATCGCGGCCCAGGACGAGATCTTCTTGACCTGCTCGTTTTGTTCCACACTGACCTCGTTCTGCCGGTTGGCGGTCAGCGTTCCGTCCAGCGTGAGTGCGTTCTGCAGCAGGTCCCGGAAGGAATCGGCGCGGGAGATCAGCCGCTCCACGTGGTCTTCCACATCGCGGAGGTTGTGCTGCAGTTCGGTGTTGACCGAGTACTTCTCGAAGCCGCGCCGCAACAGCTGCATCATGGCAGGAAGCGGATGGATGGCGCGCTGGAACTGGATGACCTCCCGGGCCAGCTCGTAGATCCGGCGGGACACCCTGGGGTCACCGCTGAAGAGCTGGTCCTCGATTTCGTCGATGTCATTCTCCAGGCCGGCCACCACGGGGACGTAGTCATCCACCACCTGGTCCAAGAGCGCATACAGCACCGCCTCGGGGCCGTGGGCCAGGAGTTCCGGCCGTTGTTCCAGCCGCCGCCGCACCTGCGCCACGCTTCCGGTCTCCGCATGCCGGACGGTGACCACGAAGTTCCTACCGGTAAAAACGTGCAGCTCGCCGAACTCCACAGTCTCGGTCTCGTCGAGGTACCGGGCCGGGCGCAGCACGGTGAAGAGGTTGTCCTCGTAGCGCTCCAGCTTGGGGCGCTGGTGGGCCGAGATCGCGTCCTCCACGGCGAGCGCGTGGAGGCCGAATTCCGCGGCGACGGCAGCCATTTCACCCTTGGTGGGCCGGTAGAGGCCGATCCAGGCCATGCCGCCGTGCCGGGTCAGGGTCTCGAAGGTCTGCTCGAGGCTCTGCGGCTCGGCACTGCGGACGCCGTCAACGTAGACGGCGTTATCGATAATAGTCACGGGCCAATTATCCTGTCTCGCGGCGCAGTTGGGCGGCAAGGGCTGCCGAACGCGCTGGCCCGCCCTGCGCGGCGTGTCACGTGGCGCGGCCGGGGGCCAGCGAGCTGCCCTGGGCAAGGCGGCTGATGAGCGGCTCCGTCCGGTACGGGATGTGGGTGTGGAGGGCCAGCACCGTTTCTGTCCGGATCACGCCCTTGATCCTGAGGATGGACCGCAGGGCGGCCTGGAGGTTGTGTGTGTCGGTGGCCACGACACGGCACCAGACATCGCCCCGCCCGGAGATCTCGTGCACTTCAAGGACCTGCGCGATCAGGCGCAGGGCGCCCACGACGCCGTCGAGTTCACGGTGGGTCACCTCGATCGTCACGAACGCGACGACGTCGTAGCCCACCGCCTCGAGGTCGATCTCGCGGCCGCCGTCGTGCAGCAAACCGGAACGCTGCATCCGCCGCACCCGCGACTGCGCGGTGTTCCGCGCGATGCCCAGGGCTTCACTGAGCTCGCCGATCTGGATCCGGGGATCCCGGATCAGTTCCAGCAGGATTTTCAGGTCGGTCGGGTCCAGACTGTTCAAATCATCACTCCGGTTCACTTCGGTGGCCTGTGATTGACGGTTTTGATCAATTTTGGCACAGAAATTGGCCGGTTGGATCATGAATGCCGCATTCTTTAGGTATCAAACTTCTTCCGGACCGGCAGCACCCCACACCACGGGCGCTGTGCGGTCCGGTTTCACGCAAGGGCACGGACATGACTGTCTTCAGCGAACTCCGCATGCGCCCGGCCACGGCTGACCGCTGGGGCTGGGATGCTTCCGTCACGGCACGGCTGGTGATGGCCGGCGTCGTGATCTTCACGCTGCTGGTCGGCGCGAATCTCGCCACGCCGCTGTATCCGTTGCTGCAGGCCAAGCTCGGCATTACCGCCCTGGACGTCACGGTTGCGTTCTCCGCCTACGTCCTGGCGCTGGTGGCCACTCTTGTACTCGCCGGGCACTGGTCGGACCACATCGGGCGCCGGGCCGCCCTCGTCCTGGCGGTGCTCGTCGGTCTCGCCGGGGGTGCCGTCTTCGCCACGGCGGACAGCCTGTTCCTGCTCTCCGCCGGCCGGGCGCTGCAGGGCGTCGCGGTGGCGCTGGCCACCGGCGCCAGTTCCGCCGCCCTGCGCGAGCTGCTGCCCAGCCGTCCCGATTGGGCCTCGCGGTTCACCCTCCTGGCATCCGCCGGAGGAGTCGCCGCCGGCCCGGCGATCGGCGGGGTGCTCTCGCTCCTGCCCGGCCCCACGTCCACCCCGTACTACCTGCATTCCCTGGCCCTGGCGGCGCTGCTGGTGCCGCTGTACGTGCTCAAGGCCCGCCCGGCCATCAGCTCGGCCACCGGCCCGCAGCCGCTGAGTGTCCTGGCGCCGCGCCGGCCGTCCGTGTCCAGCGAGGCCCGCGGCGCCTTCTGGCTGGCCTCTTCGGTGGGTTTCCTGAGCTTCACCGTCTTCGGCTTCTGCCTCTCTCTTGCGCCCGGCTACTTTGCCCAGATCGTCCACGCCGACTCGCGGCCGCTGATCGGCCTGCTGGCGGGACTGACGCTGGGCTCGTCGGCGCTGAGCCAGCTGCTGGCCGTGCGCGGACGCTTTGTGGTTCCGGTGGGGCTCGGCATGCTGGCCGTGTCCGTGCTGCTGATCGCCGCGGCCGCCGCCTGGAGCAGCCCCTGGCTGCTGATCATGGCGAGCATTACCGCCGGCGTCGGCCAGGGCGTGTCCTTCCGGACGGTCTTCAACGACGTCGCCGGAAAAGTGGAGGCGCCACGCCACGCCCAGGTCATCAGCACCCTCTACGTCATCACGTATCTGGGCAGCGCCATCCCGGTCGTCGGGCTGGGGCTCGCGGCCGGAGTGGTCGGCCTGCAGGCGGCCGTGGCCGGCTTCGTGGTGCTGTGCTCGATCGCGGCGGGTGCCCTCGCGCTGATCACCCTGCGCGCGGCGCTCCGCCGCGCCGCGCCTGACGGCCGCGGGCTTCCGCGCTAATCCGGCAGCGGCCCGTGATTGCCCTGGATGTGGTCGAACACCAGGGTGGTCTCGGTGTGGCCCACCACCGGATCGGTGGCCAGGTTGTCCAGCACCCAGTCGCGCAGATCCTCGGTGGTGGCCACGGCGATGTGCAGCAGGTAGTCCACCGAGCCCGAGGTGTGGAAGGTTGAAAGCACGGCCGGGAGCTTGGGCACCCTGGCGGTGAACCGGTCGATCTGCTCGCGGTCGTGGGCCCTGAGCCGGACGGCAATGAGCGCCTGCACCGAGCGCCCGATGGCGGACAGGCTCAACTGGGCTTCGAAACCCAGGACTATCCCGCGCTCCGAGAGGGCTCGGGTGCGCATCAAGGCCGTCGACGGTGCGATGCCCACGAGTTCAGCCAGCTGCTTGTTGGAAATGCGGGCATCCGCCACCAGGGCAGCAAGCAGGCGCTCGTCGATCGCGTCCAGCGGCTCGCCGGCACCCGCTCCCGGCCGAATATTCTTCGCGCTGCTACTCACGGATCCTCCTTGAAGTGTTGTCAGTTCATCATAAACGGCACATTCCGGCACTTCCATTCGCAGGCCCTATAAAAGCCCGAATTATTGCCAGATACTTGCCGCATTCAATGGTGAATATTCATAAGGAGCAAAGTGCTTTCTCAAGACTCGCTGGCGGTCCACGCCGGCCGGAACGGCCTCACGGAACTGGGCGTCCACGCGGTGCCCATCGATCTGTCCACCACGGCACCCCTTCCCTCGGTGCACGACGGCGGCCTGGCCTATGAGCACATGGCCACCGGCGGCACCCACACGGAGGGCCAGAGCACCGTCTACCAGCGCCTCTGGAATCCCACGGTGGCCCGCTTCGAGGAGGGCGTCGCGCTGCTGGAGGACACCCCGGAGGCGGTGGCGTTCGCGACCGGCATGGCGGCGCTGAGCGCCGTGCTGCTCGCCGTGGTGGCCACCGGCAAAAAGCACGTTGTGGCGGTGCGGCCGCTGTACGGCGGCAGCGACTACCTCCTCGCCTCGGGCGTGCTGGGCAACGAGGTCACGTTTACCACCCCGGCGGGCGTCCATGCCGCCCTCCGCCCGGACACCGGCCTGGTGATCCTGGAGACGCCGGCCAATCCCAGCCTGGAACTCGTGGACATCGCCCGGGTGGCCGCTGCGGCGGACGGCGTGCCGCTCTTGGTCGACAACACTTTTGCGAGCCCGGTCCTCCAGCAGCCCTTCAGGCACGGCGCCGCCATGGTGCTGCACAGCGCCACCAAGTTCCTCGGCGGGCACGGCGACGCGATGGGCGGAGTGGTTGCCGCGGCGCCCGAGTGGACCACGAGGCTGCGCCAGATCCGGGCCGTGACCGGCGGCATCCTGACGCCCTGGCCGGCCTACCTGCTGCACCGCGGGCTGGCGACGCTGCCGGTCCGCGTGCGCGCCCAGCAGGCCAGCGCCCAGAAGGTCGCCGTCGCGCTGGCGGAGCACGGGCTGGTGGGGCGGGTCTTCTACCCGGGACTGCCGGAGTGCGATCCGCAGGGCCTGGTGGGGACGCAGATGGCCGGCCCCGGTTCGCTCCTGGCCTTCGAGGTGGCTACGGCCGGGCATGCCGAGCGGATTCCGTCCGCCGTCAGGATGATCACGCACGCCGTCTCCCTGGGCGGCATCGACACCCTCATCCAGCACCCGGCGGGGCTGACACACCGTCCGGTGGCCGCCGACGCCAAGCCGCACGCGGGCCTGCTGCGCGTTTCCGTGGGGCTGGAAGATCCCTCGGACGTGGTGGCCGACCTCGTGCAGGCCATCGAGGCTACCCGCTGACAGTTGCCGGCGGCGCCCCGCCTGCCGGGTGCACGGCTGCCGGGTTCACGGGGGAGGAGTGCACGACGGCGGTGATCACCGCCGTCGTGCCTGCCAGCCCGATGACGGTCAGGGCCAAAGCGGTCCAGCCGAACGACTGGAAGACCAGCCCGCCGGCCCACCCGATGATGCTGGAGCCGAGGTAGTACGCGAGGTTGTAGAGCGAGGCGGCCTGGGCGCGGCCGGTTGTGGCGATCACTCCGGTCCAGCCTGCGCCGATGCTGTGCGCCGCGAAGAACCCGCCGGTGAAGACCAGCAGCCCCAGCAGGATGAGCGGCAGCAGCTGTGTGAGGGTCAGTGCCAGCCCGCACACCATGAGGGCCGTGCCCGCGAGCAGGACGTTGCGCCGGCCGAACCGGAGGGTCAGGCCCGCGGACCAGCGGGCGGAGACCGTCCCGGAGAGGTAGGCCAGGAAGATGAGGCTGATGGCCGTGGCGGGCAGGCTGAAGGGTTCGCCCGAGAGCCGGAAGCCGAGGTAGTTGTAGACGGCCACGAACCCGCCCATCAGCAGGAACGCCTGGACGTAGAGTGCCAGCAGCCGTGGGTTCCGCCCGTGGCCGGCCAGCGTGCGGACCGCACCGCGGAAGCCGCTGGCCGCCGCGGCCGTGAATCCCCGGGCCTTCGGCACCAGGACCAGGAACAGGACCGCGGCCACCGTGGCAAGCACGGAGACGGCCAGGGCGGCGGCCCGCCAGCCCCACAGTTCACCGACGGGGCCGGCCACGAGGCGCCCGGCCAGTCCGCCCAGGGTGGTGCCGGCGACGTAGCTGCCGGCGGCGAGGGCGGCGTGGGCCTTGTTGACCTCCTCGTTGAGGTAGGCGATTGCGATGGCCGGGATCCCGCCGAGCGCCATCCCCTCGAGCATCCGCAGGCCCAGCAGCATCGGGAAACTTGAGGCCAGCGGGACCAGGAGCCCCAGCACGGTGGCGGCCGAAATGCCCCACGCCATGGCGCGGACCCGGCCGATGCGGTCCGCCAGGAAGGACCACGGGAGCACGGTCACCGCGAGCCCCACGGTGGCAAGCGAGATGGTCAGCGCGGCCTCGGCCGCCGTGATCTGGAGGTCTGCCGCGAGGATGGGCAGGACCGCCTGAGTGGAGTACAGCTGGGCGAAGGTCGCGACGCCGGCGAAGGCCAGTCCGGCGAGGATTTTTCCGTAGGCCCGGGACCCCTTGGAGTGTCCTGGCCAGGGCGGGTTCCCGGCGCCCGCCGCAGTCCCGGCGCCGGCGGACCCCGCGCCCTCGATGGCGGCCGGGACCGGCGTCCCTGGCCGGGCGGCGGTGGAACTGCGGCGCGGGAGAAAACGTGGCATCTCCCCAGAATAGGCCTCATCAAGGCATGCTTCCAATGCATGATTTGCATATAATCAATGTCAGAAGTGGAACAATCCGGAGGTCGGGACCATGGACGTGGAGCACAAACAACTCGTGCAGCTGCTGCCGCTGCTGCCGCTGCTGGCAGAGCTCGGGCGCACCCAGCACGTCACCGCGGCGGCTGCAGTGCTGGGACTGCCGCAGTCGACGGTCAGCCGGGGGATCGCGCGGGCCAGCGCCATTGTCGGCGCCGAGCTGTTGATCCGCGACGGCCGCGGGGTGCGGCTCACCCCGGCCGCCAAGGCGCTCATGCCGCACATCGAGGCGGCGCTGGGCGCGTTCCAGGCCGGGCTGGACCTGGTCCGCCACGAGTCCGAGGTGGTGCGCGGCCGGATCTCGGTGACGTTCCAGCACACCTTTGGCGAGGCGATGCTGCCGCTGCTCATCAGCGCTTTCCGGGCCCGGCATCCGCAGACGGCGTTCCACCTGAGCCAGGGCTCGAGGGACGGCTGCCTGGCTGAACTCGCCGCGGGTGACGCCGACGTGGCCCTGACCGCGCCTGTCGCGGCGCCAAGCCGGACGATTGGCTCTGCCTCGCTGTACCGGGAGCCGCTGCGCCTCGTGGTGCACCACCGGCACCGGCTGGCAATGCGCCGGCGCGCCCGGCTCGAGGAGATCCGGCGGGAGCCCTTCGTGGCCCTGGGGCCGGGCTACGGCATGCGCTCGCTGACCGACGCGCTGTTCCGGGAAGCGGGCTTCCGGCCCCGGATGGCCTTCGAGAGCCAGGACACACATACGGCCCGGGGACTGGTCTCGGCCGGTCTGGGCGTGAGTATCCTCCCGCCCGGCGGCCAGGCCCCCGGCCGCCACCCGGCTGCGGAATCCGGCGACCTCGGCTGGGTGGAGATCGCCCTGGATTCCCGCCTGGCGTTCCGCGAGATCGGACTGGCCTGGCGGCAGCACCGCGGGGGAGCGGACGCGGAGCCGGACCCGGTGCGGCTGTTCCGCGAACTCGTGCTCAGCGAGGGGCCGGAGCTTCTGGCAGGTTTCGTGCGGGAGCGCTCGGGCAGCTGAGGCACCGGGTGCCCGCCCTGCAGCCGCTCCGCCCTTCTGCCGCCCTTCTGCCGCGGGTTCGCCGGGAGCCCGCGACATCGCCGGGGAATTACGGCGATCCCGGCACGTTTCCGGCGACGTCGGCGTCGGCCCGGGCCGGTCAGTCGCGGTCAAGCAGCCCGGCCAGGATGCCCGCGACCGGTCCCGGCCTCGCCTGCTGCCAGCCGGTGCCGGCCCAGAGGTTGAGCCGCTCCGGGTCCCCGGCGGCCGCCGCGGCCGCACGCAGCGGGGCTGTGAGGTGATGGACGGCCGGATACAGCTCGGGGGCGTCGGTGTGGTCGCGGACGAACTCATTGACCAGCGCCCGAGCCTTCCGGCCGGTGAAAGCGGACGTGAGCCGGGTCCCCGTGAAATGCGGGCTGGCGAGAGCGTCCTTGTGCAATTGCCGGGCGCCGCTTTCGTCCGAGCGGAGCAACGCAGTGCCCAGCTGCGCTGCCTCTGCTCCGGCAGCCAGCACGGCCGCGAGCCCGTCCCGGTCCATTACGCTCCCGGCGGCGATCAGGGGGAGCCCGACGGCGGACCGCACCTGGGTGACCAGCTCCGCCGTCGTGCGCTGCTGACTGAGTGTCTGGCCGCCGCTGCCTCCGCCGGCCTTCTGGAAGGCAGCGCTATGGGCGCCGGCGCTCGCGTGCTGGACCACCAGTGCATCCACGCCCTGGTCCGCGCCGGCCAGCGCCTCCGCCGGCGTGGTGACGGTGGCGATGACCGCGGAGCCGGCCCGCCGGAGGGCGCGCACCACATCGGGACCCGGGAGCCCGAACGCGAAACTGACCAGCTCCACCGGATCCGCCAGCAGCGCGTCGATCTTTCCCTGCCAGGCGTCGTCGTCATCGAGCCGAAGCGGCGGGAGCTCGGCCCCGTACCGGCGGGCGTCTGCCTCGAGCCGGGAGCGGTACCCCTCAAGCTGCGTCACCAGGGCCGGGGACGGCCGCAACTGGGCAGGGTCGGGGACGAAGACGTTCATCCCAAACCTGGCCCCGGACGCCCGGGTGGTGCGGATCTCCGCCTGCATCGCCGCCACGGTCTTGTATCCTGCGGCCAGGAAGCCAAGCCCGCCGGCCTCGTGGACGGCCTGCACGAAGGCCGGCGTGGAGGTTCCGCCGGCCATGGGGGCGGCAATGATGCGGGTACCGAAGAGGTTGTGCGGCATGGCTCACTCCTGGAGACGATTCAGTAGGCTGTTCTGGTGACTAATACTGACATCCCGCGGGCGGCGGATTCTGCTCCTTCGTCCTCAAACTCCATCGCCGCAGCCGGGGACGCGGCCGGGAACGGCGCGGGCGGCGCCGTCATCGGCCTCGATATCGGCGGCACCAAGACACGCGGGGTCCGGTTCGAAGCCGGCCGCGCCGTGGCGGACGAGTCGGTGGGCAGTTCGAACGTGCAGAACGTCAGCCGCGAGGAGGCAGCACGCCACCTCGCGGAACTCTTCGGCAGGATCGGCGGCGGCGCCGTGGCCCAGGTCTACGCCGGGGCCGGAGGCATCGACACCGACGACGACGCCGCGGCGCTCGCCGCCCTGATCGCACCGCACGTGCCCGGCGCCCGAATCACCGTGGTCCACGACTCCCGCCTGTTGCTGGCTGCGGGAGGCGCCAGCACCGGTGTTGCCGTCATTGCCGGCACCGGCTCGGCGGCCTGGGGCCGGAACGGTGCGGGCGCGGAGGCCCGCGCCGGCGGCTGGGGCTATCTGCTGGGGGACGAGGGCAGCGGCTACTGGCTGGGCCGTGAGGCTGTCCGCCACAGCCTGCGCCGGATGAACCAGGGGCTGGAGCCCGACGCGTTGACCACCGCCCTGCTGGCATCCTGCGGGGTGGATGACCCGAACAAGCTGATCGCGCTCTTCCACTCCGCGGAAACGGGCCGCCGGTATTGGGCGCAGCGGGCACGGCTCGTGGTCGATGCCGCCAATGCCGGCCACGCCACGAGCCAGGAACTCGTGGACCAGGCAGGACGTGATCTGGCAGGGCTTGCCGAGCAGGCCCTCCGGCAGCTCGGCCTTGACGGGCCGGTGATCCTGGGCAGCGGACTGGGCATGAATGTGCCGCGGCTGCAGGAATCGTTCCGCTCGGCGCTCGCCGCGGCGGGGATCAGCGATGTCCGAGTCCTGGACCAGGAGCCTGTCTTCGGTGTGCTCCGGCTCGTGGCCGAAAACGGCTGAACCCGTCCGGCGCCGTGCGGCCCGTCGAAGGGCTCCGGCCGGGTCCGGCGCCGGGACACTACGCTGGAGGGATGAGCCTGAATTTCGATACCCGCCCGGCCGCCTACGCCGTCATTGTGCGTGATGACGCCATCCTGCTGGCGTACTGGAAACAGGGCGGCAAGGAAGGCTGGACCCTGCCGGGCGGCGGCCTGGACTTGGCCGAGCATCCGGTGGACGGGTGCCGCCGGGAGGTCTATGAGGAAACCGGCTACCGCGCGGAGATCGGCACCATGCTGGGGGTCGACGTCGGGCACTGGCCCGCCGAGATCCGGATCGACGGCGGCGAACGGGACTTCCAGTCCTTGCGGCTCGTCTACGAGGCGACGATCACCGGCGGGGAGCTTCGGCACGAGGTGGACGGCAGCACCACCCATGCGGCCTGGATCCCGCTGGCGGAGCTGGAGGGCCTGAACAAGGTCTCGCTCGTGGACGTTGCGCTCCGGCTCTACCGGGAACGGCCGCTGGACGGCAGACTTTCCTGAGGATTTCCCTAGCCAGGCTTGGGCGGGCAGGGTTATTCTGGGAACGCCGCCGGGCGCACCGGCGAGACCGGTAGCAAGAGCGGGGGAGGTGGAGACGATGACTGCAATTGACCTGCGCGCAACGCGCGCAAACGGCCACGTCATTATTCCTGCCCCGGCTTTTCGCACCTCCTAGCCCTCAACAGCTGCCCGGTTCCTCAACAACCCGCAGCGCGGCACGTGCACCGGGGCCCCATCAAAGGGTTTTCGTTGACTACTTCTTCTGCACGTCCAGGCGCCCCGGGCGCCAGCCAAACCGGCATCCTTTCAGCAGGTCCATTCCGCTACGGCTACACCCCTGCCGTCGCGGACCGCTTCGCGGCCAACCCCGTTCCGGGCGGAGCCGGCCCGGGCCGGTCATCCGCGTGGACCGCAACCGCGTCCTCGTCGCCGTCGGGGAGGGTACTGCCCACCTGCCCTACCCCCGCGCCGGGGACCTTCCCGCCACCGGTGACTGGGTCTGGCTCGGCGTCAATAATGCGGGGGAGCCCGCCATCGTGGGGGTCCTGCCGCGCCACTCGGAACTGAGCCGCAAGCGTGCCTTCGAGGCGTCCTCGGAAGCGCAGGTGCTCGGCGCCAACATGGACATCGTGGGCGTCGTCGTTCCGGTGGACCGGCCGCTCACGCACAACCGGCTCGAGCGCACCCTCGTCGCGGCCTGGGACTCCGGAGCCATGCCGCTCGTGATCATCACGAAGGCGGACCTCTCGGAGGTGGCGGACGACGTCGTCGGGCAGGTGGTGCTGCAGGCCGCCGGCGTCGACGTCGTGACCACCTCGGCCGAACACGGCGACGGGCTTGACGAACTCCTGGCCCACCTGCCCGCCGGCGGGACCCTGGTGCTGCTGGGGCCGTCGGGGGCCGGGAAGTCCACGCTCATCAACGCACTCGCCGGCTTCGACGCGCAGGAAACCGGGGAAGTCCGGACCGGCGACGGCAAGGGCAGGCACACCACCACATCCCGGGAACTCGTGCCGCTGCAGGGCGGCGCGGTATTGATGGACACCCCGGGAGTGCGCGGCTTCGGGCTGTTCGACGCCGACGACGGGATGGAGGAAATCTTCGGCGACCTGGAAGAGCTCTTTGGCCAGTGCCGCTTTTCCGACTGTGCCCACAACAGCGAACCCGGCTGCGCTGTACAGGCCGCGCTCGCGGACGGCACCCTCGATGACCGGCGGTGGGCCGCTACCTGAAACTCCAGCGCGAGCTCTCGGCCCTGGCCCGCCGGCACGACGCTGCCGCGCGCAGGGCCTATGCGCGGGAGTGGCACCAGAAGATCGCGGCGGCCGGCCAGAGCCAGCGCGCCGCCGAGCGGTATCAGCACGAAAAAGCCGAACTCAACAACGGCATTGGCGGAAAGAGCGGCCAGGACGGAAAGAGCGGCAAGGGCGGCAAGGGCGGCGGCGGCCGCCGCCGGGGGCGCTGACCGTGCACTGACCGGGCGCTGACCGGGCACGGAGAAGCACCAGGGCCGCGCCGGAAGGGCATTCCGGCGCGGCACCCATCCGAAACCCCCGCGGATCCGAAGCCTTACGGTAGCCTCGGTGCCGCTGACTATTTCTATCGAATTGTCAGTACCGCTGGCTACGCTGGGTTTTACCGCTTTACAGCCAAAAATCAGCGTGCATATGATCAGTTCGCTGGACCGTCCGATATTGCCGCCAACAGTTAGGTAAGCCCGGAAATGGCTGAAGCCATGATCGAGTTCCAGAGCGTCACCAAGCAGTACCAGGGCGGTCAGGCTGCCGTGGAAAAGCTCACCATGTCCATCGACAAGGGCGCCATCACGGTCTTGGTCGGACCCTCCGGCTGCGGGAAGACCACGTCGCTGCGGATGATCAACCGGATGGTCGAGCCGACGTCCGGGATCATCACGGTGGGCGGGGAGGATGTCACCTCGGTGCCGGCGGCGAAGCTGCGGCGGTCCATGGGCTACGTCATGCAGTCCTCCGGGCTGATGCCACACCGTTCCGTCCTGGACAACATCGCCACCGTCCCCCGGCTCAACGGGGTGTCCAAGGCCGATGCGCGGAAGCGCGCCCAGGAACTGCTCGACGTCGTCGGGCTGGCCTCCGTGCTGGGCAAACGCTTTCCCTCCCAGCTGTCCGGCGGCCAGCAGCAGCGCGTCGGGGTGGCCCGGGCCCTGGCGGCCGACCCTCCCGTGCTCCTCATGGACGAGCCCTTCAGCGCCGTGGACCCGGTGGTGCGCGATGAACTCCAGCAGGAGCTCCTCCGGCTCCAGCGCGACCTGGCGAAGACCATCGTCTTCGTCACGCATGACATCGACGAGGCCACCGTCCTCGGCGACAAGGTGGCGGTGTTCGGCATCGGCGGCAAACTGGCGCAATACGCCACGCCCGAGGAAATCCTGCGGGCCCCGGCGAACGACTTCGTTGCGTCGTTCGTGGGCCGGGACCGCGGCTTCCGGCACCTCGGGTTCAGCCCTTCCGACGGCGTCACCATCCACCCGGCCAGCACCCTGACCCCCGGCGAGCTCCGGCACGACGGAAGCTCCTCGGACGAATGGCGGCTCGTGGTCGACGACGGCCTGCGCCCCCTGGGCTGGGCCGGACCCGGCAAGGGCGCCGAAATGGTCCCCGGCGGGTCCCTGTTCCACAAGGGCGACACCCTCCGGCGGGCGCTGGACGCCGCACTGTCCTCGCCCTCTGGTCTCGGCGTAGCCGTGGACACGGACGGCAGGGTGGCCGGCGTCATCAAGGCCGACGAAGTACTCGCCGTGATCGAATCGGACCGCCGGGTCCGGCAGGGCGCGCTCTGATGGAATGGTTCCTGGCCAACAGCGGGCAGGTCTACAGCCTCGCCGGCCAGCACCTCGTCCTCGCCGTGCTGCCGATGATCTTCGGGCTACTGATCTCGATTCCGCTGGCCCAGTTCGCCCGGCAGAACCGAGCCCTGCGCTCCATAGTGGTGACGGCCTCATCGCTGCTCTACACGATCCCTTCGCTGGCACTCTTCATCATCCTGCCCTCCATCCTCCAGACCAGGATCCTGGACCCCGTCAACGTCGTGGTGGCCCTGACCATCTACGCCGTCGCGCTGCTGGTCCGCGCCGCGCTGGATGCCTTCGACTCCGTGGACGAAGACCTCCGCCAGGCAGCCGTGGCCATGGGCTTCAAGCCCGCCGCCCGCTTCCTCCAGATCGACCTGCCGCTCTCCCTGCCCGTGCTCTTTGCCGGGCTGCGGGTGGTCTCGGTCAGCAACATCTCGCTCGTGAGCGTCGCCGCGCTGCTGGGCATCGGGAACCTCGGGATGCTCTTCACCTCCGGCCTGCAGCGCGACTTCGTCACCGAGGTCATCGTGGGCATTATCGCCATCCTCGTCCTGGCGTTGCTGATGGATGCCGTGCTGGTGCTGCTGGAGCGTCTGCTCACCCCATGGACCCGGGCCGCAACCGGAACGGGGGCAGGCCCGGACAAAGCCGGCCGGGCTGCGACGGCCCGCCGTGCCGGGACCACAGAACCGGCCGGGGCTGCGGCACCGGCAGGGACCGGCTCCGCATGAGCAACGTCATCACGGATACCTTCGCCTGGCTTGCGGATCCTGAACACTGGTCCGGCAGCGCCGGAATCCCGACCCGGCTGGTTGAGCACGTCCAGTACACCGGCCTGGTCATGCTGATCGCCACCGCCATTGCGGTCCCGATCGGCCTCTACGTGGGGCACACCGGACGCGGGCGGGTGGCCGTGGTGGCCCTCGCCGGCGCCCTCCGCGCCCTCCCCACCCT
The DNA here is from genome assembly GCF_040546335.1 of Arthrobacter sp. UYEF20. Lineage (NCBI taxonomy): Bacteria > Bacillati > Actinomycetota > Actinomycetes > Micrococcales > Micrococcaceae > Arthrobacter > Arthrobacter sp. UYEF20. Next base: position 71,722 of record NZ_JBEPNP010000015.1, on the reverse strand, counting down.
CGGCCTGCTGACGCTCTTTGTCCTGCTCGCAGGCATCGGGCTCATGCCGCCGATCTGGGCGCTCGTGATCCTGACGGTGCCGCCACTGCTGGCCGGCACCTATGCCGGGATCTCCAGCGTCGACCGGAACGTCGTGGACGCCGCCCGGGCCATGGGCATGACGGAACTCCAGGTGCTCTTCCGGGCCGAATTCCCCAACGCGCTCCCGGTGATGTTCGGCGGGTTCCGGACCGGTGTGCTGCAGGTGATCGCCACCGTCTCGGTGGTGGCCTACATCAACCTGGGCGGCCTCGGCCGCTACCTGTTCGACGGGCTTGTCCTCTCCGACTTCCCCCAGATGCTCGGCGGCTCCCTGCTCATCGCGGCGCTGGCGATCGCCGTCGACCTTGTCCTTGCTCTTTTCCAGAGGCTCTTCCTGTCACGGGGAGCCTCTGCTCAGCCAAACCGGAGCCAGCAGGCTGCGGTTGATCTCACAGACCCCGTAACCGCGGAGACTGTTGTTCAAGGAGGTACGTCATGAAGGAAACCCGCCAACGAGAACTCGGCAGACGCGCACTCGGCAGGCGCGCATTCGGCGGCCTGGCCGCCGGTGTAGGCCTGGCCATGGCACTGTCCGCCTGCGGAGGCTCCTCCAATCCGCTGTCATCGTCCCCCGCCACGGGCGGAGCCACGTCCGGCTCGGGCGCGGCCCTGGTCATCGGTTCCGCGGATTTCCCGGAGAGCCAGATCATTGCCGAGGTGTACGCCGGTGCGCTGAACGGTGCCGGCGTCACGGCGAGCACCAAGCCGAACATCGGTTCGCGCGAGGTCTACTTCAAGGCCGTGCAGGACGGATCGGTGGACGTCATCCCGGACTACAGCGGCAACCTGCTCCTGCATGTGAACAAGGATGCCACGGAGGTGTCCGCCGAGGAGATCTACAAGGCGTTGCCGGGCAAGCTGCCGGAGGGCCTGGCCGTGCTGGAACCCGCCCAGGCCGAGGACAAGGACGCGATGGTGGTCACCAAGGCCACAGCGGAGAAGTACCAGCTGAAGTCCATCGCTGACCTGGCGAAAGTCTGCAGCGAGCTGGTGGTGGGCGCCCCGGCGACCTTCGCCGAGCGCGCCTACGGCCTGCCGGGCCTGAAGAAGAACTACGGCTGCGAGCCCAAAAAGCTTGAGCCGTTCAGCGACGGCGGCGGGGCTGTCACGCTCAAGGCCCTGCTCTCGGACCAGGTCCAGGTCGCCGACATCTACACCACCACCCCGTCCATCGCGGACAACGACCTGGTGGTGCTGGAGGACCCCAAGGACAACTTCATCGCCCAGCAGGTGCTTCCGCTCTACAACAAGTCCAAGATGACGGACAAGGCGAAGGAAGCCCTCAACGCGGTGTCCAAGATCCTCACCACCGAGGACCTGATCAACCTCAACCGAGCCGTCAGCGGCAGCCAGAAGCAGAACCCCAAGGACGCGGCGGCCGCGTGGCTCAAGGACAAGGGGCTGGTCAAGTAAGGCTGCTTTGACTTCCTGACGCACGACGGCGGCTGCCGGACCCACCTTGGCACGCGCAAGGGGGCCGCCGGCCGCCGTCGCGCTTGCCGTGACGGTTCCGTGCCGGGTTCCGCGCCTGTGGCGGCGTGAATCGCCTGTGAGACATGTCTCACGGGAAGTACATCCCCTATATGGCATATTTGATGAATGGCAGAATTCAAGCAGTCCACCAAGCTTCATAATGTCCTCTACGACATCCGTGGACCGATTCTTCAGGCCGCCCAGCAGATGGAGGCGGAGGGTCACCGGATCCTCAAACTGAACATCGGAAACCCGGCCCCTTTCGGGTTTGAAGCGCCGGACGCGATCCTGGTGGACATGATCCGCCACCTTCCGCATGCCCAGGGGTACAGCGACTCCCGGGGCATCTTTTCCGCCCGGACCGCCGTCTCGCAGTACTACCAGACGCGCGGGATCCAGAACATCCACGTCGATGACATCTACCTGGGCAACGGCGTCAGCGAACTCATCACCATGTCGCTCATGGCGCTGCTCGATGCCGGCGACGAGGTCCTCATCCCCACCCCGGACTACCCCTTGTGGACGGCCTCCGTGGCCCTGGCCGGCGGCAGGCCGGTGCACTACCTCTGCGACGAGGACTCCGGCTGGCAGCCCGATCTCGAAGACCTCGAAGCGAAGATCACCCCGCGGACCAAGGGCATCGTGGTCATCAACCCCAACAACCCCACCGGTGCCGTGTATCCGGAGGAGACGCTCAAGAAGATCGTTGCCCTCGCCGAGAAGCACGGCCTGGTCCTCTTCGCCGACGAGATCTACGAGAAGATCCTCTACGAGGACGCCGTCCACGTGAACATGGCGAGCCTCACCGGCGACGACGTCCTCTGCCTGACCTTCAGCGGGCTGTCCAAGGCCTACCGGGTGTGCGGATACCGGGCCGGCTGGATGGCCATTTCGGGTCCCAAGCACGACGCCGCGGACTATCTCGAAGGCATCAACCTGCTGGCCAACATGCGCCTGTGCGCCAACGTGCCGGCCCAGCATGCCATCCAGACCGCACTCGGCGGCTACCAGAGCATCAACGACCTCATCCTGCCCGGGGGCAGGCTTCTGGAGCAGCGGAACAAGGCCTACGAGCTGCTGAACGCGATCCCCGGTGTCAGCACCCAGCAGGCCCGCGGCGCGCTGTACCTCTTCCCGCGGCTGGACCCCGAGGTTTACCGCATCCGGGACGACGAGAAGTTCGTCCTGGACCTGCTCCGCGAGCAGAAGATCCTGGTATCCCACGGCCGGGCCTTCAACTGGGTCCGTCCGGACCACTTCCGCATGGTCACGCTCCCGCTCGTCAAGGACATCGAAGAGGCGATCGGACGCCTGGCGGACTTCCTGAGCAGGTACAAGGGGAACTAGCCTGAGGGCAGCAGCGCGGCCCGGGCGACTTTCCCGCGCACAGGCTGCACGAACGGGAAAGAGGCTTTCCATGACAGCGGCCGTGAACTTCGAACGTCACCCGTCCGAGACCCTCCGGGTCGGCAAGGGATTCAAGCTCCGGGACTCGGATCCGGACTCCACGCCCGGCTATCCGGGGGACAAGGCCGACGGCGAGACGCTGCTCGCCGAACTGGACGGAAAACTCACCCGGCTCCAGGAGCAGCTCTTCGCCGAGTCGCGCTTCGGCGGCACCAAGCGCATCCTGCTGATCCTGCAGGCGATGGACACCGCCGGCAAGGGCGGAATCGTCAACCACGTCATGGGGGCGATGGACCCGCAGGGAGTCCAGCTGACGTCCTTCAAGGCCCCCACGCCGGCGGAGAAGTCCTATGACTTCCTCTGGCGGATTGAGAAGGCGGTCCCGGCAGCCGGCATGGTGGGTGTCTTTGACCGGTCACACTATGAGGACGTCCTGATCCACCGGGTCCACCGCTGGGCAAGCCCGGACGAACTGGAGCGACGCTACAAAGCCATCAACGAATTCGAATCCCGGCAGACGGCCGCCGGCGCCAAGATCGTCAAGGTCATGCTGAACATCAGCCGGGACGAGCAGAAGGAACGACTCCTCGCCCGTCTGGATGACCCGGCCAAGCAGTGGAAGTACAGCAGCACCGACCTCAAGGAACGCGCCTTCTGGAGCGACTACATGGACGCTTACCAAAAGGCGTTTGAGAAGACGACCACTGACATCGCTCCCTGGTACGTCGTGCCGGCCAACAAGAAATGGTACGCCCGGATTGCTGTCCAGCGGCTGCTGCTGGAAGCGTTGGAAGGGCTGAGACTGGATTGGCCGGTTCCGGACCTCGATGTCTCGCTGGAACGGGACCTCGTCGAGCGGTCCTGATGCCGGGCGGTCCTGACGCCGGGCGGTCCTGACGCCGGAGCGCCGGGTCAGCTTTCCTGGCCGGCCCGGTCCTTGGCGGCGGCCAGGCGTTTGCGGGCACCTTCGAGCCATTCCTCGCAACGTTTGGCCAGGGCTTCGCCCCGCTCCCACAGCGCCAGGGATTCCTCAAGGCTCGCGCCGCCAGTCTCCAGCCTGCCGACGACGCCGACCAGCTGCTCGCGGGCGTCCTCGTAGCTCAGGCCCTCGATGTCGGCGTTCGGAGTGCTCTGTGATCCATTGTTCTCTGCCATGTTCTCTGCTGCCATGTGATGCTCCTTGCTTGGTCCGCGGGGGACGCGTTGCTCTGATAAATGGTTACCCGGGCGGAAGTGACCGGGCGGGGGTGGCGCCGGATCAGCCCCCGGCGGGCTCCTCGTGCCCGGTGGACTGTGCGGTGAACCTGCCGCCGGCCACGCGCACCGTCAGATCGGTGCCGGCCGGTGCCTCCGTGGGATGCCGGACCACGTGGTGCCGGGTCCCGGGGGCCGACCCGCCGTCGGCGAGCTGCACGACGGCGTAGCCGCGGTCCAGGGTCATCTGCGGCGACAGCGCGCGCACCTGGGCCTTGAGGTGCACCAGCTGGTCGGCCGACCGGACCACGGCGGTGGTGATGGCGGCGTGCGCCCGGCCCTTGAGCCGTTCGACGTCGTCGTGCCGTGCGGCGACCATGACCTCGGGGGACGCCAGCACCGGGCGGGAACGCAGCGAGGACAGCCGGTCGGTTTCCCGCTCTACCAGCCGGGTGACTCCGCGCCGGAGCTGGTCCCGCGCCTGGCGGACCCGGGCGAGTTCCTCGACGACGTCCGGAACGATCCGCTTGGCGGCGTCGGTGGGAGTCGAGGCGCGGAGGTCGGCCACGTCGTCAAGGATCGGCCGGTCCGCCTCGTGGCCGATCGCGCTCACCACCGGGGTGACCGCATCGGCCACGGCGCGGATGAGTTCCTCGTTGCTGAACGGCAGCAAGTCCTCCAAGGCGCCGCCGCCGCGGGCGATGACGATCACGTCCACGTCCGGGCGGGCGTCCAGTTCCCGCAGCGCGCCGATCACCTGAGCGACGGCGGTATTGCCCTGGACCGCCACCTCGCGGATCTCGAATTCGACCGCCGGCCACCGCAGCGCCGCGTTGCGCAGCACGTCTTTTTTGGCGTCCGAGTCCCGGCCGGTGATCAGTCCGATCCGGTGGGGGAGCAGGGGCAGTCTCTTCTTGCGCGCGTCGGAGAACAGGCCTTCCGCCGCCAGGGCGTGCCGCAGGCGCTCGATCCGGGCCAGCAGGTCACCGAGCCCCACCGGCCTGATGTCCTTGACCGACATGTTCAGCCTGCCCGTCTTCAGCCAGAACTCGGCCTTGAGCAGGGCCACCACTCGGGAACCGCGTTCCAGCGGGATGTCCTGGCGGTCGAGCACCTTGGTCCAGACGGACGCCGGGAGCGATATCTCGGCATCAATGTCCCGCAGGGTCAGGTACGCGTTGGTGCCGCGCCGGTTCAATTCGATGACCTGGCCCTCGACCCAGGCGGACGGGGCCCGGTCGATGTGCAGCTTCAGTTTCTGGGACAGCAGCTGCAGCGGCCAAGGGTTGTCCGGGCTGGTTTCCGCGGCCGTGGCCGGGACCGTTGTGGCCGCCGTGAGGTCTTCAGACATGCCTGTACTCCGTGGCGGGGCTTGCCTTGTACATGTGCGTGGTGGTCCTTTGCCGGGGCGCTGTCGGCAGGCGTTTGCGGGGCGCGTGACCGCCCGGCAGCCTGTCTTGGTCGGGTTCAACTCTATCCATAGCTCTATCACGGGGGCCCGACGTTATGGCCCCCTTGTCCATCCCGACGGCGGCCCCCGTAGGATGGCACTACCCCCAACAACTTTCTAGGACTCTCTCTTGCGCACTTTTGTCTCGGCCATGGCAGTACTCATCGGGCTTTTGATGGCGGCTGTTGCCGTTCCGGCGATGTGGGTGGACCGCAACATCGTCCAGGAAGACGGCTTCGTCGCCCTCACCGGCCCGCTGGGCACGGATCCCGCGTTCCAGCAGCGGCTGGCCGCCGCCGCGGTGAACAGCCTCAGCGCGGACCGGATCCCGGAAGCCCTCACCGAACTGGCCCGTCCGGTCCTCGACAACGCCGCCCAGTCGCTGACCGGGCTGCCCGGCTACCCCGAGGCCTGGACTGAAACCCTCCGCAAGAGCCACCGGCTCAGTTTTGCCGATCCGAACACCCTGCCGGCCGAGGTGGACGGCACCAGCGCCCTGACCCTGGACGTCGCGCCGCTCGTCGGGCTGGTGGCGACGCAGGTCGCCGATGCCACCGGCCTGCCCTTGGAAGCACCGGACCAGGTGCTGATCACCATCGGCCAGTCCAACCAGCGCCAGATCATTGAACAGGTATCCGCCTACGCGCCGATGGGCTACGCCGTGGCGGTTGGCGCGGCCATCGCCTTTGTCCTGGCCTTTGCTGCAGCCCGGCGCCGGTGGACGGTCCTGGCCGGCGCGGGAGCCGGTGCGCTGGTTCTGGCCGGCGTCTGGAAGCTGGCTTCCGACGCCGTCGGACGGGCAGTGGATGGAACCTCCAGCGGAAATGCCGTGGCGGAGATCTTCAAGCGGGAATTCGTCGCGGCGTCGGCCGCCGGTTTCGGCCAGTGGATCCTGGCCGCCGCCGTGGCCGGTGCCGTCCTGCTGGTACTGGGGCTCGTGCTGCGGATCGTCGGCGGACGCCGCCGGGCCTGAGGCCCGGCCGGTCCCCGGCCCGTGTCCCCGGCCCGTGTCCGCGCGGCACAACTCCGGCCCAAAACAGGGGGACACCCAACACCGGTAGCATTGAGGGATGACCTCCACCGCTGTTTCCATTCCGATGCCAACCGTTCCGCGCCGGCGGCGCACACCGGACGACGTGCTCGCGGCGGCCGCCGTCTCCGGGCCGAAGAAGGTGCTGCTCGCAGCTCCGCGCGGCTACTGCGCCGGCGTGGACCGGGCAGTCATCGCGGTGGAAAAAGCCCTCGAACACTACGGGCCGCCCGTGTATGTGCGCAAGCAGATCGTGCACAACGTGCATGTGGTCAGCTCGCTCGAGGAAAAGGGAGCCATCTTCGTGGACGAGACCGATGAGGTGCCCGAGGGCGCCCTGGTCATCTTCTCCGCGCACGGCGTCTCACCGGCCGTGGTGCAGTCCGCCGAGGACCGCGGCCTGCGGACCATCGATGCGACCTGCCCGCTGGTGACCAAGGTGCACAAAGAGGCCGTCCGCTTCGCCAAGGACGACTTCGACATCCTGCTGATCGGCCACGACGGCCACGAGGAAGTCGAAGGAACGGCCGGTGAGGCCCCCGACCACATCCAGATCATCAACGGCCCGCACGAGGTGGACAAGGTGACGGTCCGGGACCCGGAAAAGGTCATCTGGCTCTCGCAGACCACCCTCAGCGTGGACGAGACCATGGAGACTGTCCGGCTCCTGAAGGAGCGGTTCCCCACCCTGCAGGACCCGCCCAGCGATGACATCTGCTACGCCACCACGAACCGCCAGGTGGCGATCAAGAAGATCTCGCCCCAGGCCGATCTGGTGATTGTGGTCGGATCCGCCAACTCCTCGAATTCCGTCCGCCTCGTGGAGGTCGCGCTGGAATACGGTGCGAAGGCCTCCTACCGCGTGGACTTCGCCAACGAGGTGGACGAGGCCTGGTTCGAGGGCGTCGCCACTGTCGGCGTGACCTCGGGGGCATCCGTCCCGGAAGTCCTCGTCAAGGACGTGCTGCGGCTTCTGGCCGACTACGGCTACGGCTCGGTGGAGGAAGTCGTCACCGCCGAGGAAGACCTGCTCTTCTCCCTGCCGAAGGAGCTCCGGGCCACCCTCAAGCAGGCCGGGGACGTTACGCGGGCCCTAGGTGGCCGCGGCTCGCGCCCCGCCGAGCACTCCTAAGCTCCCCTAAGCGGCGGACTCCGCGGCGTCATTTTCCGGCTGAAGCTCCGGGGCCGCCACCGCGCGGGGCGTAACCTCGACGGACACCGGAGTGGTCAGCCCGGCGACATCGAGGGCATTGAGCTTCCTCGCGGTGGGCAGGACCCTCGCTTCCAGCGTGCCGACCATTGAGTTGTAGCGGTCCACGGAGGTTTTCAGCGAAGTGCCCAGCTTGGTGACGTTCTCGCCCAGCGTTCCCATCCGCTCGTAGAGCTGGTGGGCGAGTTCGAAGAGCTCGCGCGCGCTGTCCGTCAGCACGTCCTGGCGCCAGGTGAAGGCGACAGACTTCAGGACAGCCAGCAGGGTTCCGGGCGAGGCCAGCACCACATTCCTGGACAGGGCATAGTCCAGCAGGGCCGGGTCCGCCGAGAGAGCAGCCGCCAGGATGGATTCCGCCGGCAGGAAGCACACCACAAGCTCCGGGGAGTTGCCCGGAATGTCCCAATACTTTTTGTTGCTGAGCGCGTCGACGTGGGCCTTGAGGGCCTTCGCATGGGCCACGAGCAGCGCCTGCTGTCCGTTGAGTGAGTGCTGCTGGCTGCGCTGTCCCGGGGCGGAGCCGAGCTCCTGTGCCTCAAGGTAGGACGCCAGCGGCACCTTGGCGTCCACCACCAGCTGTTTCGCTCCCGGAAGTTGCACGACGAGGTCGGGCCGGACGCTGTTCTCGGTGCCGGCGCTGTGCAGCTGTTCATGGAAATCGACATGCCGCAGCATCCCGGCCGCTTCGACGACGCGGCGCAACTGGACCTCGCCCCACTGCCCGCGGGCACTGTTGGACCGCAGCGCCGACTCCAGCGCGTGCGTCGAGCGCAGCAGCTGCTCGTCGGAGAGCCGTGCCTCCTGCAGCTGCTGGGCCAGTTGTCCATACTGCTCCAACCGGTCCCGCTCCAGCAGCGAAACCTGCTGCTGTACCGCCGTGAGCTTTTCGGCCACGGGGGCCAGGGCGCGGAGCACGCTGCCGTCCTGGGTCCTTGACTCGCCCAGCTCCCGGTTCTGTGCCGCGAGAAGGCGCCGCTCGGCGTCGGCCGCGGCAAACTGGGCGCTGACCTCGGAGAGCCGGGCCGAAACGCCGTCGAAGTCCTGTTCCACGGCCCGGTAGCGGCGGCGGAGGAACACATAGGCCGCAGCGGCGCCGGCAACGGCGCCCACGAGCAACATGAGCAGGGCGAGAATCAGTGCGAAAGCATCCATAGCTTCACTGTGGCATGCCGGTGTGACAGTTTTGGCACGGCGCACAGGAGGCTACTTGGCCCGCCAGTATCCCAGGGCCGTGATCCGCCGCGTGTCCACGCCCAACACCTTGCGCCCGCTGTCAGGGCAGAATGGAATGCATGACTTTTACGACGATCGCCCTTGTCCGCCATGGCCAGACGGACTGGAATGCGCAGGGCCGGCTGCAGGGATCCACCGACATTCCGCTGAACGACGTCGGCCGTGGCCAGGCGCGCGACGCCGTCGCCGTCCTGTCCGGCTACGAGTGGGACGCGATCGTGTCCTCGCCGCTGAGCCGTGCCGAAGAAACCGCCAAGCTGATTGGCGCCGGGCTGGGGCTCGGCGAGACCCGGAGCGTGCCGGAGCTGACCGAACGTAGCTTCGGAGCCGCGGAAGGCCTGCAGGCCGGCCCTGAACTGGACGCACTGCGCACCCCCGGTGGTTTCCGCGGCGCAGAAAGTGAGGATGAAGCAGCGCGTCGCGGGCTGGCCGCGCTGGAAGCCCTGGCCGAGGAATTCCGCGGCCGACGCGTCCTGGCCGTCGCCCACGGCACGCTCATCCGCGTGAGCCTCAGCCGCGCCATCGGCCGCACCCTGCAACGCATCGACAACGCCGTGCTCAACCTGGCCCACCACCATACCGTTGACGGCTGGCAGCTCGAGTACTTCAACGGCGAGCGGGTAACCGTGCCGGCCCTCAACTAGCCGCGGCTCCGCGGGCACGGCGGAACGACGACCCTGTGCGGCCCACCCTTCAGCTGTCATGGCGCAGGGATGCGCGCGCAATGGTGTACTTTGGCTACCCGTCAGAACAAAACATTGGAATGTGAGTCGCCTCAGTGGGAACCGATTTCGACGAAGTCCGCGTGTCCGGCACCAGCGCTTTTGTCCTCGCCGCCCAGAGCACCCAGGGCGTCCGACTGGAGCATGGCGGCACGGGCGCCATTTTCCGCACCCCTCGGGATCAGCGGAACACTAACGTCCACGGCAGGCCCGAGTAGTCCATGCTCCGTCTGAAACGACTTGCGGTTTTCGCCCCGTTCGCGATTTGCGTCATCTCCGGGTTTCTATTTTGGGCACTCCGAGAATCCGGCGCGGAGACCCGCGGGACCCTGCCCCCACCGCCGCGAGCGGGGGCGAAACTCGAAATGCTGTCCACCGGCATCACCCCCGCCGTGAACGTAACCCGGAGCGCGGACGCCCAGTGGCTCATCCGGGCTGCCGCGCAGACCGGTATCCCTGCCCGCGCGCTCCAGGCCTACGTTGCTGCCGCTGGCGTGGCCAACGAATCCGCTCCGACGTGCGGGATCGGCTGGAATACGGTGGCGGCCGTCGGCTTCATCGAATCCGCCCACGGATCTTACGGCGGCGGAAGACTGACGACTACCGGGCAGGCGAGCGGGCCAATCATTGGCCCGAGCCTCAACGGCGACGGTTTCGCGGCCATCCCCGATACGGACGCCGGTGCACTGGACGGCGATGCCCTCTGGGACCACGCCGTCGGACCGATGCAGTTCATTCCCTCTACCTGGCAGCACGCAGGACGGGACGGGAACGGAGACGGAGACGCCGACCCGTTTAACATCGACGACGCCGCGCTAAGTGCCGCTTCGTACCTGTGCGCCAACGGCCGTGACCTCACCACCGCAAGGGGCTGGACTGACGCCATCTATTCCTACAACCAGTCCGATGCCTACGTGGCCCAGGTACACGACCGGGCCCGTGCCTACGCCGCACAGTCGGGCCCCACCGGATAACTGCGCGGTTCTGACTCGCTGGTGACGCGTGGTCCTTTTCGCCGGAAATGATCGGGAGGGCCCGGCCGGCCTGACCGGACGTTGCGCCGTGTCAGAGGACGTCGGTTGGGGCGGCACGGTGATCTATCTCGGCTGTTAGTTCGTCGATCCGGTGAAGTGCGGCGTTGAGATGCTCGACCGTCGCCCACAGGGCTGGATGCTGTTCCCGGATAAGTTCGAGGGTGGTTCCCGCGGAGGTGAGCGCAGCGAGATCGAAACTCACGTTTGTGCGCGCCCCTGTTACCGCTGCTCTTAGGGCACCGAACGCGACGACGATATCGGCAATAAGCGCCGGGTTACCGTTGGAAGCAAGCCACCCCAGATCTTCAATGGCATCGATGGCTCGCTCGCCGAGCACGGCGGATGCCCTGGCTGCGTCGACGGATGCTCGGTGTATTGCCTCGTCGCGTTCCGGCCCCGGTTCCAGCCGAAACGCTGCACCGAAAGCTTTAGATGCTGACGCGTCGTCATCGGCTGACCGGAGTGCGGCTTCTCGGAGGGAACGCGCCCGCGCGTGAACGTTGGTGAGCTCCCCGCGCGGGCTCTCCTCAGCTTCTGTATATCCGGCAACCATTGATGTCAATGACGCGGCGATGGCAAGCATCACTCCCGTCCCGGCCCCGCCGCCTGGAGAACCGATGGACTCCGCCAAAGCTCGCGTCCAATCCTCAACCGTCGAGCGTTGAGTTGTAACCGCGTCTGAATCAGCCATGACACCAAGTGTGCGCCCCTTCGTTGACCCGCCGCGCAGGCTGGCCCCGGAGAGATCCCCAGCCGCAGCAGGTAGAATCTATGCTCGTGGCTCTTACTATTGGCATCGTCGGACTGCCCAACGTCGGCAAATCAACTCTTTTCAACGCACTGACCCGCAACCAGGTGCTCGCAGCGAACTATCCGTTCGCCACGATCGAGCCCAATGTCGGCGTCGTGAACCTGCCGGACCCGCGGCTTGCGAAGCTGGCCGCCGTCTTCGGATCCCAGCGCCTGCTGCCCGCTCCGGTGTCCTTCGTGGACATCGCCGGGATCGTCAAGGGCGCGTCGGAGGGCGAGGGCCTGGGCAACAAGTTCCTTGCGAACATTCGCGAGGCCGAGGCCATTGTCCAGGTTGTCCGCGTTTTCGACGACCCGGATGTCATCCACGTTGACGGCAAGGTGGATCCCCGCTCGGATATGGAAACCATCAACACCGAGCTGATCCTGGCTGACCTCCAGACGATCGAAAATGCCATTCCCCGGATCGAAAAAGAAGTCAAGATCAAGAAGCGGGAAGCCGCCGAGCTCGCTGCCATCAAGGCGGCCCAGGCCGTGCTGGAACGTGGCGACACCATTTTCGCCTCGGTCAAGAGCGACAAGCTGGAGATGGAGCACCTCAAGGAGCTCAGCCTCCTGACCGCCAAGCCCTTCATCTACGTGTTCAACGCGGACGAGGGCATTTTGGGCAGTCCGGAGAAGCAGGAAGAACTGCGGGCCATGGTTGCCCCGGCGGACGCCATCTTCCTCGATGCCAAGCTGGAATCCGACCTCGTCGAGCTGGACGAGGAGGAGGCCCGCGAAATGCTGGAACTGAACGGCCAGGACGAATCCGGCCTCGACCAGCTGGCCCGCGTCGGCTTTCACACCCTCGGGCTGCAGACGTACCTGACGGCGGGGCCCAAGGAAACCCGGGCCTGGACCATCCACCAGGGGGATACTGCCCCGCAGGCCGCAGGCGTGATCCACTCCGATTTCCAGCGCGGCTTCATCAAGGCTGAAGTGGTGTCCTTCGACGACCTGATCGAAGCCGGCTCGATGTCCGAGGCGAAGGCCCGCGGCAAGGTCCGGATCGAAGGCAAGGAATATGTCATGGCCGACGGCGACGTGGTTGAATTTAGATTCAATGTGTAGCCCCTGACCCCCTGAGACCTTTTGCGATGGCCGCTAAGAACACATGTTCTAGGCGGCCATGCGCTTTCTGCGACCTGTTGCGAAGTCAAAATGATGCCGCCAGCATTTTGCTGCATGACGAACGAGTGACCAAACTCGTGGCCGCAATCAAAGTCGGTCAAAAGACTTAAGGCACCGTTCTTGCCTGGCATTGGATCCACTCTGCGGGCGCGCCCGCAGAGGACGACTCAACGTGACACAGACTGCGAAGCCAGTAGCCGTCATTCCCTTAGAACAGCGGCCAGGGGACCGCCGACATCTCACCGCTCGGAGCCGGAAACCGCCCTGCCAAGCGCAACCGGGCGCAGCGCGCGGCGAGCGAAGCGATTTCTTCGGCGCTGAGCAAGTCCGCCAGGTTTCGGCCCAGCCCACCGTGCAGTCCTTCGCTGACACGATCGATGCCGTCGCGTTCCTCGGCGGTCAGAGCGTCTCCCAGCCACCCCCACAGCACCGTGCGCAGCTTGTGATCACGGTGAAAGGTGAGCCCATGGTCCACGCCGTGCCGGTGTCCGTCCGTCATGGCAAGAATGTGGTCGCCTTTGCGGTCGGCGTTGTTGACGACCACGTCGAACACCGCCATGCGTCTGAGCGCTGGCGAGTCTTCGTGAACGAGGGCGACCATCCGTCCGTTCTCATCTCGTCCCTCGAGAACGTGTTTCCAGCCCGTCTCCGGCACGTGCTCCGTCGCGACCAGATTCACGGCGCTTTGGGCGGGATCTTGCTCCTGCCAGAGCTGCACCATTCCTTCGCCCATCGGACCATCGCGCAGCCAGGTGTGCGGCACGACGTCCCAGCCGAAGACCTGCGAGACCAGGTAGGCGGCCACCTCCCGGTGAGCCAGGGTGCCGTGGGAAAAATCCCACAGCGGACTTTCGCCTGCTATCGGCTTATAGACGACCACCACGTCGCCGAGGCTGCCCAGGAATGTAGCGTTTGAAGCCGTCGTGATGCGGCCGGTGAGCGTCAGCTCGGCGGTCTCTAGGTCCGGCGGTGGCATCAGAACTCGGGAAGGGTGCAGATGTGCCCGTCGGCGTCTATGGGGTAACCGCAGAGCGGGCACGTAGGACGCCCCGCGCCCACGATCTCACGGGTGCGCTTGGCGAATGCGCGCGCGGTGCCGACCGGCATTCGTACCAGCAGCATTTCGGGCTCGTTAGCGCCGTCCTCCTCAAGCGATTCGTCGTTGTCATCAGCATCGACATCGCTGATGGGGTGGGCCTCTATTACGACCTGGGCCGTGGTTGGGTCCCAACCTAAGCTCATGGCGCCGGTGCGAAACTGCTCCTGAACGGCCTCGAGCTGGTCATTGTCGACAAGTTCAATGGGAGTACTCGTGGGGACGCTGAAGGGGTTGCCCTCGACGGCGATGAGCTGGTCGAGAATTTCGTCGATCTTCTCCGCGAGCAGAGCCGACTGCTGCTTCTCCAGGGCAATACTCACGATCTGCGTCCCTCCGCGCACCTGCAGGTAGAACGTGCGCGCCCCCGGAAGGCCAATGGTGCCAACGACGACCCGATCAGGCCAGGCAAACTCGTGAACACGTGTAGGCATGTCAGTATTCTAGGCACATGAGGTTCATGGCGCCGTTTGCCCTGCACCGCCGCCCACCGGCGCATCGCCAGAGTGGATGCCGTTCGACAGCCACGACAGATCACCCGCGTCGGTGTTGGTTGCGTAGACGCTCGGCCGACTAGCGCCGTAGCGCACGATCGATACGGAGGCGGGGCCCACGTTAATACGCTGGAACAGATCAAGGTGCATGCCGAGCGCGTCGGCGAGGATTGACTTGATGATGTCACCGTGACTCACCGCCACCCACACCGCCCCTGGCCCGTACTCGGTTTCGAAGGCTGCATCGTGGCGTCGAATCGCTGCCACTGACCGAGCCTGCATCGCGGCCATGGATTCACCGCCGGGAAAGACGACGGCGGACGGTTGCGACTGCACAACCGGCCACAAATCCTCGGTCGCGAGATCACTGAGTGTGCGGCCCTGCCACCGGCCGTAATCGCACTCGGTGAGATCGAGATCGACCGGCGCGTACGGCGTGCCAGCCTGGCGCTCGAGGATGAGCTGGGCGGTCTGCTGACAACGCTCAAGAGGGCTCGACACCACCCCGACTACGGGCACGGCCGCGAGCCGGTCTCCGGTCAGAGCCGCCTGGTCGCGCCCGATCTGGTCCAGGCTGACGCCGACGGCCCGACCGGCCAGCAGTCCAGTGGCATTGGCTGTGGTGCGGCCGTGCCGCACGAGAATAACTGTCGCCATCCACCCAGCCTAACCACCCGCTCGATGGCGGTGTGAACCGTACGGGTCGCGCGTCGAACAGGCAGATAAAGCACTGGCGGAACCCTTCAAGCACGCCGACGCGCTCAAAGCCGCCCAGACGGACTCGGCACGCATAGACCAGCTCATGGCCGACGCAGCAAAACCGGAAGAACCGGCACAGCCAGAACCCGCGGCCGAAGTTGACTCCCGCATGGAGGACAGGCGGTTGAGTTTGGTCACGACCAGGGTGTTCCCCGTTTCGGCAGGCGGTCGGCGTTTCCCAGACCGTTTATCCCCCGCGTCACCGCGCATTTTTGCGGGCGGGTCTTACGGGAATCGGCCGGCCGCGGAAAGACGGCGATGGTGATCTGGAACCTTGGCTGGCGCTTGCGTCGGTGGGGGGCCGGCTAACGGGCGGCTCCACTACGCTTACCAGATGCAGCGAAAAGATGTTGGGAAGCGGCTGGCGGACGGAGTCTCCGCAAAGCTTGAGTTTGACTACGTTTGCGAACGCGGACAGTCCTTCGATAAATACCATCGCTGTCGAAGCTACTGGCACACGCCGATGACATTACCAAGACGCTCCACGCACGACACGGCTGGGAACTGCCGCCGAAGGCGAACCCACGTCTGGAGCCGCTGGTCTGACATTCGGCGTGAGCGCGTCGTACCCGTCCAATCCACGCGGTGAGAAGTACCGGGCGTAGATCCCCAGGGAAACTGATTTCTGCAGAGGTTGATTAGCTACGGAACGTGGTGGAGTTCCGCTTCAACGTGTAATTGCGTTCCGTTCGGGCGTCACGCTGCCTGGCAAAACAGGATGGTTTCCGTTGGCGGCAGAGCTCGTTGATCATCTGTTTCGGCATCATATGATGATACTTTTGATGCTGGAAGGAGGTTCTGATGAGGACGACGGTGAACATCGACGACGAGCTCCTGGCCCGGGCAAGTGAGCTGACGGGCATCACCGAGAAATCAGCTCTCCTGCGCGACGGACTGAAGACTTTGATCCGTGTCGAGAGCGCCAGGCGGCTCGCAGCCCTGGGCGGCTCCGACGGCTCCGCGACCTCGGCGCCGCGACGCCGAGAGGGTGCCGCGTGATCCTGGTCGACACTTCGATCTGGATCGGCCACCTGCGCGCATCCGAGCCCGGACTCATCACGCTCCTGGATGACGACGAGGTTGGGTGCCATCCATACGTGATCGAGGAGTTGGCGCTCGGGTCGATCAAGCAGCGCGAGGTTGTGCTGGACCTCCTGGCAAGCCTGGGCCAGTTCCCGGTCCTGAGTCACGCGGAAGTGATGACGCTTGTCAGCGGTCGGCGACTCTGGGGACGCGGTCTCAGTGCAGTGGACGGGCATCTCCTGGGCGCGGTCGCGTTGGTCGGCGGGGCTCGGCTTTGGACGCGCGACAAGCGATTGATCGGGGCATGCCGCGACGTCGGTGTTGGCTACCTCGACGAGCCGTAAGGTTGCCCTCGCGGATTGTGGAGCATGGCGATCTCCTGCCGCCTCAGCAGTCTGAATCGACGTTGACCACACGGCTGGAACTGTCCCGGCAGGGTTTCGCGGTGCGTCGAATTGTGGGCCGATTCATCGGGCCGGGCATTCGCTCCGAGCATCCCAGCAGCGGAGACACCGGCAGGGCGGTCAGCATTGCTCGGTCGGCACTCAACCCAGCATCTCGCAAATCGGCTCAGTCGCCGACCCGTCGTCGCGCAACGCGTTCCCCGGCCTGTGGCGAGTTTCCTAAGGTTATTCCGCTGCGGAAGGCAGTCGAATTCCGGTTTAACGTCTAGCGTTATTGACGTGTCGCGTTATAGCATTGTCTCGTGATTAGGTCGTTCGCGGATCGAGAGACCCTGCGGCTTTTTCGACGCCAGCCGACGAAGCGACTCGACTCCCGGATTCTGCGGAAGGCTCTGGCCAAACTGTGGATTTTAGATGCGGCCGTCGCGCTCGACGATCTCCGCTCGCCGCCGGGCAACCGTCTGGAGGCGTTGCGAGGTGACCGATCAGGGCAACACAGCATCCGAATCAACGACCAGTGGCGGATCTGCTTCGTGTGGACCGACGCCGGACCCGAGCAAGTTGAGATCGTCGACTACCACTAGGAGAGAATCGTGACGGAGAAGTTGGCCCCGATCCACCCCGGAGAGATCCTCCAGGAGGAGTTCATCGAGCCGCTGGGGATCACTCAGAACCGTCTTGCAGTGGCGATCCGCGTACCGCCGCGGAGGATCAATGAGATCGTCCACGGCAAGCGGCGGATCACGGCCGACACGGCGCTGCGGCTCGGCCGCTACTTCGGCACGAGCGCACAGTTCTGGATTAACCTCCAGTCGCACTACGATTTGGAGATGGAACTCGACGCGCTGGGTGATTCGCTCGACGCGATCCGCCCATTGAAGCGCGCGTGAAGATCAGACCGAGTCCGAACGTCGTGCGGCGTGGCGCGGGAACTCCGCTCCGCGCGCTGGAGGGAGCGTGGGCTGCTGGCCGGATGATTGACCCGCGTCAGGGGGGCGGTAGTCCAGCAGGGGTTTATCCGCTACGGAACGCAGTGGAGTTCCGCTTCAACGTCTGAGCAATTGGAATTCGCCCAGTAATTAACGATTAACGCGAGGAACCCCGAATTTCTGAGGCGGGCCCCTCGCGTGTCCGCCGCCTTCAGAGCGGGGCGAAACGGCCGTCAATGATTCTGGGGAGTTTTTGCGGATTTCGCAGGGCATCTGGACCGGCGTGCCGGTCAAATGTTGCAGCTCAGTAACGAACTTTACAAGGTGTTATGTTTCCCCACTCGCGGTTCGCGTTCGGGTTTAAGCTTCATCCCATGTGGGGCGCGCCAAACTGTCGCCGGCGAGTGTGGACGTCCGTCGGGCCGCCTACCCCGTCGGTCTCATCCACCGCGGAAACACCGCAGAAACAAGGAGGCGCAATGCGCTTGGGCCGTATTCCCAAAGCGGTGGGCGTGGCAGCAGCGGCTGTTCTTGCCCTGAGCGCATGCGCCAGCGGCAACGGTGGTTCAACCCCGACAAATGCTGCAGGCAAGACGGGTGGCAAGGCCACCGTGGCCGAAGTGAATGCCTTCAGCTCGTTCAACCCGTTCACCGCCGAAGGAAACGTTGATGTCAACGGCAACGTCGGTTACATCACCCACTCGGGTTTCTACTATGTGGATGCCTTGCTCAAAGTGGTTCACAACGACAAGTTCGGCAAGTACGAGAAGATCGCCGACAACCCCTTGACCGTTCGGTACACGGTCAACGAGGGGGTCAAGTGGTCAGACGGCGAGGCCATCGACGCCGGCGACCTGCTCCTTTCATGGGCCGTGAACTCCGGCCACTACGACGACGCCGGAGCGTCAACCGGCACCACTTACTTCACCCCTGCCGCGGACACCAGCGGTCTGAACACAACGGAATTCCCCGAAGTCGGCGCGGACGGCCGGTCCATCACACTGAAGTACGCCCGGCCCTACGCTGAATGGGAAATAGCGTTCGACGTCGACATGCCTGCGCACGTCGTGGCCGCGAAGGCCGGTCTCGCCGACGAAAAGGCGCTCATCGAACTGCTCAAGAGCACGCCACGGGGCGATTCCAGGGCACCCAGGCCCGTCAACAACGCGCTGAAGAAGGTCGCCGACTTCTGGAATACCGGCTTCGACACCAAGACCCTGCCAAACGACCCGTCGCTGTACCTCTCCAGCGGCCCCTACATCGTCAGGAACATCGGCCAGGACGCTTCCATGACCCTGGTCAAGAACAAGGACTACAACTGGGGCCCCGAGGCAAAGCTGGATGAAATCACCATCCGCTACGTCGGCTCCGCATCGGCCCAGGTCCAGGCCCTCAAGAACCACGAAGCCGACATCATTGCGCCGCAGCCGTCCGCTGACACTCTCGAGCAACTGAAGGCCTTGGAGAGCGGCGGGGTCACCACCGAGACGTACGGGAAGCTCGCGTACGACCACCTGGATCTCAACTACACCGGGCCGTTTGCGGACAAGAACGTCCGGGAGGCGTTCATGCTGACCGTTCCGCGGCAGGACATCGTCGAGAAGATCGTCAAGAAGCTCGACCCGGGCGCCAAACCGCTCGATTCGCAGCTCTTCCTCCCCGCCGAGGCCAAGTATGCGGACGCGGCCAAGGCCAACGGATCCGCCAAGTACCAGGGCGCGGACATCGAGGGCGCCAAGAAGCTCCTTGCCGGGGCCACCCCGGAAGTCCGGATCATGTACGACAAGGACAACCCCAACCGGGTTGACGCCTTCTCGCTGATCCGGGAATCAGCCGCCAAAGCCGGATTCAGGATCGTCGACGGCGGCGTCGGCCAGGCGGACTGGGGCAGTGCGCTGGGTGGTGGCAGCTACGACGCCGCGATCTTCGGCTGGATCAATGCGGGTGTCGGCGTCACCGGCGTCCCGCAGGTCTTCAAGTCCACTGGCGGCAGCAACTATAACCGCTTCTCCGATCCGGAGGCCGACAGGCTGATGGACGAACTCATTGTCACCACCGACAAGGCCAAGCAGGACGACCTGATCGCCCAGGTCGACAAAAGGGTGTGGGACACGGCCTACGGCCTGCCGTTGTTCCAGGCCGTAGGTCTGGCCGCCTTCAGCGGCCGCATCACCGGCGTGAAGTCCAGTCCGGGCGAGCGCGGCATCTGGTGGAACGTCTGGGACTGGCAGGTCAAGTAGGCGGCAGATGGCAGCTGACCGGAGTTAATCCGGGATAACCGGGATTGCCGTTGCGGCGAATCGTACCAGCCAGTAACGTGTGACCTGTAATACATCGCGATTGACTACAGCTGTCAAACTATTGTCGGATCACGGTTTGGCAACAGGGTTCCACCATTCGGACGTTTTGGGGCTAGGCTACTTCCATATGTAGGCCACGTCACAGGGATACCTCTGTGCCTGCCTGCGGGGAAGCATAAGTTTTTCCCTCACGAACTCCCACAACTCATAGGAGGCGGAATGCGTTTTTCGCGCACTTCCAAAGCACTGGGCATGGTGGCTATCGCCGCTCTCGCCCTGACCGGCTGCGGTGCCGGTGGCGGCACCGCGACCGGTAGCGGCAGCACCGGTGGCGACACCAGCAAAGTCATTCTGGCCGACGGTTCCGAGCCCCAGCGTCCCCTGATGCCGGCCGACACCAACGAGGTCGGCGGCGGCAAAGTCATCGACATGATCTTCGCGGGCCTCGTCAGCTACGACCCCAGCGGCAAGCCCGTCAACGAACTCGCTGAGTCCATTGAGGGCAAGGATGGCCAGCACTTCACCATCAAGGTCAAGAAGGACCAGAAGTTCACCAATGGCGAGGCCATCACGGCCAAGTCCTTCGTTGATTCCTGGAACTTCGGTGCGGCAGCCAAGAACGCGCAGCTCAGCGGTGGCTTCTTCGAGAGCATCACGGGCTACGACGAGACGAGTGCCGAAGGCTCGACCGTTGACACCATGTCCGGCCTGAAGGTCGTTGACGACCAGACGTTCACTGTCGAGCTGAAGCAGCCGGAGTCCGACTGGCCGCTGCGCCTCGGGTACACCGCCTTCGTTCCGGTCCCGTCCGGTGCACTCGCTGACCCGAAGGGTTTCGGCGAAAAGCCGGTTGGCAACGGTCCGTACAAGATGGCCGACGGCGGCTGGCAGCACAACGTGCAGATCCAGCTTGTCCCGAACCCGGACTACAACGGTCCCCGCAAGGCCAAGAACGCCGGCGTGACGTTCAAGATCTTCCAGAACGACGACGCGGCGTACCAGGATCTGCTGTCCAACAACCTGGACATCCTGCAGACTATCCCCACCAGCGCGCTGAAGAACTTCAAGTCTGACCTCGGCGACCGCACCATCAACAAGCCGTACGCCGGCAACCAGACCATCGCCATCCCGGAATACCTGCCGGAATGGAGCGGTGAGGCCGGCAAGCTCCGCCGCCAGGCAATCTCCATGGCCATCAACCGTGACGAAATCACCAAGGTGATCTTCAGCGGTGCCCGCCAGCCGGCCAAGGATTTCACGGCCCCCGTACTTGACGGCTACAGCGATTCGATCCCGGGTTCGGAGAACCTCAAGTTCGATGCCGCCAAGGCCAAGGAAGCCTGGACCAAGGCCGACGGTATCCAGAAGTGGGATGCCGAGAAGACCTTCACCATTGCCTACAACGCCGACAAGGGCGGACACAAGGCATGGGTTGAGGCTGTCGTAAACCAGCTCAAGAACACGCTCGGCATCAAGGTTGAAGGCAAGCCGTACGCCACCTTCAAGGAAGTCCGCAACGACGCAACCGCCAAAACCCTGACCGGTGCCATCCGCGCCGGCTGGCAGGCGGACTACCCGTCGCTGTACAACTTCCTCGGCCCGATCTACAAGACCGGTGCCGGTTCCAATGACGCCGACTACGCGAACCCGACTTTCGACAAAGCCGTTTCCGATGGCCTGAACGCCTCGTCCGTCAGCGACGGGAACAAGGCCATGAACAAGGCCCAGGAAATCCTGCTTCAGGACCTTCCTGCCATCCCCCTGTGGTACCAGGTCGCCCAGGGCGGCTGGAGCGACAAGGTAACCAACGTTGACTACGGCTGGGACGGCGTTCCGCTGTACTACAACATCTCCGGCAAGTAACACCACAACGACGGCGGGGGCTGCCCAGAATTGGGGCCTCCGCCGTCGTTTTGCCTCCACACATATCTAACAGCCCGGGTCTTCGGGCGAACTTTTCGCAGGCCGCGCGCCGTGAGTAAACCGGCGTCGCCCTGCATCAATAGTGAAAAGGTTCTTTGATGAACAACTCCACCGCATCCCCGGACCGGATGCCTGCTGACGGGGGTGTGCTGCGCTGATGGCGACATACATCCTCAAGCGATTCCTCCAACTGATTCCCGTCTTCCTGGGCGCGACGCTGCTGGTCTATTTCCTGGTCTTCAGTCTCCCCGGCGACCCCATCGTGGCGCTCTTCGGCGACAAGCCGGTCAATGAGGCCGTGGCGGCGAAGCTCCGGACCCAGTACCACCTGGACCAGCCATTCTGGATCCAATACCTGCTTTACCTCAAGAGCATCTTCACCTTTGACCTCGGTCAGGACTTCTCCGGGCGCCCCATCGCCGCGGTGCTTGGCGAAGTCTTCCCGGTCACGGCACGGTTGGCCGTGATGGCCCTCGTTTTCGAGGCTGTCTTCGGCATCGTCTTTGGCCTCATTGCGGGTCTGCGCAAGGGCAAGTTCTTCGACTCGACCGTGCTGGTGGCATCGCTGATCGTCATCGGTATTCCGATCTTCGTCCTCGGCTTCCTGCTGCAGTTCACCATCGGCGTCCAGCTCGGCTGGGCCAAACCCACGGTCAGCTCGGCCGCGACCGTTCAGGACCTGATCCTGCCGGCCATCGTCCTGGGCCTGGGCTCCTTCGCCTATGTTCTCCGGCTGACCCGGACCAGCGTGATCGAGAACATGAGCGCCGACTACGTGCGCACGGCCACGGCCAAGGGCCTGTCCCGCTTCCGGGTGGTCCGGGTGCACATCCTGCGCAACTCCCTGATCCCCGTCATCACGTTCCTCGGCGCGGACCTCGGCGCCCTGATGGGCGGCGCGATCGTCACCGAAGGCATCTTCAATGTGCCGGGTGTCGGCAACCGGCTCTACCGGGCCGTCCTGTCAGGGGAGGGCCCGACGGTGGTCTCGATCGTCACCGTGCTGGTGCTGATCTACTGCCTCTCCAACCTGTTCGTTGACCTGCTGTACGCCTGGCTTGACCCGAGGATCCGCTATGACTCCTGATTACAACACCTCAGAGCACGGAACCGCCGCTCCCGTGCAGCGCCACAAAGATCATTTCGTTGCAGACGTCTCAGAGACGCCCCTCCAGGCCACCGACCGGGTCAAGGAGGACAAGGCGCCCCTGAGCCTCTGGGGCGAGGCCTGGCGGAACCTGCGCAAGCAGCCGCTGTTCCTGGTTTCGGCGTTCCTGATCCTCGTCGTCGTGGCGGTGTCGCTGTTCCCCGGACTGTTCTCCCCGATCGATCCCACCTCCGAGGCCTGCCAGCTGGCGAATTCCGACGGCGGCCCGGCCGCCGGCCACCCGCTGGGTTTCACCCAGCAGGGTTGCGACGTCTACGCGCGCGTTATCTTCGGCACGCGTTCCTCGGTGACCGTGGGCCTGTTCACCACCATCGGAGTGCTCCTGATCGGCGGCATCATGGGTGCCCTGGCGGGTTACTACGGCGGCTGGGTGGATGCCATTCTGGCGCGCATCAATGACATCTTCTTCGCCCTGCCGCTGATCCTGGGCGCCATTGTGCTCATGCAGCTGCCGATGTTCCGCACCAACCGCACGGCCTGGACGCTGGTGCTGATTCTGGTCACTTTCGGCTGGCCGCAGATCGCCCGCATCACCCGCGGAGCCGTGATCGAGGTCCGCAACGCCGACTTCGTCACCGCGGCCCGGTCCCTGGGCGTCTCCAAGTTCGGTGCGCTCATGCGCCACGTCATGCCGAACTCGCTGGCTCCGATCATCGTCGTCGCCACGATCTCCCTGGGCACGTTCATCGTGGCAGAATCCACGCTGTCCTTCCTCGGCATCGGGCTTCCGCCCAGCGTCATGTCGTGGGGCAACGACATCCAGGCGGCGCAGGCCTCGCTGCGGTCCAACCCGATGCCGCTGCTCTACCCGGCCATCGCGCTGTCCATCACCGTCCTGAGCTTTATCATGCTGGGCGACGCCCTGCGTGATGCTCTCGATCCCAAAGCGCGCAAGCGATGAAAGGGGACGCCATGAACGCCTCTGTTGAAATCCGGGAAGCGGAAGAAGCCACAGTGCGCCCGCTGCTTGAAATCAAGGACCTGGCGATCGGCTTCGCCACCAGCAACGGCGAGGTCCAGGCCGTGCGGAACGCGCACCTGACCATCATGCCCGGCGAGACGGTGGCCATCGTGGGCGAGTCCGGTTCCGGCAAGTCGACCACGGCCTTGGCCGCCATCGGGCTGCTTCCGGGCAACGGCCGCGTCTCTGCGGGGCAGATCCTGTTCGACGGCGAGGACATCTCCCAGGCCAGCGAGAAGCGGATGATCGAACTCCGCGGAAACAGCATCGGCATGGTCCCGCAGGACCCGATGTCCAACCTGAACCCCGTGTGGAAGATCGGCTACCAGGTCCGCGAGACGTTGAAGGCCAACGGACTGCCGAGCGGCACGGACGACGTCGCAAAGGTCCTGTCCGAGGCGGGACTGCCCGACGCCGCGAGGCGGGCCAAGCAGTACCCGCACGAGTTCTCCGGCGGCATGCGCCAGCGTGCGCTGATCGCGATCGGGCTCTCCTGCCAGCCCCGCCTGCTGATCGCCGACGAGCCGACGTCCGCCCTGGACGTCACGGTCCAGCGGCAGATCCTCGATCATCTGGACACGATGACCACCGAACTCGGAACCGCCGTGCTCCTGATCACCCACGACCTGGGCCTGGCAGCCGAGCGTGCCGACAAGGTGGTGGTCATGTACCGCGGCCAGGTTGTCGAATCCGGACCGTCGCTGGAACTGCTCCAGAACCCGCAGCACCCGTACACCCGGCGCTTGGTCTCCTCGGCGCCGTCGCTGGCGTCACGGCGCATCCAGGTCGCCAAGGAACTCGGTGTGGAAAGCGAGGATCTCCTCGCACCCACTGATGATGCCGTGGTGGCGCCGTCCCTGCCCGAGGAGGTGCTGCACGTCGAGAACCTGAGCAAGGTCTTCAAGCTGCGCTCCGGATTCGGCCGGTCCACGGACTTTACCGCGGTGGACAACGTCTCCTTCAGCGTCAGGCGGGGAACGACGACGGCGATCGTGGGGGAGTCGGGTTCCGGCAAGTCCACCGTTGCGCAGATGGTGCTGAACCTCCTGACGCCGACCGCCGGCAGGATCGTGTTCGACGGCGTGGACACGTCCACGCTGAACAGCAAGGAAATCTTCGCCTTCCGCCGGCGGGTGCAGCCGATCTTCCAGGACCCCTACGGCTCCCTGGACCCGATGTACAACATCTTCCGGACCATCGAGGAGCCGCTGCGGACCCACAAGATCGGGGACAAAGCCAGCCGCGAAAAGAAGGTCCGCGAGCTGCTGGACCAGGTGGCACTGCCGCAGTCCACCATGCGGCGGTACCCCAACGAGCTCTCGGGCGGCCAGCGCCAGCGTGTCGCCATTGCGCGGGCGCTGGCACTGGATCCCGAGGTGATCATCTGTGACGAGGCAGTCTCCGCGCTGGACGTCCTGGTGCAGGCGCAGGTGCTGAACCTGCTCGCCGACCTGCAGTCCCGCCTGGGCCTGACCTATCTGTTCATCACCCATGACCTGGCCGTGGTCCGGCAGATCGCGGACCACGTGTGCGTGATGGAGCAGGGCAAGCTGGTGGAGACCGGCTCCACGGACGAGGTCTTTGATTCGCCGCAGCAGGACTACACCAAGGCGCTGCTCAACGCCATCCCGGGTGCACGCCTCATGCTGCCCCCGGAAGTTGCCTGACCGGCCCGTTCCTGAACGGCAGCCGGTGTGCTGCCCGTAGCACCGGGAGCCGTAGCACCGGGAGCCGTAGCACCGGGAGCCGGCGCCTACCCTGCGGGGCGGGCGCCGGCTCCCGGTGCTTAACGGGCGTCCGGCGTCTAACCGTTCTTGGCCTGGGTCTGAACGTCCTTGGCCTGCAGGCCCAGGTCCCTGAGCTTCGTGCCCAGGATGGCGCCGAGCGTGTGCTGGCCTTCGGTGTCCAGGTGCACGCGGTCCTTGGCGAACTTCAACAGCTCGTATTTCGTCATCCAGTCGCCGACGCTGACGAACGGGATGCCGTGCTTCGCGGCGACGGTGCCCAGCAGGGTGTCCACCTCGGTGCGGCGCCCGCCGCCATGGTCGGAGCCGAGGGCTAGGGTGCCGATCATGGCGAGGGTTGCCCCGGGGTAGCGCTGCCGCAGGGTGCTGATCAGCCTTTCGGCGTTGGCCGTGATCGTCGCGTCGCTGGCACCGGTGCCGGCGTCGTTCCCGCCGCCCTGGATGACCACCAGCGGGGGCGAGGCATAGGGCAGTCGCCAGTCGCCGCGCTCCAGCGCATTGATGTAGTTGCCCGTCTTGCCGTTCGCCGCCACGAACCCGGTGCCGCCCGCGCCGCAGTAATAGACGTGGTAGCCCAGCGCGGTGAGTCCCTGCCGTGGCCACCCGGCCGCCGGGGCGGACTGGGAGTCGCCGATCAGCAGGGCGGTGTGTCCGATGTCCTTCACGACGACTTCTTCCCGGCCAGTGGCGGGATTCCGGTAGACCGAGCACGGCGGCATGGTGGCCGGATCCTGCCCCGCGGTGGGGGTTGTGGCGGTGGGAGTGGTGAGCGTCGACGCGCCGCACACATCAGGGTTGTAGGGCTGGGGTGGTGTGGTCTGCCCGCAGCCGCCTAGAAGTGCGCCTGCGGCGATCATCGGTGCGAGGAAACGGAACAGAGCCGAGGCGTTCCGCATGAAGAATCTCCGGGCTGGCTTGCTGCTATCACAGCCATCATGGGGCATCAACGCCCGAAAATCCAGTGACTTTGCTCACAGCCCGCCGCTCAAACCCGTGCGCTGGCCGCCGCTGCCGCTGGGCGGCGGATTGGGCATTTTAGGCCAATAAATGACCTAGCGCTTAGACTTGTATAAGGTGCCCTGTGCCAAAGGGACTCATACGTCGTGCGTTCCGGTTGGAAATGTCGCGATACAACAGCTGACTTCACCACTGAATCGAGCAATAACGCATGTCTGAAACCACCACCAACACCGCGGTAGCCACTGCATCGCGCAGTGATCTGCGCAACGTCGCGATTGTGGCCCACGTTGACCACGGCAAGACTACGCTGGTCGACGCCATGCTCAAGCAGACCAACTCTTTTGCCGCGCACAACCACCTCGAAGACCGTGTCATGGACTCCGGTGACCTCGAGCGTGAAAAGGGCATCACCATTCTGGCCAAGAACACCACCGTGGCCTACAACGGACCGTCCTCCAAGGGCGAGACCATCACCATCAACGTCATCGACACCCCCGGCCACGCCGACTTCGGTGGCGAGGTGGAGCGCGGCCTGTCCATGGTCGACGGCGTCGTCCTCCTCGTCGACGCTTCTGAGGGCCCGCTGCCCCAGACCCGCTTCGTGCTGCGCAAGGCCCTCGCCGCGCACCTGCCGGTGATCCTCCTGGTCAACAAGACCGACCGCCCCGATGCGCGGATCGAAGAAGTTGTCCACGAGTCCATGGACCTGCTCCTCGGCCTGGCGTCGGACCTCGCGGACGAAGTTCCGGACCTCGACCTGGACAAGATCCTCAACGTTCCCGTCGTCTACGCCGCCGCCAAGGTGGGCCGTGCGTCCCTCGAGCAGCCGGCCGACGGCTCGGCTCCCGAGAACGAGGACCTCGAGCCGCTCTTCCAGGCCATCATCGAGCACATCCCGGCGCCCACCTACAACCCGGACGGCGTCCTGCAGGCCCACGTCACCAACCTGGATGCCTCCCCGTTCCTCGGCCGCCTCGCGCTGCTGCGTATCTACAACGGCACCCTGCGCAAGGGCCAGACCGTCGCCTGGGCACGTGCCAACGGCGAACTGAAGAACGTCAAGATCACCGAACTTCTGGCCACCAAGGCCCTGGACCGTGTTCCGACCGATTCCGCAGGACCGGGCGAGATCGTCGCCGTCGCCGGCATTGATGAAATCACCATCGGTGAGACCCTGACCGACGTCGACAACCCGCAGCCGCTGCCGCTGATCACTGTTGACGATCCGGCCATCTCCATGACCATCGGTATCAATACCTCGCCGCTGGCCGGCCGGGTCAAGGGCGCCAAGGTCACGGCCCGCCAGGTCAAGGACCGCCTGGACAAGGAACTGATCGGTAACGTCTCCATCAAGGTGCTCCCCACCGAGCGCCCGGATGCCTGGGAAGTCCAGGGCCGTGGCGAGCTTGCGCTGGCCATCCTGGTTGAGCAGATGCGCCGCGAAGGCTTCGAGCTGACCGTCGGCAAGCCGCAGGTTGTCACCAGGACCGTCGACGGCAAGATCCACGAGCCGATGGAGCACATGACCATCGACGTGCCCGAAGAATACCTCGGCGCCGTCACGCAGCTCATGGCCGCCCGCAAGGGCCGCATGACCAACATGGCCAACCACGGCACCGGCTGGTGCCGCATGGAGTTCATCGTTCCGGCGCGTGGCCTGATCGGTTTCCGCACCAAGTTCCTCACGGACACCCGTGGTGCCGGCATCGCGGCCTCTATCTCCGAGGGCTACGAGCCCTGGGCCGGCCCGATCGAGTACCGCACCAACGGTTCGATGATCGCGGACCGCGCCGGTGTTGTGACGCCGTTCGCCATGATCAACCTGCAGGAGCGCGGCTCCTTCTTTGTCCGGCCCACCTCCGAGGTCTACGAAGGCCAGATCGTCGGCGAGAACTCCCGCGCCGACGACATGGACGTGAACATCACCAAGGAAAAGAAGCTCACCAACATGCGTGCAGCGTCCTCCGACACCTTCGAGAACCTGACGCCCCCGCGCGACCTGACCCTCGAAGAGTCCCTCGAATTCGCCCGCGAAGACGAGTGCGTCGAGGTCACCCCGGAGTCCATCCGCATCCGGAAGCTCATCCTGGACGTCAACCAGCGTGCCAAGTCCAACCGGGCCCGCGCCAAGTCCTAGCTGCGGCGTGTCCCTGGCCTCGGCAACGGATAACTCGTGAATAAGAGAGCTGCCGGCATGGCAGGCGGTGTTGCCGCCGCCGTGCCGGCAGCTCTTTTTGTTGCCCTGGCGGGTACCGCCCTGCACGGGCACGGCGTCCTGATCTCCGGCGTCGACGTTCCCTGGGGTGCCGTCGCCGCGCTTGTGCTGGTGGGCTCCGTCCAGCTGTGGCTCGGGGCGGCCTTCCGTTCGAGCGTCCCGACGGCGGTCTGCGGGGTTCTCTGCTACGCCCTTACCGGCTGGTGGTCCACCCTGGAGAACGGAAAACGCCTCGTGATCGCCGACACCGCCGGGAATCTCTGGATCTTCGGCACCGCCGTTGTCACCCTCGCGGTGCTCGTCTGGTGCCGGCGTTACCGCGCCGCGAAGGGGTAGCGGGGTAGCGTCCGGAGCCTGCTTTCCCGATCCCCCCGGGGGACATGCCCATTCTCCAGCCGCGAGGATGGACATAATGGCCGTATGTCCGTCCTTCGCCCGGGACAGGGGACATGTCCACTGCTGACCGCTGGACATGCTCCGCGCAGGCTTGGCAAATAGCACATGCGTATATCCACATAGCGGGGGAGTGAGCTGTTTTTGCGGCCCCTTCCGCACGCACGATAGCCGCATGGTCAACATTGTTGAGGTTCTCGTGAATTACGACGGCGTGGCCCGCGCCAAACACCTCGCCGCCGCGGGGGTATCGGATTTCCAGCTCAAGACCGCCATGGCCAGCGGCGCCGTTTTCCGGGTGGCCCGCGGCGTGTACGCGCTTCCCGCCGCGGATGCCGGGCTGGTCTCTATCCGCTCCCTGCCGGCGGAGCCTGGCTGCGTCAGCGCGGCCCAGTTGCAGGGGCTGTGGGTCTTGGAGCCACCGGCGCAGCCGCATGTCGCGATGCCGCACAGCCGTAACTATCCGGGCTTCGTCTGCCACAGATCGCCCGCACCGCCGACCCTGTTGGACTCGGTTGTGCAGAGCCTGCGGTGCCTGCCGGAACTCGACGGACTGGTCATCGCCGAATCCGCCGTCGTGCTGAAGGGCCTCCCTCTCGCGGCGCTGCGCCGCCGGCTGGCAGGCCGGAACGACGCGCGGGAGCGACGTATCGTGGCAGGGATCGTCCCGCAGTCGCAGTCCATCATCGAGTGCCTGGCCAGATTCCAGCTGCGGCGCGCTGGATTCCACGTCGAATCGCAGGTCAATATCCCGGGCATGGGGCATCTCGACCTCATGGTCGACGGGCGCCTCGGCATCGAGACCGACGGTGCAGGCTTCCATATGGACAAGGAAAGCTTCGAGGAAGACCGCCGGCGGTGGAACGTGACCACCAGGCTGGGAATCCCGACCCTGGTGGTGAGCTATCCCCTGCTCAAGAATCATCCGCAGGAGTTCATCGCCCTGGTCCGGGACACGCTGAACAGGCTCTCCGCCGCCGCGTAGCACTGGACATGTCCCCCCGCAGCCCTGCGCCATCCGCAGTGCATGTCCAGTTCTCGAATCCCACCATGGACATGTCCCACGTTCACGGTCAGGACCACTGGACATGTCCCACTCTTGCGGCCAGGGATGGACAAATTGCTGAAATGTCCATCGCCCGCCACCAGGGGAGAGCATGTCCACCGGTCAGGTCTCCGGGTGTGCTCAGCGGGTGGCCAGGGGAGAGCATGTCCACTGGTCAGGCCTCCGGGTGTGGCCAGCGGGCCGGGTCAGGGCAGGGCCAGAGCCGGGCTACCGCGGGGCGCGGCGCGGCGGGGCGGGCGGGACTTCCTTCGCGGCCACCACGAGCGCCAGCGGAATCACGACGTCGGCGTGCCGGGTGCGGACGGTGCACTCGCCGTCAGCCTGTCCCACCAGCTCGCCGAGCGCATCCGTCAGGCCGCCCTCGATCCGGTACCGGACCACGACGCGGGTGCCCAGCCGGGCACCCGTAAGGAACTTTTGCGGCACGGGCATTGGCGAACTCACCAGTTCATCCTAGGACCAGTTCACGCAACGACCCGGCCCAGTGTGACGTCCGGCTAGGTTCGCGGGAACGGGCTGGGAGATAATAGGCTCAGAAGTCAGCAGTCCGGCGCTCAGGCCGGAGCAACCTCCGGCCGGTCGCCGGAACCAACGTGGAGAGGCCAGGGACGTGACGTACGTAATCGCGCAGCCGTGTGTAGATGTCAAGGACAAGGCATGTATTGAAGAGTGCCCCGTCGATTGCATCTACGAAGGTGAGCGTTCGCTGTACATCCACCCGGACGAGTGCGTGGACTGCGGTGCGTGTGAGCCGGTCTGCCCCGTGGAGGCGATCTACTACGAGGACGACACCCCGGAGGAATGGGCGGACTACTACAAGGCCAACGTCGAGTTCTTTGACGTTCTGGGTTCTCCGGGCGGTGCCGCGAAGATCGGCAACACGCACACGGACCACCCCATGATTGCCGCCCTGCCGCCGCAGAACCAAGAAAGCTAGGGCGGACGCTCCGGTGACATCCGCGTTGCGCAGTTTCGGCCTCAGCCTGCCCGACTACCCGTGGGAGGCCCTGGCGCCGTACCTTGCCAGGGCAGCCGAACACCCCGGGGGAGCCGCCAACCTCTCCATCGGGACCCCGGTGGATCCGACGCCGGAGGTGGTGCGGGACGCGCTCCGGGCCGCGGCCAACGCCCCCGGTTATCCCACGGTCCACGGCACCCCGGCCCTGCGCGACGCCATCGCGGCGTGGTTTGACCGCCGCCGCGGCGTGCCCGGCCTGGATCCGCAGAACGTCATGCCCACGGTGGGCTCCAAGGAACTCGTCGCCTGGCTGCCGTTTCTGCTCGGTCTCAAAGCGGGCGACGTCGTGGTGCGGCCCACCGTCGCCTACCCCACGTACGACATCGGCGCCACCTTCGCCGGCGCCGAACCGATCGCCGCGGACGACCTCGACGAGCTCGACCCCGCCACCCGAGCAGGCGTCCGCCTGGTCTGGGTCAACTCCCCGGCCAACCCCACCGGCAGCGTGCGGGACAAAGCATCACTCAAACGCATCGTCGCCCAGGCCCGTGATCTCGGGGCCGTGGTGGCCTCGGACGAATGCTACGCCGAACTCGGCTGGGGCGAATGGGACGTACAGCGCGGCGGCACCCCGGTGCCCAGCATCCTCGATCCCGAGGTCGCCGACGGTTCGCACGAAGGCCTGCTGGCGGTGTACTCGCTGAGCAAGCAGTCCAACATCGCCGGCTACCGCGCCGCCTTCGTCGCCGGAGATCCGGCCATCATGGCGAACCTGGTCAACAGCCGCAAACACGCCGGCATGATCGTCCCGTACCCGGTGCAGGAGGCCATGCGGGTGGCCCTCGGCGACGACGCGCACGTCCAGACGCAGAAGGACCTCTACCGGGGGCGCCGCGAACGGATCATACCGGCGCTGGAAGGCTTCGGACTGACGATCCATGAGTCCCGGGCCGGGCTGTATCTGTGGGCCACCGCCGGCGAGGACACGTGGCACACTTTGGGCCGGCTGGCGGACCGGGGAATCGTCGTCGGGCCCGGGGTCTTCTACGGGGACGCCGGCAACGGGTTCGTCCGGGTCGCGTTGACCGCAACGGATGAGCGGATAGACGCCGCAGCGGCACGGCTGGCCGCCGGCCGTAACAATGCTGTGACACGTGCCACAACTGGCCCGTTTTAGGCAGTTCCGGGCGCCCGCGGATTAGTGCCACCCGCGAAGTGCCGGTACTTTTTAACTGACTATCAATGGTGGCTTTCCACAAGAAGGCAGCGCAGCCTTTGAAATCCGTCTCCGGACAGGTTCCGCAGGCCGATTCACCAGAGGTTGGACCAGCTTTCTACACAGAGGCCCCGACGCCTCATGAGGAGACTCCATGACTGAGAACACCAGCGCAACCTTGCGCTATGCCGGCGGCGAGCTCGAGCTCCCGCGCATCAAGGTTGTCGAAGGAAACGAAGGTTACGACGTTTCCAAGCTGCTCAAGCAGACTGGCGCCGTTGTCTTTGACCCCGGTTTCATGAACACCGCCGCCACCACATCGGCCATCACCTACATCGACGGCGACGCAGGAATCCTGCGCTACCGCGGGTACCCGATCGAGCAGCTCGCCCAGCATTCCAGCTTCCTGGAAGTTTCCTACCTGCTGATCTACGGCAACCTCCCCACCCCGACCGAGCTGGAAGCGTTCGACCAGAACATCCGCCACCACACGCTGCTGCACGAGGAGCTCAAGGGCTTCTTCGGCGGCTTCCCGCGGGACGCCCACCCGATGCCGGTGCTGTCCTCGGCCGTGTCCGCGCTGTCCACGTTCTACCAGGACTCGCTGGACCCGTTCAACGCGGAGCAGGTGGAGCTGTCCACCATCCGGCTGATGGCGAAGATGCCGGTCATCGCCGCCTATGCCCTGAAGAAGAGCATCGGTCAGCCCATGCTGTACCCGGACAACTCCATGAATCTTGTGGAAAACTTCCTGCGCCTGAGCTTCGGCCTGCCGGCCGAGCAGTACGAGGTGGACCCGGTCATCGCCAAGGCGCTGGATCTCCTCCTCATCCTGCACGCGGACCACGAGCAGAACTGTTCGACCTCCACGGTCCGGCTGGTCGGTTCCTCCAACGCCAACCTTTTCGCCTCCGTGTCCGCCGGCATCAACGCCCTCTTCGGCCCCGCCCACGGCGGCGCCAACGAGGCCGTGCTCAAGATGCTGCGCCAGATCCAGGCCGACGGCACCAAGCCCGAGGACTACATGGAGAAGGTCAAGAACAAGGAAGACGGCGTGCGCCTCATGGGCTTCGGGCACCGCGTCTACAAGAACTACGATCCGCGCGCCAAGATCGTCAAGGCCACGGCCCACGAGATCCTCAGCAAACTCGGCGGCAACGACGAGCTGTTGGACATTGCCATGCGCCTCGAAGAGAAGGCCCTGAACGATGACTACTTCATCCAGCGCAAGCTCTACCCAAACGTGGACTTCTACACCGGCCTGATCTACAAGGCCATGGGCTTCCCCGAGAAGATGTTCACCGTGCTCTTCGCGATCGGCCGCCTGCCGGGCTGGATTGCCCAGTGGCGCGAAATGATCGGCGATCCCAACACCAAGATCGGCCGCCCGCGGCAGCTCTACATCGGCGAGCCGGAGCGCAACTACCCTTCGGTGTAGTGCACTGACAACAGCAGTACGACGCCGGCCGCGCTCCTCAAGAGGGGCGCGGCCGGCGTCGTTACTTCTCAGCGGTACCCGTCAGGCGTTGTAGCCCTGGGGGTTGTTTTTTTGCCAGCGCCAGTGGTCTTCGCACATTTCGTCGACGGTGCGGGTGGCGGACCAGCTGAGGTCGGCCAGGGCGGAGGAGGCGTCAGCCCAGAAGGCGGGCAGGTCCCCGGGCCGGCGGGCGGTGATCTCGTACGGGATGGTCTTGCCGGCGGCTTTTTCGAAGGCGCGCAGCACTTCCAGCACGGAGGAGCCGGTGCCGGAGCCGAGGTTCCAACGGTACACCCCGGCCCGGCCGGCGATGTGCCCCAGCGCGGCGACGTGCCCTTCGGCGAGGTCGACGACGTGGATGTAGTCGCGCTGGCAGGTCCCGTCCGGGGTGTCGTAGTCGCCGCCGAAGACCATCAGCTTCTCGCGCCGGCCCACGGCGACCTGGGCGATGAACGGGACGAGGTTGTTCGGGATGCCCTGCGGGTCCTCGCCGATCCGGCCCGAGGAGTGCGCGCCCACCGGGTTGAAGTAGCGCAGCAGCGCGATGTGCCAGCGGGGGTCGGCGGCGCCGAGGTCCGCGAGGATGTCCTCGATCTGTTCCTTGGTCCGGCCGTAGGGGTTGTTCGCGCCGATCTCCATCTTCTCCAGGTACGGGCTGGGGTTGTGCTCGCCGTAGACCGTGGCGGAGGAGCTGAAGACGATGGAGCGGACGTCGTGTCGGTCCATCACGCGGAGCAGGTTCAGCGTGCCGGTGAGGTTGTTGTGGTAGTACCGCAGGGGTTCGCGGACGGATTCGCCGACGGCCTTGAGCCCGGCGAAGTGGATGACGGCGTCGATCGGGTGTTCGGCGAAGACGGCGTCGACGGCGGCCTCGTCCACCAGGTCCACGTGGTGGAAGACCGCGGCGGTGCCGCTGAGCTCCGCGACCCGGCGCAGGGCTTCCTCGCTGGAGTTCACCAGGTTGTCGATCACCACCACTTCATGGCCGGCTTCCTGCAGGGACAGTACGGTGTGCGAACCGATGTAACCGGTGCCGCCAGTAACCAGAATTCTCATGTGTCTTAGGCTATCGCACGCCCCGTACCGCTCTTGCGGAGGCAGGCCTTGCCGCGGCCGGTGTGCCCCGCCGTCGTGCGGGCGCATAGGTGCTAAAAAGGACTAATGCCCAAATTTGTCGACGCCGCATTACGGCGCCAGGAAGTGGTCGAAGCGGTTTTCCGGATCGTTGCAGCAGACGGACTCGAACGGGCGTCACTGCGGGAAGTTGCCGACGCGGCGGACCTCGCAGTCGGATCGGTCCGGCACTACTTCGCCAGCAGCGATGACCTTCTCGCCCACTCCTTCGGCGTCGTCGTGGACCGGATCGTCGGCCGGCTTGCGGCAGCCGACGAACGGCTTGGCGGGCTGATGCCGGGAACGGCGGACCACCACCAGGGCGTATTAACCCTGCTGGGTGAATTCCTGCCGCTGGACCAGGAGCGGGCCGTCGACGCGTGTGTCTGGATGGCCTTCAAGAATGCAGCCAGGACGAGGCCGTTCCTGGCGCCGGAAGCAGACCGCAGCCACCGAGCCGTGGCCGCGGTGGTGGGCCGGCTCGTGCTGGAGCTTTCCACCGCCGCTGGCGGGCACGGTCCGCAGAATCCAAGCGAGGCGGAAGCGGTGCAGGAGAGGCTGGTCATCGAGGCCGAAAGGTTGCTCGCCACGCTGGACGGGCTTACCATGCACGCACTGTTGCAGCCCGAGTGGATGACTGCCCAGATGTGCCGGGACGTTCTGGAGGCCCATCTGGCGGGCCTGGCAAGCAAGTTGCCCGCCATTAACCTGCGTTAGCTTGAGGAATACACTGGAATAGTACGTCTTGCCAAGGGAGGCAATCGGATGCACCACACAGGCGGACCTGGCTGGCGGATCACCATGGACACTTCGGGACCCATGCTCATTGCGCTTTACGTGCGCGACGCCGCCGGCCTGAACAGCGCTGGGCAGCCGGCACTTTGCCATGTGGCACCCAAAATCCGGCCCTCGGACCACACCCACCTCATCGCGGAAGCGGGCGGTCTCAGCGCGCTCAAGACCGAGTGGGAGGCGTGGTGGGAGCAGCTCCTCAAAGCGCATCCGGAGATGTCGCCCGAACTGGGGCCGCCCGGCTTCCGTGCCTTCAGCAATTCCCCAGCACTGCGGCGCGTGCTGCAGGCGCACTTTGGCGCGGCATTGTCCTGGGCCAGGGAACGGCGCGGCGAGTACGTTGCCCTCGAGGCGGAGCGCGAAGCCGGCGGCGGTGTGCAGTTACTGGCCGACATGGTGGAGGACAGGCTGCTGGAGGTGGGCCGTGCCGCCCGTGATTTCAGCCTGACCATCATCGAGCTGCCGCTGGCGGAGCCGCGGGCGTGGTACCTGGAGCCGGACAAGATCATCATGAGCCGCGAGCTGCTGTCCGAGCCTGAACTGTTCCGCAGTTACGTGCAGCCCGTGGTGGACCTGCTGGTGTGATCCGGTCCGGGCTGGCTAGCGCGGCGGAGCCCCGGCGAGCGTCATCCTGACCTGTCCGGCCGGAACATCGGCTGGCCGCCAGCCGTTGCGGGCGTCCCGGGTCCAGCCGCGGCCGTCCGCCCGGACCTCGGCGATGGACAGCCCTTTCGCGTTGGCAACGGCCCACTGCGCCACCGCCCAGGCCTGCGCGCCCCCGGCCTCGACCAGCAGTGTGCCGCCCTCCGCGGAAACCGGGAGATTGCCGAAGGCCGCGGACAGCCGCACCTGCACGGCAGCGGGGTCTCCGGCCGCGTCCGGAGCGCGCAGCGTGCAGTCCAGGCCGGCGGCGGTCTGGCCGCTCAGCGCGGAGGCGAAGGCGCGGGCCATCGCCTCGTGCTGGGCGTAGGCGGCCGGGTAGGCAGAGCGCTGGACCTGTTGTGCGGCATCGGTGATCTCCAGCGACTGGTAGCCGGAGACTTGCACCAGCGCATCATAGAAAGCGTTGCTCGCGTGGTACGGGTCGATGACCTGCTCTGCGGTGCCCCAGCCCTGCGACGGCCGCTGCTGGAAGAGCCCGCGGGAGTCGGGGCCGGCCTGGTCGCCGTGGCCGATGTTCCGCAGCTTGGATTCCTGCATGGCCGTGGCCAGCGCGACGCTGGCGGCCCGGGCGGGCAGCCCCCGCCGGACGGCAACCGCGGTGATGAGGGCGGCGTTCGCTGCCTGGTCGGTGGCAAGTGCGGTGTCGCCGCCGCCCACCGCGGTGCAGCGTTCGGTGATCAGCGTTTCCGAGCGGTCGATGAACGCCACCGCCGTGTAGACCCCGCCGGCGGCCATCGCAACGGCCAGCAGCAGCACTATCCGCCGCCGCCAACTGCCTCTGCGTGCCACGTAACTTCCCCTCAGGCCCGCAGGCCAGTCCACTCGTGAGCCGTTCGGCTCGCCGTCACCACCCTAGTTGGCGTGCAGGGCCTCATTGAGTTCGACAGTCTGCCCCTTGCGGGGGAGGACCTCAACCTCGCCGGTGGACGAGTTGCGGCGGAACAGCAGATTGGGGACGCCGGAAAGCTCGACGGCCTTGACGATCCGGCTGGTGTCCTCACCGTCGTCGTCCCTGGGCCCGACGAGGCGGACCCGGGTGCCGGCCGTGACGTACAGGCCGGCTTCGACCACGGAGTCGTCGCCGATGCTGATGCCCACGCCGGAGTTGGCGCCCAGCAGCACCCGCTCGCCGAGGGCGATCTTTTCCTTGCCGCCGCCGGACAGGGTGCCCATGATCGAGGCGCCGCCGCCGACGTCGGACCCGTCACCGGCGACCACACCGGCGGAGATACGGCCTTCGACCATGGAGGTGCCGAGCGTCCCGGCATTGAAGTTGACGAAGCCCTCATGCATGACCGTGGTGCCTTCGGCCAGGTGCGCGCCGAGCCGGACCCTGTCGGCGTCGGCGATCCGCACGCCGGAGGGGATGACGTAGTCCACCATCCGCGGGAACTTGTCCACCCCGTAGACCGTCACGGCGCCGCGCTTGCGCAGCCGCGCGCGGGTCAGCTCGAAGTCCTCGACCGCGGCCGGCCCGAAGTTGGTCCACACCACGTTGGGGAGCTTGCCGAAGATGCCGTCGAGGTTGATGCTGTTCGGCTGGACGAGCCGGTGGGAGAGCAGGTGGAGGCGCAGATAGGCGTCGGCCGTATCAGCCGGTGCCTCGTCGAGGTGGATCTGGACGAAGACGACCTTCTGCTCCGTGCCGCGGTCCGCGTCACTGCCGTTGGCCGCAATGTCGCTGAGGCTCTGGTCCGCGTTGGCGGCGTCGCGGAGGTGCTCCGCCGCAATGCCGAGGGCCGGCGCCGGGAACCACACGTCCAGTACGGTGGCCGCGCCGTTGCGGGTGGAAACGGTGGCGACACCAAAGCCATAGGCAGAGCGGGCGTCGGAGCGGGCGTCGGAGCGGGCGTCGGAGCGGGCGTCGGCGGGCACAGCAGAAGAAGCGGTCTCAGTCATGCATCAAGTCTATAGAGGGCGCCCGCAGTGGCTGAAACTCAAGACGCCCAAGTGACCGGCAGTTGTTGTCGTTTGGAGC
Organism: Arthrobacter sp. UYEF20; assembly: GCF_040546335.1. Lineage (NCBI taxonomy): Bacteria > Bacillati > Actinomycetota > Actinomycetes > Micrococcales > Micrococcaceae > Arthrobacter > Arthrobacter sp. UYEF20. The sequence continues at coordinate 33,332 of NZ_JBEPNP010000015.1, read as the reverse complement.
GCGCCAAACGACAACAACTGCGATCTAGTTGGGGAGGGCAGCGGATAAAGTGGAACCGTGACTGCCCCGGAATCCACCGCCCAGAACCCCCGCCCCCGTGCCGCCCACCTTGACCCCCACCTTGACCTCCGCCAGGATGTTGCGCTGCTGACCGCCGCACTGATCGATATCAACAGCGTGTCCGGCAACGAAACGGAGCTGGCTGACGCCGTGGAGCATGCCCTCCGCTCGGTGCCGCAGCTGGAACTGGTCCGCGACGGCGACTCGATCATCGCCCGCACCAACCTCGGCCGCCGCGAACGCGTGATCCTGGCCGGACATCTCGACACCGTGCCGTTGCCCGCCACGGACGGATCCCTGGGCTCCGTTCCCTCCTACTGGCCATCCGGCGCCCCCGGCGAGGGCATCCTCTACGGCCGGGGCGCCACCGACATGAAGGGCGGCGTCGCGGTGCAGCTGGCGCTGGCGGCCACAATATTCGACGGCGGCGCGGAGCCGGCCAGGGACGTCACCTTCGTCTTCTACGATCACGAGGAAGTCGAGGCCGTCAAGAGCGGGCTCGGCCGGCTGGTCCGCAACCACGGCAGCCTGCTGGGCGGGGATTTCGCGATCCTGCTGGAGCCCACGGACGGAACGGTGGAGGGCGGCTGCAACGGCACCAGCCGTTTTGAGGCCACCACGGTGGGCGAGGCAGCGCACTCCGCGCGTGCGTGGATGGGCAGCAACGCGATCCACGCGGCGGCACCGATCCTGGCCAGGCTGGCCGCGTACCAGCCGCGGACCATCAACGTGGACGGGCTGGACTACCGGGAAAGCCTCAACGCGGTGAAAATTAACGGCGGCACCGCTGGCAACGTCATTCCGGACCGCTGCGTCGTCGAAATCAACTACCGCTTCGCCCCGGACAAGACGCCGGATGAGGCGGAGGACCATGTGCGGGAGCTGCTGGCAGGGTTCGACGTCGTCCGCACCGACGCCGCTGCCGGTGCGCGTCCCGGGCTGAACCACCCGGCCGCCGCGTCCTTTGTGGCCGCCGTGGGGGCCGAGCCGAAACCGAAATACGGCTGGACCGACGTCGCGCGCTTCAGCGAACTGGGCATCCCGGCGGTGAACTTCGGGCCAGGAGACCCGTTGCTGGCGCACAGGGACAATGAGCACGTCGATGCCGATGCGATCCGTGAATGCCTGCGGGCGCTGCGGAGCTGGCTCGCGGCTTGACCTGTCCAAAACGAAAGGCCCGGATCCTGGCGGATCCGGGCCTTTGTATATCCAGGGCTACTTCGCGGAGGCCTCCACGGCTGCAGCTTCAGCCTTTGCCACGCCGCCAGCGGTTTTATTGGACCCGCGGCGCTCGATCCAGATGGCAATTCGGGAAACGCAGATGTTGATCACAATGTAGATGGCGGCCGCCACAAAGAAGATGGGGAACAGGAACGCGTTCCCGAGGAAGTCCGCCATGACCTGCACTGCGCGCAGAAGTTCGCCGTACGCCACGATGTAGCCCAGGGAGGTGTCCTTCAGGAGCACCACCAGTTGGGCGACCAGCGACGGCATCATGCGGCGGACAGCCTGCGGCAGCTCGATGAGCATCCGGGACTGGAAACTGGTCAGGCCGATGGTCAGGCCCGCCTCTCGCTGTCCCTTCGGCAGTGATTGGATGCCGGCACGGATGATCTCCGCGAAGATAGCGGTGTTGTAGAGGACGAGCCCCGTCACCACTGCGACGAAGGAACTCGTCCCGAATACCAGCAGAACGAAGAGCATCATCAGGACAACCGGCATGCCGCGCAGGAATTCCAGGACCACGCGGGCGGGAATCCGGATCCAGGCGACCAGCGAGATGCGAAGCAGGCAGAACATCAGGCCGAGGGGGAACGCGATCACTGCGGCGAGGGCGGCGGCACTGAGCGTGGCGCCGAGGCCATTGCCGAGCAGTTTCCAGACGTCGCCCCGCGTGAAGATCGCCCAGCGGCGACCTTCAAAAATGCCCTGCTGGGCGAGGGTCATCACGATCCATGCCAGAAGTCCCAGGATCAGCACGGTTCCAACCACGGAAGCGATCAGCGAGACCCGGCGCGCTTTGGGGCCGGGAACGTCGTAGAGGACTGAAGTCATCGGGCAATCGCCACCTTTCGTTCCACCGTGCTGGCAAGGATGCCCAGCGGAATGGTGAGGAGCAGATAGAAGAACGCTACGCCGAGGAGTACTGCCATGACCTGGTCACCGTTGGCGTTGGCCATTTGGCGGCCGTAGCCGAACAGTTCCAGGACAAAGAACGCGCCGGCGACGGAGGAGTTCTTGACGAGGGCAATCAGGATGTTGATCAGCGGCGGGATCACGGTCCGAAGCGCCTGCGGCAGGATGATGAGATTCAGGACCTGGCCGAAGTTCATGCCGATGCTGCGCGCGGCCTCAGCCTGGCCGAGCGGGACGCTGTTAACGCCTGAACGTACGGCTTCAGCAATGAAGGCCGCTGTATAGGCGCTGAGGGCGATGATTGCTGCGACCTCGAACTGCTGGAATGTCACGCCGAGGCGGGGCAGGACGATCGCTGCGAAGAAGAAGGCAATGGTCAGTGGAGTGTTCCGGAGGATTTCCACGTAGACGGTGCTGAATCCCCGGAGGGCCGCAACGGGGGAAACGCGGGCTGCCGCCAGGAGTGTTCCGAGGATAAGGGCGATGATCCCGGAGACGACGGACAGGAAAAGGGTGCGGAGAAGGCCTTCCCAATAAAGGGGGAGGTTTTCAATGATGACTTCCATAGGATCCTTCGGCTCTGGGCGCAGGGGGTCAAAAAGCAGGCTGGCGGCTTCCGGGGAACTCGTTCAACGAATTCCCCGGAAGCCGCCGTGGCTACCTAGTAGCGGTTGATGGCAGGGAGATCCGGGGCTGTCTTGATGACGGTGCCGGCGGTGGCTTCCCAGGCCTTCTTGTAGGACCCGTCCTTCGCGAAGGCTTCCAGCTGGTCGTTGATCCAGTTGCGGAACTCGGTGTCGTCCTTCTTCAGGCCGATGCCGTACGGCTCCTTGGTGAAGGTCTGGTCGGATGCCAGCTTGAAGGCATCCGGCTCCTTGTCCACAAATCCGGCGAGGATCACGTTGTCTGTGGTGACCGCCTCAACCTGCTTGTTGCGGAGCGGCTCAAGGCAGGCGGAGTAGGTCGCAGCCGGAACGAGTTCTGCTCCGTACTTCTCCACGATGGTGGCTGCCGGGGTGGAGCCGGTCACTGAGCAGACCTTCTTGCCCTTGACGTCCTCCGGCTTGGTGATGGACGTGTTGTCCTTGTTGACCATCAGAGCCTGGCCGGCCTCGTAATACGGGCCGGCAAAGCTGACAACCTGCTTGCGCTTGTCGTTGATGGTGTATGTGGCGATGACAAGGTCCACCTTGCCCTGCTCAATGAACGGTTCGCGGTTGGCCGAAACAGTTTCAGACCATTCGATCTTGTCGGCGGCAATTCCGAGCTTCGCGGCGATGAGCTTGCCCATCTCGACGTCAAAGCCAACAGGCTTTCCGTCCAGGCCCACTTGGCCGAACAGCGGCTGGTCGTACTTGGTGCCGATCTTGATGGTTCCGGCGGAGGAGAGTTTAGCCATGGTGCTGCCAGCAGCGAACGTCGGCTTCTCGGCAACGGGGGGGTTGCTGGTGGTGCCGGTACCGCTGCCGCCGCAGGCGCTCAGGCTGAGGGCCAGAGCTGCGGATGCGGCAACCAGAAGAGATTTCCTTCGGGTCAAAAATGCCTTCATGACATTCCTTTCATTGGATGGCCACCTCGCGGCGGCCAAGGGTGCGAACTCGTCAGGGGCTCAGTGGGTCAGCAATTTGGACAGGAAGTCCTTCGCCCGGCTGCTCTTGGGATTGGTGAAGAACTCCTCAGGCTTTGCGTCCTCCACGATCTGGCCCTCGTCCATGAACACGACGCGGTGTGCGGCCTTCCGGGCGAAGCCCATCTCGTGGGTGACCACGATCATGGTCATGCCTTCCTTGGCCAGCTGGATCATGACGTCGAGGACTTCGTTGATCATTTCGGGGTCCAGCGCGGATGTGGGCTCATCGAAGAGCATGACCTTCGGCTTCATGGCCAGGGCGCGGGCAATGGCCACGCGCTGCTGCTGGCCGCCGGAGAGCTGGGCCGGCAACTTGGGGGCCTGATGTCCGACGCCGACGCGCTCCAGGAGAGCCATGCCGTCCTTGTCCGCCTCGGTCTTGGAGACGCCCTTGACCTTGATAGGTCCGAGCGTGACGTTCTCAAGGATCGTTTTGTGGGCGAAGAGGTTGAACGACTGGAACACCATCCCGACGTCGGCCCGGAGCTTGGCAAGTTCCTTGCCTTCTTCAGGCAGCTCTTTGCCGTCGATCTTGATGACGCCGTCGTCGATGGTCTCGAGACGGTTGATGGCGCGGCAGAGCGTCGATTTACCCGAGCCCGACGGCCCGATGACAACCACAACCTCGCCCTTGCGGACATTCAGGTTGATGTCCTTCAGTACGTGCAACTGGCCGTAGTGCTTGTTCACGGCATTCAGGGAGACGAGCGCATCGCCGGGCACTTGAGTAGTCATAAGAAGAATCTAGCGAACATTAGCGGTTCATGACCGCAATCACCCCCAGTTCCTGCAGATCGTGATTCAAGAGATACCTGCAGGTCAGACTGCCTGCGGCGGCCTCCAGCGCGCGGCAGCGGCGTCCGGCGGCGCGCCACGCGCCGCCGGGAACCCACGGAATTCCGCGCTACCCTGTGGGCATGAGTACCGATCCGAAGCACAGCCCAGGCCAGGACCCCAGTGGAAAGCCGGCAACCGAAAGGCGCGACGCGCCGCCTGTCAACGGGATACGCCACAAAGGCCCGCTGGAGCTGCGGCGAAAGCAGGCCAAGGTCACCATGTCCGACCAGACCCTGCTGGACACGAAAGGTCCCGGGCAGTTCGTGCACACCGACCCGTGGCGCGTCCTGAGGATCCAGAGCGAGTTCGTGGAAGGTTTCGGCGCACTCGCCGACCTGGGCCCGGCGGTCAGTGTCTTCGGCTCGGCCCGGACCGTGCCGGGCAGCCCCAACTACGAACTCGGCGTCGAGGTGGGCCGGAAACTCGCGGAAGCGGGCCTGGCCGTGATCACCGGCGGCGGCCCGGGGTCCATGGAAGCCGCGAACAAGGGCGCCGTCCAGGGAAACGGGGTGTCCGTGGGGCTCGGCATCGAGCTGCCCTTCGAACAGGGCATGAACCAGTGGGTGGACCTGGGCATCAACTTCCGCTATTTCTTCGCCCGCAAAACCATGTTCGTGAAATACGCCCAAGGCTTCATCGTGCTGCCGGGCGGGCTCGGAACCCTGGACGAGCTCTTCGAGGCGATGGTCCTGGTCCAGACCCGGAAGGTGACATCCTTCCCGATCGTGCTCGTCGGAACCGCGTTCTGGAGCCCGCTGGTCGAATGGATCCAGAACACGCTGGTCTCCGAGGGCATGGTGTCGGAGGAGGACCTTGACCTGATTCAGGTGGTGGACGATCCGGCGCTCGCCGTGGAACTCGTGGTGGAGGGGGCGGCCCGGCACCGGAACCCGACCGGCGGCGCGCCGGCCAGCAACAGCGGCACCAACAGCAGCACCAGCAGCGGCACCACCCGCGGCACAAACGGCGGCGGCAACAACCGCGAAGGCGGCACGCGGGCGAAAGCGAACCCGGCTGGGTAAGCCGGCGTACCGACTACCCAGCCGGCTTCTGGCACGATGGGGTGGTGAGCTTTTTCCTGATTTTCCTGGCGATCGTGCTGATCGGCGTCGCCGTCCTGCTGGGCACCGGTGCCGCGTCGAGACTCTCCCGCCGAGGCCGGGGCCGGGGAGAAGCGCAGCCCTACGACGACGGCTTCGACGAGCCGGTGGCATCCCTGCCTCCCGTTCTCCTGCCGGAGGATGCCGTCCCGTCCGACGTCGACCACCTCCGCTTCGCGATCGGACTGCGCGGCTACCGGATGGACCAGGTGGACCAGGTGCTGGATGAACTGCGGGATCAGCTTGCCGCCAAGGACAGGAAGATCGCGGATCTCGGGGAGGAATTGGGACACCTGCGCCAGGCTTCGGGGCAGGGCCGGTGAACAAGCCGGCGGACGGGCCGCTGAACCAGGAGTCACCGGGCAGGGCGGACACGGCGGAAGCACCGGATCATTCCGCTGCGCCGCCGGGCCTGTACGCTGCCGTGCGGGCGCGCCTGACTTCCGCCGGGGCCCGCGTATCCGGGTGGCCGTGGTGGGTCCAGGTGGGCGGGCTGTACCTGGCCGCCCGGCTGGTCAGTGCGTGGATATTCTCGGCCGCGGCCCTGCATCAGGGCGTCAATCCCTGGTTTCCACCCAAGCCCGACTACTGGTCCTTCATCAACATCTGGGACGCCCGCTGGTACGGCGAGGTCCTGCAGAACGGCTACCCGGAGGTCCTGCCGACGGATGCGGCCGGCAACGTCCAGGAAAACGCCTGGGCCTTCTACGCATTGTTTCCGATGCTGGGCAGGATTTTTGCCGGCCTGACCGGGATGCACCCCGCCTCTGCCCTGACGCTCATCGCGGTGCTCTGCGGCCTCGGCGCGGCGCTTGTGGTCTACAGCCTCTTCAGGCAGAAGGCCACGCACACCACGGCCCTGTGGGGGACTGTGCTCTTTTCCACGTTTCCCGTGTCGCCCGTGCTGCAAGTGCCGTATGCCGAGTCGCTAAACCTCCTTCTGCTCGCCACGGCACTGCTGCTGGTGGTGCGGCGCCGCTACCTGTGGGCGATGCCCGTCGTCGTGCTGATGTGTCTCTCGCGCCCCACCGGGGTGCCGTTCGCGGCAATGGCGGGGCTGCTTTTCCTCTACCGCCTCTGGCAGCGGCGCGCGGCAGGACGGCAGGCGGAATATGCAGCGGCCGACGCCGGGCACGGCACCACCCCGCACGGCACCACAGCGCAATCCACCACCCCGGACGGCACCACCCCGCATGGCAGTTCCGGGCTGTGGTCCTTGGCCGGCCTGACGGCAGTCAGCGGGATCGGGGCCCTGCTGTGGCCCGTCATCGCCTGGGTTGCCACCGGCAACATCCAGGCCTACACCAAGACCGAAACTGTCTGGCGGGGCCGTGACCTCGTGCCCTTCAAGCCCTGGTTCGACACGGGCATCCAGCTCTTCGGACCCGCGCTGGGGATCCTGGCGCCCTTCGTTTTTGTTGCGCTCTTCGCCCTGTTCATGATGTCCCGGCCCGTAGCCGCGCTCGGTACCGAGTTGCGGTTGTGGTGCAGCTGCTACATGGGCTATCTGCTGGTCTTCCTGCACCCACAGACCAGCACCTTCCGGATGCTGCTGCCGCTCTTCCCGCTGGCCCTCAGCGCGGCCCTCATCTCCCGGTCCCGGGCCTACCGCGGCGCCGTGGTCCTGATGTTCCTGCTGCTTCAAATCGTCTGGATCGTCTGGCTGTGGGCCTGGGCGCCGTTGCCCGGCGGAGGGGACTATCCGCCGTGACGCGCAGCATCTTTAATGACTGGCGGCCCGGTGTGACGCGGCGCGTCGGAAAGTCCAACGATTAGCTACAGTCGCGTTGTTACGCGATAATAGATGCTAAGCAAGGACAAGAAGCAAACTGAGTTTATGGCCCTGATGGCTCCCATCACGGCCGCCGGGCAGCTTGATTGACTAAGCGGACGCAGCCCGGCCGGGCTGGTAAGTCACTGGACTAATGGAGGGGATATTCCTTATGGCGGCTATGAAACCACGCACCGGCGACGGCCCGATGGAAGTTACCAAAGAGGGACGAAGCCTGATCATGCGGGTTCCGCTCGAAGGCGGGGGGCGGCTCGTCGTCGAGCTGAATTCGGTCGAAGCAACAAACCTGAAGGAATGCCTCGTCGGCGCTACCGAGTAGCTTCGCAGACGGCTTCACACCAGAATTCGAGAGGGCGGGCCGGCAGTCGGTTGACTGCAGGTCCCGCCCTTTTTCTGTACCGCTTTTTTGTCCGTCCCGCCACTTCAGGGCCCCACTTCAGGGGCCGCCGCGCCGGGGCCAGCCTCTCCCGGGCTATTTCTTGACGGCGATTAAAAGGCCGTCGCCGGTGGGAAGCATGGCCGACGCGAGGCGGTCGTCGTCGCGGATGGACTTGCCCACCTGCCGGAGCACCGCCGTGGTGGCCTCGCGGGCGGCGGGGTTGGCGACGCGGTCCTTGTCCAGGGCATCGTTGACCACCAGCAGGCCGCCGCGTTTCAGCAACCGGATGGCCTGCTCGACGTAGCCCGGGTAGTTCGGCTTGTCGGCGTCAATGAACACCAGATCGTAGGCGCTGTCAGTCAGTCGGGGGAGGACATCGCCGGCCCGGCCGGAAATGGTACGGGTCCGGTTGGCCGGGCTGCCGGCCTCCTGGAATGCTTCCCGCGCTGCCTTGAGGTGTTCGACGTCGACGTCGATGGTGGTCAGCACGGCGTGCGGGCCCAGGCCGCGCAGGATGCACACGCCCGAGACCCCGGCTCCTGTTCCGATCTCCACCGCGGTCTGCGCCTTCGAGGCAGCGGCCAGCACCGTGAGCACTGCGCCGACGCCGGGGCCGATGGGGGTGACGCCCAGCTCGAAGGACCGTTCGCGCGCGTGAATCAGGACCTCATCCTCGGCAGGCAGATCTTCTGCGTAGGACCAGCTCGTGGACTTGTCGGCGCTCATGGGTATCGCTTTCTGGGCGGCAGGGGGAGTGTTCATTACAGCCTACTGTGTCGGGCCGGGCGGGGCCGGGAGGCACCTCTGCCGTGGCCGCGACGGCGGCGAAGCCGCCGTTTCCGCCGTGGGCGGAAGGGCAGCCCGCGTCAGGAAATTCCCAGCTTGTTTTGAAATGATGGGTATCCGGTCATCCGCGTGGTGATCGGCGCCGAATTAAGGTTGCAACCAATCAAGGGTGCACCCCAATTAAGGGTGCACCGAACTAAGGGTGCAGGAGCTTGCACCGGCAAGCACCACCCACGGCGTAAGTGCCATCACGAGGGGAGCGGACGATGTCGGTTCTGACAGCTGTCCCTGAAACTGAAGAGTCCCAGCCCGCCACGGAAACCGAGTGGGTCCGGCCGACGTGGGAAGAAGTGGTGACCAACCACTCCGCCAAGGTCTACCGGCTCGCGTACCGGCTCACCGGCAACAAGTACGACGCCGAGGACCTCACCCAGGAAGTGTTTGTCCGGGTCTTCCGCTCGCTCGAAAATTTCAAGCCCGGCACCCTGGACGGCTGGTTGCACCGGATCACCACCAACCTCTTCCTTGACCAGGCGCGGCGCAAGAGCCGCATCCGCTTCGACGCGCTGGCCGAGGACGCTGAGTCCCGGATTCCCGGCCGCGAGCCAGGCCCGGAACAAAGCTTCGAATTCAACAACCTTGACATCGACGTGCAGGCAGCCCTTGAGGAACTGCCCCCGGCGTTCCGTGCGGCCGTCGTATTGTGCGACCTGGAAGGGCTGTCCTACGACGAGGTGGCCGTCGCCCTCGGCGTCAAGCTCGGAACCGTACGGTCCCGGATCCACCGCGGCCGGACCATGCTCCGGGAAAAACTCGCGCACCGTGACCCCCGCCCCCAGCAGTCCCGCAAGCCGAGGCTCAAGATGCCGCGCATCGCCGGTCTCCTCTGAACAGGTTGATGAGACTGCTGAATCGACTGCTGCGCGGCCTGCCGTGCAGCTGCTCCGGCCGGTCCGGCCGCCGGGGCAACTCCGGCGCGCCGCGGGCGGCCGGGGCCCGGAACTGGCGCCGGAAACATAGCGAGACGTGCGAGGAATGCCGGCTGCGGGAGCGCAGGGAACGGCAGTACCTGGAGCGGCTGCGCGGCGCCGCCGTCCCCGCTGCCAGCGACGAGCTGACCGCGCGCCTGCTCGGCCGCACCGAGGAACTGGCCCGCGGCCTCCCGCCGGCCGCGCTGCGGGACACTCAGGTGCCGTCACCGGTGCACGGGCAATTGCCCGACGGCGCGGCGTACGGCGGCGAGGCGCACGGCGGAGCGCTGCATGGCGGAGCGCGCCCGGCAATCCGGCTTGCGGCCCTGACGGCCGGCGGTGCAGCGGCTGCCGTGGCCCTGATGGCAGGATTCGCCTACCTGCTGGGCGGACATCCGGTTCCCGTGGCAGCCGCGGAAACCGCGTCCGCCATCCTGCAGGAGGACATGCGCCTCTCCGCGGCGGCCGCCGGGACGCCTGGCGCCGGGACGGACCCGGGCTGGAACCTGACCGGCGAACCGGACATGACGCCTTCCGGCGCGCTCACCGCGGAGCAGCTCACTGCCCTGCGGACCCAGGGCTGGACCTTTCCGGAACTCCGTGAGCTGGGCTTCCACCTGGTCTGGGCCCGGGGCGGCGAGGTGGCCGGTGAGGACGTTGTGGAACTGCGCCTCACCGACGGCCGCCATTTCGCCACGGTGCTGGAGCAGCACCTCGCACTGCCATCGCAGCGAGGCGTGGCCGGACTGCAACAGCCCGCAGCCTCCCCTCCGGTCAATGTGCTCACCGGCCACACCGCGACGGCGGACGGCTTCACGGCGGTCAGCGGGCAGGGCACGGACCTGCAGGCAGGCGCGCCGCCCGAACGGCACTCTCCGGCCGGAAACGGCACGCTCTGGATCAACCCCGCGGCCCCCTTCCGCGCCATCTACCAGGGCTCTGCCGGCACCTTTACCTACGTGTCAGACCAGCCCGCCGAGCAGGCCGGCGAAGGCGTGGCCGCCCTGGTGCGGATGCCCGCCGCGCCGCAGCGGGAAACGCCGGCGGCGGAGGAAACCACCCCGGACGGGATCACGGCCCGGATCGAGCGCGGACTGGGCAGAATTCTGGGGCTCCTGGCAACGTGAGCGGCGGCGCGGCGGGCAGCCGCGGTCGTGCCGCACCGCGGAATCGTCGCAGCTCCGATTGAGAGGGTAATCTTCCTAAAGTGCTTGGAATCAATGGACCGGAGTTTTTACTTCTGCTGATCATCGGACTTCTCGTGATCGGTCCCAGCAGGCTGCCCGAATACACCCAGAAACTTGCCAACATCGTCAAGGAAGTCCGCCGGATGGCCTCCGGCGCGCGGGAACAGATCAAGGAAGAAGTCGGCATCGACATCGATGAAGTCGACTGGAGGAAGTACGATCCGCGGCAGTACGATCCGCGCAGGATCATCAAGGAAGCCCTGCTGGAGGACGACAGCAAACCCGTGAGCGCCGGGGCGCCGGCTGCGGTTTCGGCTGTCGCGGCCGCCTCGGTGTCCGCCGCGGAGCAGCGGCCGGCCCGCGTCGTCGAGCGCCTGCCCGAAGGCGAGCCTGCGCCCTTCGACTCAGAAGCAACCTAATCCGCATTTTCGTTAGTTCGTCGGGGGTTCAGGTCCAGGCGGCGGGGTGGCCGGGCTTAAGGACATGCCCCGCGCCGGGGTCGGCCGGCGGACATATTCCGGTTGTGCCCAGTCCCGGGCGCGAGGATTGGGCATGTCCTCCCGGGGAGTAGCCCGGCGCCCGGTCCGGCCACCGGAAACGCCCCACGCTTGACGGGACCAGCCCCAGGCGCCCATGCCGTGACGGTCCTCCCCGGTTGCTTCGGCGCCACGCGCAAACCGCCCGCGGGAATCCGGGGTTCGCCACGGCAGGCAGGGGGTCGGGCGGCAAGCAACCGGGAAGGAGCGCCCCGCTGACTGCCCGCGTCCACGTGCCCGGCTTCCGGCCTGGGAACGTCACGGTGTCGCCGGTCCCGGCCGCGAAGACCGGGCGGTCCTCCCGGAGAGTAGCCGATCCCCGCAGCGGAGCCACCCGCACATACCCCCGGGATCCGGACATGCCATCCGCCGGTGCCGGCGGATGGACATATTGCGATTATGTCCGGTTCCGGGCCCGAAGAGTGGGCATGTCCTCCCGACGCGAAGAGGTCGTGGCCCCCTAACCCCCGGACGAACCAACGAAAATGACCGTCAGCGCGGCTGCAACCCGAGGGACATCCCCGTCAGCCCGCGCGGGACGGCGGCGAGCTTGCCCGCGATCTCCAACAGCGCCACGGCTGCGGGCGTCTCCGGACGTCCCAGCACCAGCGGAACCCCGGCGTCCCCGCCCTCACGCAGCAGGATGTCCAGCGGAATCTGCCCCAGCAGCGGAACGCCCGTGCCCACTGTGGCGGACAGCCGTTCGGCGAGGACGGCGCCTCCGCCGCTGCCGAACAGCTCCATCCGGGCGCCGTCGGGCAGCTCCAGATAGGACATGTTCTCCACCACGCCGGCCACGGATTGGCCGGTCTGGGTGGCGATGGCGCCGGCCCGTTCGGCCACGTCCGCGGCCGCGGCCTGCGGGGTGGTCACCACGAGGATCTGCGCCTTCGGCAGCAGTTGGGCCACCGAGATCGCAATGTCACCGGTGCCCGGCGGCAGGTCCAGGAACAGCGCGTCGAGGTCACCGAAATAGACGTCCGTCAGGAACTGCTCCAGCGCCCGGTGCAGCATCGGCCCACGCCATGCGACCGGCTGGTTCCCGGTGACAAACATGCCGATGGAGATGACTTTGACCCCGTAGGCAACCGGCGGCAGGATCATGTCATCCACCCGGGTGGGGGACTGGGTGATGCCCATCAGGGCCGGGACGGAGAAACCGTACACGTCCGCGTCCACGATGCCCACCCGCAGTCCCTGGGCGGCCAGGGCGCAGGCCAGGTTGACCGTCACGGACGATTTGCCCACGCCGCCCTTGCCGCTCGCGACGGCATACACTTTGGTCAGCGAGCCGGGCTGGTTGAACGGGATCCCTCGCTGCCCGCCGGCGCCGCGCAGCTGCTCCTTGAGGGCGTCGCGCTGCTGCTGCGTCATCACTTTCAGCTCAACCTCGACGGCGGCGACGCCCGGCACGGCGAACAGGGCCGCCTCGCAGTCGGCGGTGATGGTGCCGCGCAGCGGGCAGCCCGCAATCGTCAGCAGCACGGTGATCCGTACCTGGCCGGCAGCGGAGATCTCGACTCCGTCGACCATGCCCAGCTCGGTGATGGGGCGGCGCAGTTCCGGGTCGATCACTGTGGCGAGGGCCGCGTGCACGTCCCTTTCGAGGGGAGAGTCCAGAGGGGAGTCCAGGGGGACGCTGTCCGGCGTGGTGCTCATGGGGTGAATGCTCAGCTCTCGGGGAAGGTGCGGTGTGCAGGTGAAGCGGTGTTCTCCGGCTTGGTGTCGGCGGGGCTTTCCGGCGGGCCGTCGCGCTTGCCGTCCCGCTTGCCGTCGGCCTTGACCCGGGGAATCTGCTGGGTCCGCGGGCTGCGCTGCTTCTCTCGACGTTCCTTCAGTTTCTCCTTGACCTTCTCCCGCGGGGTCTCGTGGGCACCGGCCGACGGGTCATGGGTGCGCAGTTCCTCCTGCGCCTCCAGCATGTCCTCCAGCAGGCTGCGCAGCTCGGCCCGGACATAGTCGCGGGTCGCCACCTCACGCAGGGCAATGCGCAGCGAGGCCAGTTCCCGGGTGAGGTACTCCGTGTCCGAGAGGTTGCGTTCGGCGCGCTGCCGGTCCTGCTGGAGCGAGACGCGGTCCCGGTCGTCCTGGCGGTTCTGGGCAAGCAGCAACAGCGGCGCGGCGTAGGAGGCCTGCAGCGAGAGCATCAGGGTCAGCAGGGTGAAGCCGAGGTCCCGGGAATCGAACTGCCAGTCCAACGGAGCCCAGGTGTTCCAGAGCAGCCAGACGACGACGAACACCGTCATGTAAACGAGGAACTGGGGCGTGCCCATGAACCGGGCGAAGCCTTCCGTGGTCTGGCCAAAGGCGTCCGGGTTTGGCGAGAACTTGGGCAGGATCCGCGCACGGCCGCTCAGGGGCGTGTCGAGGCCGCCTGTGCCGGTGGCCTGGCTGCCCGGGCGGTTGCTTGAGCCCCGCGGTGTGCTGATCTCAGCCAATGCGGCCTCCGAGCTTCCTTATCGGGACGTCGTCCTCGTGGGCGCGCCAGTCATCCGGCAACAGGTGATCCAGCACGTCGTCAACAGTCACCGCCCCCACAAGCCGTCCGTCGCTGTTGACCACGGGGAGCGAGTTGAGGTTGTAGGTGGCCAGGGTCCGGGCCACCTCACTGATGTGCGCCAGGTCCGAGACCGGCTCCAGGGTCTTGTCCACGAGGTTGCCCAGCGGTTCGGGCGGCGGATAGCGCAGGAGCTGCTGGATGTGGACGACGCCGAGGAAACGGCCGGTGGGCGTCTCCAGCGGGGGCCGGGCAATGAAAATCGAGGACGCCAACGCGGGGGAGAGTTCCTCGCGGCGGACATGGGCGAGGGCCTCGGCGACGGTCGCTTCCGGGGGCAGGATGACCGGGACCGGAGTCATCAGGCCGCCGGCGGTGTCCTCGTCGTATTCGAGCAGCCGGCGGACGTCTTCGGCGCCGTCAGGCTCCATCAGCTGGAGCAGCTCCTCGGCCTGGGCGCTGGGGAGCTCGGCGAGGAGATCGGCGGCGTCGTCCGGATCCATTTCCTCCAGCACATCGGCGGCGCGGTTGACGTCCAGGGCGGAGAGGATCTCCACCTGGTCGCCTTCGCGCATTTCCTGGAGGACATCGGCGAGCCGCTCGTCCTGGAGTTCGCTGGCCACCTCGAAGCGGCGCTTGTCGCTCATCTCCTGGAGGGCTTCGGCGAAGTCGGCAGGTTTCAGGTCCTCGTGTGTGGCGACGAACTGGGTGGCGGCCTGGGGCTCGGTCCGGGCACCCTGCTGCGCGTCGGCCCAGTCGATGATCATGGTCTCGTTGCGGCGCAGCCTGCTCAGCGGCGAGAGGGAGTGGCCACGGCGGACAAAGAGTTTGCTGACGAACCAGTCGCCGGAGCGGTGCCTGTCCATCGCGATGTCCTCGATGGTCGCGTCCCCGCTGCCGTCGGCGAGGGTCACCCGGCGGTCGAACATCTCGGCCACCACCAGGGTCTCCGCGCCGCGCTGTTCGAAGCGGCGGAGGTTCACGAGCCCCGTGCAGATGACCTGGGTCTGGTCGATCGAGGTGATCCGGGTCATCGGTACGAAGACGCGCTTCTTCCCGGGGACCTCGACGACGATGCCCACCACGTGGGGGGCGCCGCGGTTGCCGCGGGAGAGCACGACGACGTCGCGCAGCCGCCCCAGACGGTCGCCCAGTGGGTCGAAGACATCCAGTCCGAGGAGGCGCGCAACAAACACCCGCGAAAGATTTGTGCTCACCTGTACAGGCTACCGAGTCTGCTCTCTTTTAGCTGAATTTACAGGCGGACACCAGCCGGATAGGTAAGAATGGGAATATGTCAAACATTTTTGGTGCCCCCAGGGCTGGCGCCCCCACCGGCCCGGACGAGGCCCGCACTGTCCCCAAGGGCGACACGGTCGGTTCCTACACTTCCTACCTGGATGCCCAGAAGGCGGTGGACTACCTGGCAGACCAGCAGTTCCCGGTGCAGATGGTCTCCATCGTGGGCAATGACCTGAAGATGGTGGAGCGGGTCACGGGCAGGCTCAGCTACCCGCGCGTGGCCCTGTCCGGCGCGCTGAGCGGCATGTGGTTCGGCCTCTTCGTCGGCGTCATGCTGTCCTTCTTCTCGCCGACCGGGGGTTACTTCTCGATCATCACGTCAGTGCTGATGGGTGCGGCGTTCTTCATGCTCTTTGGCATCGTCACCTACGCGATGCAGCGCGGAAAGCGTGACTTCACCTCCACCAGCCAGGTCGTGGCGACCAACTACGACGTCGTGGTGTCCTTCGAGGCCGCCAACGAGGCCCGGCGGCTGCTCCACCAGCTGCCGATGACCCAGCATGACGCCTCCACACCGGCCGGTTACACGCAGCACGACTATCAGCAGCAGCCGGGCCAGCAGGCGCCCCAGCAGCCGGGCCAGCAGGGCCATGCGCCGCAGCGCCCTGCGGGCTGGAACGATCCTTACGGCCAGCGCAGCACGGAAGCCGGCCCCGGGCCGGCCGCGGAGCAGCCGGCCGAACCCTCCCGGCAGCCAGGCGCCCCGGGCGGACAGCCCGCCGAAACGGCTCCCCAGGGCGTGCAGGAACCGGCCCCGCCGGCGGCGGTCCGGTATCCCGACCTGCCCGACGGCCGGCCGCAGTACGGTGTGCGGGTTTCTCCCAAGCATGAACCCCGGCACGACGGCTCCAAGCCGTAGCTGCTGCTGATCTGACATCCCGCTGCGCTTCAACAGCAGAGATTTTCAACAGCAGAGAACTTCAACATCAGAGAGCCCCGGCCCGGATCGTCCCCGGGCCGGGGCTCTCGAATCCCAGCTCGTGCTTGCGCGGTGTGGGCTACGGCTGCTGGCCGTCGGCTTCCTGGTAGATGCCCGCCATCCAGGACTCGACGTCGTCCGCCTTGCGCGGCAGGGCGGCGCTGAGGTTGACGGGACCCCCGGCGGTCATCAGGATGTCGTCCTCGATGCGGACGCCGATGCCTCGGTATTCCGCCGGAATGCCGAGGTCCTCGTTCTTGAAGTACAGGCCGGGTTCGATCGTGAACACCATGCCGGGAGTGAGGACGCCGTCCAGGTACAGCTCGCGCTTCGCCTGGGCGCAGTCGTGCACGTCCAGCCCCAGGTGGTGGCTGGTGCCGTGCGGCATCCAGCGGCGGTGCTGCTGGCCCTCGGGGCTGATCGCTTCCTCCACGGACACCGGCAGCAGGCCCCACGCGGCCAGCCGCTCCGCCAGCACGGTGGTGGCGGCGGTGTGGATGTCCCGGAACTTCGTGCCGGGCTGCGCGGCGGCAAAGCCGGCGTCGGCGGCGTCGAGCACTGCCTCATAGACCCTGCGCTGGATCTCCGAGAAGGTGCCGTTGGCCGGCAGGGTGCGGGTGATGTCCGCGGTGTAGAGCGAGTCGGCCTCGACCCCGGCGTCGAGCAGCAGCAGTTCCCCGGCGTTGACCTTGCCCGTGTTGCGGGTCCAGTGCAGGACGGTGGCGTTGTTGCCGGCGGCGGCGATGGTGTCATAGCCGAGCTCGTTGCCTTCCTCCCGGGCCCGGGCGAAGAACGCGCCTTCCACGACGCGTTCGCCGCGCTGGTGGGTGAGGGCCCGCGGGATGGCCTTGACCACCTCGGTGAAGCCCTCCACGGTGGCGGCCACGGCGAGCTTCATCTGCTCGACTTCCCACTCGTCCTTGAGCAGGCGCAGCTCGGAGAGGGCCTCGGTGAGCTTCTCATCAAGAGCATCGAGGATGCCCAGGTCCAGGTTTTCCGGATCCTTGGCCGTGTTGTAGCGGGCGGTGTCCACGAGCGCGTCGATGTTGTCGTCCACTTTGCGCACCAGCCGGATCGAGATGCCGCCGATTTCCGGGGCTCCGACATTCTTGGTGATGGCGAGTTCGAGTTCGCTGAGGTCAGCGGTCGCCAGGCCGAGTTGGGCCTTGAACTCGGCGAGGGTGGGGCGGGCGCCGATCCAGAACTCGCCGGAGCGGGAGTCCGCGTAGAACTGTTCGGTGTCCCGGCCGGCCAGCGGGCGGAAGTAGAGCGTCGCGTGGTGGTGGCCGCCGTCGTCGCCCTTTCCTTCTTCCGCGGGCTCCAGGATGAGGACAGCGTCCGGTTCATGGTCCAGGCCCAGGCCGGTGAGGTGCGCGAAGGCCGAGTGCGGGCGGAAGCGGTAGTCGCAGTCGTTCGACCGGACCTTCAGCGGGCCGGCCGGGATGACCAGGCGTTCACCTTTGAACTGTCCTGAGATGGCGCGGCGGCGGGTGGCTGCGTGGCCGGCAACGACGTCACGTTCGGGGAGCTGCTGCTGGGACGGTGCCCAGTTGCTGGCCATGAACGCTTTGAAAGCGTCGGAACTGGGCCGCTGCGAGCGGTTGTTGACGCGCTCTTCGAGGGGCTGGGAAGCGGAGACTGGGGTGTTATCTGCATCGTTCACCGTCCCATCGTCTCACCAGCGGCGCGGCTTAGGCCAACAGGCTGCCGTGGCCCATCTACTAGGCTGGTGGGGTGAAGATTGATCTGCATGCCCACTCAAATGTTTCCGACGGTACCCAGGCACCGGCCGAGGTGATGGCGTCCGCCGCGGCGGCGGGGATCGACGTCGTCGCCCTGACCGACCACGACTCCACCGCCGGGTGGGCCGAGGCCGGGCAGGCGGCCCGCGAACACGGCATCGCCCTGGTCCCCGGGATGGAGATCTCCTGCCGGACGTCCGAAGGCATCAGCGTCCACCTGCTCAGCTACCTTCACGACCCTGCCCATCCCGGGCTGCTGGAGGAAATCACCAAGGCCAAGGATGCGCGGTACACGAGGGCCGAACGGATGGTCAGCCTGCTCGCCGAGGACTACCCCCTGACGTGGGACGACGTCATCCACCACGTAGCGCCCGGGGCAACTCTGGGCCGGCCGCACATCGCCGACGCGCTGGTCGCCGCGGGGGTGGTCGCGGACCGGACCGAGGCCTTCAGCTCGATCCTGACCTCGCGCTCGCGCTACTACGTGCAGCATTACGCCCCGGACCCCGCGCTTGCTGTCGAGCTGGTCCGCGACGCCGGCGGGGTCCCGGTCTTCGCCCATCCCGTGGCTTCCGCCCGCGGGCGGATCGTGGGGGAGCGGACCTACCGGGAAATGATCGACGCCGGGCTTGCCGGACTGGAGATCTACCACCGGGACAACCCGGAGGAGGGCCGGACGTTCCTGCGCAAGCTCGCGGAGCGGCACGGGCTGCTCGTGACGGGTTCGTCGGATTACCACGGCACGGGGAAACCGAACCTGCTCGGTGAGAACCTGACCTCACCGGAAGTCTTCGCCCGGATCGAGGAGCTGGGCACCGGATCCGCCGTCGTGCGGTGAGGCTCGTCGACCCAACTGGGTCGCAGTAGTTGTCGTTTTGAGGCGTCAAAACGACAACTACTGCGGTTTAGTTGGGCGGGAACGCGGTGAAGTCGGCGTGGGCCGCCAGGCGCTTGGCCATGACGTCGATGGCCGGCTGGTTCTGGTCCACGCAGATAAACCTGCGGTCCAGCTTCGCGGCGACGGCTCCGAGCGTTCCGGAGCCGGCGAAGAAGTCCAGGCACCAGTCGCCGGGCCTGCTGGAGGCCGCGACGACGCGGCGGATCAGGCCCTCGGGCTTCTGCGTGGGGTAACCGGTCTTCTCCTTGCCGGTGGGCGAGACGATGGTGTGCCACCAGACGTCGGTGGGCAGCTTGCCGAGTTCGCGTTTGGCCGGTGTGACCAGGCCCGGCGCCATGTACGGCTCCCGGTCCACCTCGGCGCTGTCGAAGTGGTACCTGGCAGGATTCTTGACGTACACGAGGATGTTGTCGTGTTTGGTGGGCCAGCGGTATTTGGCCCGGGCGCCGTAGTCGTAGGCCCAGATGATCTCGTTCAGGAAGCACTCGCGCCCGAAGATGGCATCCAGCATGACCTTGGCGTAGTGCACCTCGCGGTAGTCCAGATGCAGGTACAGGGTTCCGTCGTCCGCGAGCAGCCGCCAGGCCTCCACGAGCCGTGGCTCCAGGAAGGACCAGTAGTCGGTGAACGCGTCGTCGTATTTGTGCAGCGCGCCCTTGATCGTGTCGTAGGACCTGCCCTTGAAACCGACCCGGTCACCCTCGCCGCCGGCGTTGAGCAGCATCCTGGTTTCCTGGCGCTTCTGGACCCGGCCGGTGTTGAACGGCGGGTCCACATAGATCAGGGTGAAGGCGCCGTCCGGCAGCGTGGGGAGGTACTCCGCGTTGTCCGCGTGTACCACCAGGTTGCTGCCCTCGGGCGCCCAGACGGTGTCAGCCATGAAGGGGTTTAGGCCTCGGCGTTGCTTGGCTGGGAGCTGGCCTGCTGCGCCTCGCCGGCGACAACTTCGCCGTTGCGGCGGCGGGTGCGGGTGCGGCGGCGGGCACGGGTGGCGCGGTCCACCTCGGTGGTTGCCGCTGCGGCCCTGGCGGGTGCCGTCGCGGTTGCTGCCGCCTCCGGAGCCTGGCCGGTTGCTGCCTCAGCCTCGGCGGCCGGACGACGACGGCGGTCCCCGGAGCGCCCGGCCGACTCGCCGCCACTGCGGCGGCTGCTGCGGCCGCCGCCAGCGGTGCTGTCGCGTTCCGCACCGCGGCCGGACTCACGACCGGCTCCGCGGCCACTGCCGGTACTGCCGCTGTCCCGTCCGCCGCTGCGGGTACTGTCGCGTCCACTGTCTCGTCCGCCGTCGCGGCCGCTGGGGCGGGCGTTCTTCTTGCCGGTCTCGCCGAGGTCCTCGAGGACTTCGGCGTCGACGCCGGCCAGCACGCGCTTGTCGCGGGGCAGGCGGCCCTTGGTGCCCGCGGGGATGTCCAACTCCTCAAAGAGGTGCGGGGAGGAGGAGTACGTTTCCACCGGTTCCGGGACGCTCAGGCCGAGGGCCTTGTTGATCAGGCCCCAGCGGGGCATGTCGTCCCAGTCGACGAAGGTCACGGCCGTGCCCTTGTTGCCGGCGCGGCCTGTGCGGCCCACGCGGTGCAGGTAGATCTTTTCGTCTTCGACGCACTGGTAGTTGATGACGTGAGTGACGTCGTCGACGTCGATGCCGCGGGCGGCGACGTCGGTGGCGACGAGGACGTCCACCTTGTTGTTGCGGAAGGCGCGCAGCGCCTGCTCGCGGGCACCCTGGCCGAGGTCGCCATGGATGGCTGCGGCCGCAAAACCGCGGTCCACCAGTTCCTCGGCAACCTTGGCGGCCGTGCGCTTGGTCTTGGTGAAGATGATGGTGCGGCCGCGGCCGCGGGCCTGCAGGATGCGGGCCACGACCTCGATCTTGTCCATGCTGTGCGCGCGGTAGATCAGCTGGCGGATGTCGCGCTTGGTCAGGCCCTCGTCGTCCGGGTCGGCGGCGCGGATGTGGGTCGGCTTGGTCATGTAGCGGCGGGCCATGGCGACGACCGGACCGGGCATGGTGGCCGAGAACAGCAGCGTCTGGCGGACGGCGGGGGTGCCTGCGATGAGGGTTTCGACGTCCGGGAGGAATCCGAGGTCCAGCATTTCGTCGGCCTCGTCAAGGATGACCATCTTGACGTTCTTCAGGACGAGGTGCTTCTGCTTGTAGAGGTCGATGAGGCGCCCGGGGGTGCCGACGACCACCTCGACGCCCTTCTGCAGCGCCTCGACCTGCGGCTCGTAGGCGCGGCCGCCGTAGATCGTGGTGATGCGGGCGTTGCGCTTGCGGGCGGCGTTCTGCAGGTCATTGGCGACCTGGACGGCGAGCTCGCGGGTGGGCACGATCACGAGGGCCTGCGGGGCGCCGGGCGCGGGCAGCAAGTCGTAGCCGGCGTCGTCCGGTCCGACGACGCGCTGCAGCGCCGGGATGCCGAAGCCGAGCGTCTTGCCGGTGCCTGTCTTGGCCTGGCCGATGATGTCGTGGCCGCTGAGGGCGACCGGCAGGGTCATGGCCTGGATCGGGAAGGGGTGGGTGATACCGGCGTCGGCCAGCGACTCCACGATGTCGGCGCGGACGTTGAAGTCGGCGAAAGTTTTCTCGGCAATCTCGTGCGGCTTTTCGTCCGAGATGATGGTCTCTTCCGGCTCGATCGTTTCCGTTCCGGATTCGTCGGTCAGAAGCTGGTGCGTGTGCAATTCACTCACGGGGGAGTTTCCTTATTCATTTTGGGCTGCGCTGCTTGCTCAACGGGGCCGGCCGGGAGGCCGTTCCGGAGCACGCTCAGGCGCGCAAGCAAATCCAGTGGAAGCCGATCGCGGGCTATCTAAATGCTGGCACTGGGACCAGCGGGTCTATCTCAAGATCGCGTAGGGGCGGGCTTGTTGAATTCGAAAATCAATGAAATCAACGACCGGGCATCCATATCTACCCCTTCAGTCTAGCTGTACGCGGCCCGGAACCTCGACTGACCGCGCATTTGACCGTGCCGTTGACCGTGCCGGTGGCCGGCAGGGAGCGCGGAAAGCCTGCCGGAACAACGTGGGATCAGCCCACCAGTTCCAGCCGGACCTCCCGGCTGGCGATGTCGGCTGACAGGACCCTGACCCGTACCTGGGTGCCTGATTCCAGCTCGCCGGGGCACCGTGCCGTGACCGCCGGCTCGGCGATCTGGACGATCCCGGACGGCCCGTTGCCGTTGCCGTTCCCGTTCCCGTTTTTGCCGTTCCCCGGCTTGCCGTTGCTGCCGCCGTTGCCGTTCTTGGCGGGCCTGGAACCGGAGATGACGACGGCGTCGAACTCCTGGCCGATGCGGTTGCTCAGCAAGGCCGCCTCCACCGTGTCCAGGGACAAGCGCTCCAGTTTGGCGGCGAGCTGGTCCGAGGCCGCCATGATCGAGGGCAGCGAAGGCAGCGCCGCGCGGGCCCAGGCGGGAACGTCCGCGCCGTTGCTGAGCGCCTCGCAGATGACCAGCACGAATCGGTCGATCAGCCGGCGCAGCGGCGCGGTGGAATGCGCATAGGCGGCGCCGATGGCGGACTGGATGGCGGCGTCCGGAACGGTCCCGTCGAAAGGGGTGTAGCCGGCCCCGCGGAACAGCATGCCGGCCGAGTGCACGATCGCCAGCTGCTGCGGGTCCGTCGGGTCAAGGGTGCGCAGGTATTCGCCGTAGCTCATTTCGCCGTCCCAGGGCTTGCCTAGGGCGCGGGTCTGGCGGTGGAAGTGCGCCAGCGAGTTCTCGTCCGGTGCGGGCATGGTGCGCAGGATCCCGACCTTGCCTTCGAGCATGATCCCGGCCGCCGCCATGCCTGTCATGAGCGAAATCTGGGCGTTCCAGTCCTCCACCGGCAGGGGCGGGGCCGCGACGATCCGGTAGCCGCCGTCGGGCAGCTGCTCGATTTCCTGTTCCGGCATGTTCAGGCTGGCGCCGCCGCGGAGCCGTTCGAGCTCCACCCGCTTGATCCCGACTTCCTTGAGCAGCTGCAGCACGGGCGCCGCGGTGTCGGCGTCGAGCTCCGCCTGGACCCCCTGGTAATTGAGCTTGGCCCGGCTGCGGACCTGGGCCCGGCGCACCAGCACCGAGGAGACCTCGGCGGCGGCATCCAGCTCGAATTCCCAGACGAAGGCGGAGCACAGCTGGCCGGCGAGCAGGCTGCCGGCTTCCTCGCTGATGACCTCCGGATGCAGCGGGATGCGGCCGTCCGGGGTGTAGAAGGTCTGGCCGCGGCGGCGGGTCTCGGCGTCGAGCACCCCGCCGGGTATCACGAAGGAGGGGACGTCGGCGATGGCGTAGTACACCTTGTAGCCCGGACCGGCGCGGCCGATATGGAGGGCCTGGTCCAGGTCCGTGGAGGATTCCGGATCGATGGTCACGAACTCGATGTGGGTGAAATCCAGCTCCGGCAGTTCGTGCCCGGCCACGGCCTCCTTGGCCTCCCGTAGGACGTCCTCGGGGAAGGCGCCGGGCAGTTCCAGCGTGGTGCGCAGCGAGTTCAGCGCCAGAGCGAGTTGGCTGTTTTGCCGGTGGACGCTGGGGGTCAGGCGATGATGTGACACGAAAATCAGATTAGCCCGATTCCCGCGATTAGTCTTGGATCATGAGCACATCCCCGGCCGATCCGGCCCGCTACGACAGCTTTCTCAGGGATCTGCTCGGCGTGATGGCCTATGGCGAGCTTTCGGCGTTCGAACGGCTGTCCTCCGACGCCCGCTACTCGCCCACCCTGCACGACCGTGCGGTGCTGGGCAGGATTGCCGTGATCGAGTTCCAGCACTATGAACTGGTCAGTGCCAGGCTTGATGACATGGGCCTGGACCCGGAGGCCGCCATGCTGCCCTTCCAGCCCTCCGTGGACCACTTCCACGAACGCACCCGCCCGGCCGACTGGTTCGAATCGCTCATGAAGGCCTACGTGATCGACACCGTCACCGCCGATTTCTACCGGGCCGTGGCCCGCCATGTCGACGCCTCGACGCGCGATCTGGTCGAGCGGATCCAGGCCGATGAGGGGGCGACGGCGGTGCTCCGTGAGCGGCTCCAGACGGCTCTGGCCGACGACCCGCGGCTGGCGTCGCGGCTGGCCCTGTGGGCGAGGCGTCTGCTGGGGGAGGCCCTGACCCAGGCCCGGCGGGTCAGCTTCGAGCACGCGTTCCTCGGCGGCCTGATCGGCGCGGACGAGGAACGGTCCCGGGAGCTGGTCCGCGAACTGACCGCCGAACTTGCGGCCAACCACTCACACCGGATGCTGCAGCTGGGGCTCGCCGGGTAGCCCGCCTGCGCGGTCCCTGACCAAGGATCAGGTCTCCGCGCTCAGGACTCCGCGGCGTCGAGGGAGGCGAGCAGGGCGCGGGCGGCGTCGGCGGGATCGTCAGCCTCGGTGATGGCCCGGACCACCACGATCCGGCGTGCACCGGCCTCCACCACCTGCTCCACGTTCCCCAGGTCGATGCCGCCGATGGCGAACCAGGGCACCGTGCCGTCAGCCGTGCTGTCGGCCGTGCCGTCGGCCGTGCCGTTGGCCGTGCCGGGGGCTGCCGCCTCGGCCCGACGGATCGCCTCCGCGGCGTACCGCACCAGTTCAAGACCGACGGCGGCGCGGCCGGGCTTGGTGGGCGTGGCCCACACCGGCCCCACACAGAAGTAGTCCAGCCCGCTCCGGCCGGAGGCGGCCGCAATGGCGGCATCCACCTGATCCGGGCTGTGGCTGGAGAGTCCGATCACGGTGTCCTTGCCGAGGAAGCCCCGTGCGGCTGCAAGCGGAATGTCCTTCTGGCCGATGTGGAACACCGGCGCACCGGACACCGAGGCGAGGTCCGCGCGGTCATTAACCGCCCACAGCCGGCCGTGCCGGTGGGCTGCCTGATGCAGGACCTCGAGCAGTTCGAGTTCCTCCGCCGCCTCCAGGGACTTGTCGCGCAGCTGGATGATGTCGACTCCGCCGGCGAAGGCGGCATCCACGAAGGCCTCGAAGTCGCCGCGGTCCTTGCGGGCGTCGGTGCACAGGTACAGGCGGGCGGTGGTGTGGACGGCATCCTGGCTCATGCCCCCAGCCTAGTTCCTCTAAACTGGGGCCATACCGCGGGAGCCCGCCGCAGCCGTTCGCCACTGGCGTTCGACGCCGGAGGGCTGAGAGGGCGTCAGAGCCGACCGCTTGACCTGATCCGGTTAGTACCGGCGTAGGGAAGGAATCCTCCATGGGCACCCCAGGCAGTTATGACCCCACGAACTGTTACCCCGCTGACGACGCGCCTGATGACGTCACAGCGGGGGAATGTTACGACGTCGCCGTGATCGGCGGCGGGGTGGTGGGCCATGGCATCGCCTGGGCCGCCAGGCAGTCCGGCCGTTCCGTTGCCCTGATCGATGACGCCCCCGGCAGTGGCGCGAGCTGGGCAGCCGCCGGCATGCTCGCCCCCGTGAGTGAACTCCACTACCAGGAGGAGGGCCTGCTGGAGCTCATGCTCGAATCCTCACGGCTGTGGCCTGACTTTGCGGCGGGGCTGGAGCGAGACGACGGCGTCCCCGCGGACCGCGTGACCGCCGCCGGAACTGCCGCCGGAGCAGCCGCCGGGACGAACCGCGGACTAGCCGCCGGGACCGGATACCTCACGACGCCGACCCTGGTGGTCGGCGCCGACGCGGCCGACCGCCGGGCGCTCGCCGATCTCCGGACCGTGCAGCAGGCCTGCGGACTCGCGGTGCAGCCCTTGACGGTCCGCGAGGCACGCGGACGCGAACCACTGCTGAGCCCGGGCATCTCCTGCGCCTTCGACATCCCCGCCGACCACCAGGTGGATCCCCGCCGCCTGATCGCCCGGATCGCGGCCCTGCTGGCGGCGGACAGCCAATATTGCCTGGTTCCCCGGCGCGCCGCCGGACTTCGGTGGGAGGACGGGCGGGTCGGCGGGGTCAGCCTGGCCGGCGGCGGGAAGGTCCGGGCCCGGGAGACCATCGTGGCCAACGGGCTGGGCGCCGCGGCATTGGCGGGCCTGCCCGCGGGGCTGGACCTGCCGCTGCGGCCGGTCCACGGCGACATCCTCCGGCTCCGGGTCCCCGCGCATCTGAGGCCGCTCCTGGGCTCCACGGTGCGCGGCCTGGTCCGCGGCGTGCCGGTGTACATCGTCCCCCGGCAGGACGGCACAGTGGTGATCGGGGCGACCCAGCGCGAGGACACGCTCTCGGAGCCCGATGCGCCCGGCGCCGGTGCCGTCTCCGCAGGCGGCGTCTACCAGCTGCTGCGGGACGCCCAGCAGCTGGTCCCCGCCGTCGCCGAGCTGGAACTGCTGGAGGCCACCGCCCGGGCGCGGCCCGGAACACCGGACAACGCCCCGCTGCTGGGCCGCGTCACGGACCGGTCTCCGGGCCGCGACGGGGACGTCGGGGGACTCATCATCGCCACCGGCTTCTTCCGGCACGGCATCCTGCTGACCCCCGCGGCCGCGCGGATCTGCCGGCAGCTGCTGGACGGCACGGCAGACCCGCGCTGGGCCCGTTTCCGGCCCGACCGGTTCACCGCCGCCGCTCAACACCCCACCCCGCACCACACCCGTCCCCTTCCAGAACACAGCAATCCCGAACAAAGCAAGGAAACGCTATGAACATCAGCCTCAACGGCTCGGAGCACACCGTTCCCGACGGTGCCTCCGTCAGCACCCTGGTCAGCCAGGTCACCGGGCGGACGCTGGCCCCGAACGGCCAGTCCGCGGATGGACGGAAGCTCGGCGTCGCTGTGGCCCGCAACGCCGAGGTGGTGCCCCGCAGCCAGTGGCACGGCACCGCGCTGGCCGACGGTGACGACGTCGAGCTGGTCACGGCAGTACAGGGAGGATGAGCGCCATGGAAGCAACCACACGTTCAGCAGCCCCGGAAGCATCGCCGGGCACCGCCGATCCGTTCGTTATCGACGGCGTGCGGCTCGGTTCGCGGCTGATCTTGGGGACCGGCGGAGCGCCGAGCCTGGACGGCCTCGGGACGGCCCTCGTGGCGTCGGGCACGGAACTGACCACCGTCGCCATGCGCCGCTACTCGCCCACCGAGGCAGGCTCCTTGTTCCAGCTTCTCGTGGACCACGGCATCCGCGTGCTGCCCAACACCGCCGGCTGCTTCACCGCCAGGGACGCGGTGCTGACCGCCGAACTGGCCCGCGAGGCTCTCGAAACCGACTGGGTGAAGCTGGAAGTCATCGCCGACGAGCACACCCTGCTGCCGGACGCCGTGGAACTCGTCGACGCCACCGAGCAGCTCGTGGGACGCGGCTTCAAGGTCTTCGCCTACACCAACGACGACCCCGTCCTGGCCCTCCGGCTGGAGAACCTTGGCGCCACCGCCGTGATGCCGCTGGGCTCACCGATCGGGACCGGGCTCGGCATCCTCAACCCGCACAACATCGAGCTGATTGTCTCCCGGGCTTCGGTGCCGGTGGTCCTGGACGCCGGTATCGGCACCGCCTCGGACGCGGCCCTGGCCATGGAGCTCGGCTGCGATGCCGTGCTGCTGGCCACCGCGGTGACCCGGGCCCAGAATCCGGCGCTCATGGGGGAGGCCTTCAAGCATGCGGTCATGGCGGGTAGGCTGGCGAAAAAGGCGGGCAGAATCCCGCGCCGGGAGCACGCGCTCGCATCCTCCGCCATGGAAGGACGGGCCGAATTCCTCTAGGCCCAGCTTCGGGCCCGGACCCGCAAACCCAGCCAGCAAGGGAGCCGATATGGGAACCACCGACGACGTCCTCAGCCAGAGCCAGGTCGATGCCGCCCTGGCCGGACTGCCGGACTGGAGATACCGCCTCGGCGGGCTGGTGTCGGTCTTCAAGGCGCCGACGTCGGCCGCGGCGCTTGAGCTGGTCGCCGCCGTCGGCCTGGCCGCCGAACAGCAGGACCACCACCCGGATCTGGACTGGCGCTACAACCGGGTATTTGTCCGATACAGCTCCCACGACGCCGGCGGCCAGGTCACGCCGCGGGACACCGCGGCCGCGGCGGCGGCCAGCGAGGCGGCAGCCCGGCTCGGCGCCACCGCGGAGCCGGGCCTGCACCGGACCGTCGAGGTGGGCATCGATACCGAGGACCCGGCGGCGATTTCCGAGGTCTGGCGGGTGGCCCTTGGCTACCGCAGGGGCAGCTCCGGTGACCTGACGGACCCGTACGGGCGCGGCCCGGCACTCTGGTTCCAGGAGACGTCCACGCCCAACGCCAACCGCCTCCACCTCGATATCCACCGCAGCAAGGCCGAATCCGCGCCGGCGCTGGAGAAGACGGCAGCCACGGGGGCGTTAATGAACCATGACCACGCACCCGACTGGGTGGTGGTCACGGATGCGCAGGGAAACAGGCTGTGCCTCTGCACCGAGGAAGGCCACGGGCCGGAACTGCCCAAGGCCTGAAGCCGGCCGCCGGCCGGCCCCGTCTGGTAGCCCGGCCGGCGGCGCGTTAGAGACGCAGGATGGCGGTGAGCCGGGACGTGTCCTTACGGGTGCGGTGCCGGCCAAGGTACAGCACCGCTGCGGCGGCGGCCGCCGGACCGATGACCATCGGCAGGATCCACGGAATCCAGGTCAGGCCCGGCTGGTAGCCGAGCCCGGCCGCCATAAAAATGATCCAGCTCAGCATCCCGGCGGCGAGGGCAACGCCCGCCGGGACGCTGATGCCGTACTTGGCGTGCCGCTTGTCGTTGGCCCAGACCACGAAGCCCGCGGCCACGGTCACCATGGCAACCACAATCAGGGACAGCATATTCGGACTCCTACTTCTGATGGGAACGGCAGTGCTGCTGCCTTCTGGTGGGGATGGCAGCCGCGTTCCGCGGTGGCTAGAGGGCGCCGAAACCGACGCGGCGTTGCTCTTCGGCGCCGATTTCAACGTAGCCCAGGACATTCGCCGGGATGATGATCTGGCGGCCCTTCTCATCCGTGAGGCGGAGCTCGGTGCCCTTGGAGAGGGACTCTGCAACCACCTTGGCCACGGCGTCTGCATCCTGCGCTGATTCCAGGACAATTTCGCGGCCGATGTTCTGAATGCCGATCTTTACTTCCACAGCAAGGCCTCCCAGCCAATCAAAGTCGAATAAATCAAAGCGTCATCTCTATTTGTAGCCTAGGACTCCTTGGGGAAGCGGGAGATTCCGCGCCAAGCTAAACGGTAGATCAGGCCGCTGGCCACATCGAGATCGAGATTCCCGTCAGTTTCCAGCCAGTACCGTGCGCTGACCTGGGCCATTCCGGCGAGTCCGCGGCCCAGCAGCTGGGCTTCAAGCTCGGGCAGCTTGGTGTCCTCGGCGATGACCCCGGCGACGGCGTCGGCGAAAGTCTTGTTGAACCTCTCCAGCCGGGCGCTCACGTCGGGATCGTTGATCAGGTCCGATTCGAAGACGAGACGGTGGGCTTGGTCGTCGCTGGCGATGAACCGGAAATAGGCCCGCATGACGGCCTGGACGCGCTCATCGTTGTCCGTGGTGGAGTTCAGCGCCCCCAGCAGCAGATCGATGAGCTTGCTCAGATGGCTGTCCAGCAGCGCCAGGTAGAGCTCACGCTTGGAGGGAAAGTGCTGGTAGAGCACCGGTTTGCTCACATGCGCGGTCTCGGCGATTTCATCCATCGCGGCACCGTGGTAACCGTTGGCAACGAAGACTTCCTGGGCGGCAGCCAGCAATTGCGCCCGGCGTTCGTCGCGGGGCAGACGCGCCGACCGGTGTCCGCCGCTCCGGGCCTGCCCGGACGCCGACTTCCCGGCAGGACCATGTTCAACCGGTGCGTGATGAACCACTGCGGCCTTCTTTCGCTTGCTGTTACGTTCACTTTACGCGCGGGTAATATGACCTGGCGGTATCTTCGGGCATAGATTGAAGTATGGCTTCCAAGTTCACTGCACCCGCCGCACCCGCACCCACGGAACCGCTGCCTGATCGGGTGCCTGGTCCACTCGTTGAACCCGCGGGAGACCTCAGCCCGGAAGAGGTGGAACGCTACTCCCGGCACCTGATTATTCCGGAGATCGGGTCCATCGGTCAGCGCCGGCTGAAGAACGCCAAGGTGCTCGTCATCGGCGCCGGCGGCCTCGGTTCACCCGCGCTGTTGTATCTGGCCGCTGCCGGAGTGGGGACCCTGGGCATCATCGACGACGACGTCGTGGACCTGAGCAACCTCCAGCGGCAGGTGATCCACGGCGTCGCGGATGTGGGGCGGCCCAAGATCGAGTCCGCCCGCGACGCCATTGCAGCACTGAACCCGCTCGTCGACGTCCGGCTGCATAACGTCCGGCTCGACGCTTCCAACGCCCTGGAGCTGTTCGCCGGCTACGACCTGATTCTCGACGGCGCCGACAACTTCGCCACCCGCTACCTCGTCAACGATGCCGCCGCGATCCTCGGCAAGCCCTACGTCTGGGGGTCGATCTTCCGCTTCGACGGGCAGGTCAGCGTCTTCTGGGAGCAGCACGGGCCGACGTACCGGGACCTGTACCCGGAGGCGCCGCCGGCCGGCTCAGTGCCGTCCTGCGGGGAAGGCGGGGTGTTCGGCATGCTGTGCGCCGCCGTCGGATCGCTCATGGTGACGGAGGCCGTCAAGCTGATCACCGGCGTCGGGCGCTCTCTGCTGGGGCGGGTGGCGCTCTTCGACGCCCTGGGCGGAACCTGGCGCGAAATCAAGGTGTCCCGGGACCCGGAGGCGGATCGCATTACGGAACTGACCGACTATGAGGCCTTCTGCGGCATCACCCCCGCCGCCGACGCCGGTACCGAACACACCGTCACAGCCACCCAGCTCGCCACCATGCTGGCCGCCCGCAAGGCCGGGCTCAAGGACTTCCACCTCGTGGATGTGCGTGAGAGCGGGGAGTACGAGATCGTCCGGATCGACGGGGCCGTGCTGATCCCGCAGGGCCGGATCCTGGCCGGGGAGGCCTGGAACGAGCTGCCGCAGGACATGGACATCGTGTTCCACTGCAAGGGCGGCACCCGGTCGGCCGCCGTCCTCGCGGCGGCACGCGCCGCCGGCTACGAACGGGTCAGCCATCTCGACGGCGGAATCCTGGCGTGGGTGCGGGACGTGGAACCCGGGAAACCGGTGTACTGAAACTGCACTGAACGCGTCCCGGAAAGGCGCCGTCATGAGGTCCTGGACGCGGCCGGGTTGGCTGCCGGAACGTCTGAAGGGGAAGTCAGCCTGACGGAGCTGGATCTCGCGGACCAGTCCAGCGTCAAGGTATTTGCTGGTCCCTTCCTGGCGCCCGGCTTCCTGTTGGACCTGAACGGAGTAATTATGCGCTGAACATAACCCGTCCCGTTAGGGGATGGGCTGCAAGATGCTGCGGCCGAGTCGATGTGACTGCTAAGCAGGAATGTGGGTCCTTGCTGGAAGAATGAAACGCATGAACGGTCGAGTGAGTCAGTCAGTCAGGCGGGGACGCACTCGGTGCACCTCGACGCCGTAGCGGCACGTCGACAGCAGACCGTTACGGTAGTATTCGGGCGGCCTTTTGGCGGTGGCCGACACGCCGAGAAAGATCTGCCCACCGTTGTGACTGTTAGCTGGGAATTGCGGTTAACTGCAGCTTCCGTCGACGGCTCTCTCGTCCCATATGCCGGTCGGCGGCCGGACCACCAACGTACGAAGTCGAATCCCTGAGGCATCGCCACCAGCACTGGTCCGTTAGGGGAACCCTTAATGGGACGCCTATAGCTCGCGAGTCGTGTTTGGCTGTGACTGTTAGCGGTAAGTGGCGGCTAACTCGCAGCTCTGATTGGCGTTGTCACCGTCCCGTTTGGGGAACCTTAGCGGGCTCGTGAGCTCCGGCTGGCTGGAAGTAATCGGTCAGGAATCCAGCCAAGGTCCCAGCAAGGATCAATACGAGCCCCGGCCAGAGCGTGATCGGGCCGACGTACTCTCGAATATCGACTCTGAAGAGGATCGCGAGGAGGATCTCGAAGAGAATGTAGGCGATCGCCAATACTCCCCCGATGACCACGATGGCGCTTCCCCGTGTCCGCCTCTTCTTCCTGGGGAACTGCTTCGCGTAGTCCTCGGCCGTGCTGAATTCGGCGTTAGCTAGATTCCCTGCGGCGGCCTCATGCGCCCGCACCTCGTCGAGTACTCCGGCGATCTCGGCTTCGGACAACCCACGCATTCTTAGGTTGAAGGTCAGGCGCCGCTCGTAGCTCATGCGCTTGCTCCGTGTGAGTCTTTGGCCCGCCGGCGTGATGCCAGCACTCCATAGAACGCGGTCACGACGAGGACAAAGGTTATGAGAACTGACGCATTGACGACGAGCGAGATTTCCATTTGGTGAGGCAGGAGCATGGTCATGTCCCACCCCGCATTGTCGGCGCGAGTGATGAAGTCTGTGTCGATCGGATTCCACAGGATGGCCGCGGCGCTTGTTGTCGCCAAGGCGCAGAGGCTGAGGACAAGATGGACGACGGACAGTACCGGTGGCTTTCCAGTGTGATGTGTCGGACGTTGGTCCAAAGCTTCCCCCGTTTTGTTTCGATGATGGTCGTTGGAGCCGCTGTCATTACGTTGCCCGCGAGCCGGAGCGACGTCAGCGGGGATATTCGCGTCGGTAGGCTTGGAGCGCGTCTTCCCTGATCCAATTTCTGGTCAGGACGGCGTCCAGAACGCAAGAAGCGACGAAGGTGGCCCAGGAAATCCATATTGGTGCGAGACCCGCAAAGACCAATGCCATGACGGCAACCACGATGCCGGCCGAGACATAGCCATACATTCGGCGCGCAGGGGTTGCAAATCGCGCCTCTTGCGTCTCGCGAAAGTAGTTCAGCATCAGTCCTCCAAGGTTCGAATCGGAGCCTACAGCACTGGTTGCGTCAAAAAGCGCCATTACATGCGGCCCAAATACCGCGGCGATTCACAGCCCTTGTGGCGCCGGGAACTCCTGGAGCCCCGGGCGAGCCACCGCCTGTCTCATTAACCGATCCCCTATCGGACGGCCGCACCCTCGGCACGGGCGGGAAGTCTTTGCGCATCGGTAGGCTAAGCCCATGGCATTGGGGGATGCGGCGCGGTCGCAGGCAGTTCCGTCACACAGGGTGGTCCTGGATGCGTACGCGTTCATCAAGGGCTGGCTCATCGCCACCTCGCTCTGGGTGGGCGTGCTACTTCTTCTGGTGGCGGCAGGCTATGGTGTGCCCGCCTTGCGGGACGGCACCGACGCCGGCCACGTATGGGGCTTTTTGGGCATGGTGATTCTGTATGGCTTCGGAGTTTCCCTGGTGTTTGCGGCGCCACTGGCCTGGGTGTTGGCCTATCTTTTGCGCCCCGTCCGGAACCAATGCATCCACATCGGAGCCTTTTTCGCGGTGCCCACCTTCGTGTTCTGGCTACTGGGAAGCGTCCTGGGCCTCGGCTGGCAGCTCTGGCCACTGATCCCATGGGCCACCGTTGGCGCAGCGGCAGCCATCGCGCGTTGGGCAATCCGCAATGACGTCCTTGCCTCGAATTCTGCAGCTAACCCGGCCTGACCGCCCGCTGCACGATCCTTCACCGGGCAGCTCAGTTGAAACGCTGACCCAAGGCTATGGCATCCAGATCATTGGCAGTTACGGTGGCTCCATGAGGGACAGGAGGC
>NZ_JBEPNP010000014.1:0-124248 GCF_040546335.1 Arthrobacter sp. UYEF20 | reverse complement strand
TCCGACAGTCGATCTCGGGCAGTAGCCGCGCAGCGCGCGGTGCCGTAACGGGGCGCCGCGCCGAGCCCGGCGTGCCAGAGCAGGTGATCCCAATGAGGATGCGTCGAGAAGCCTGCCACAACGGTCTGGCCCGAATCGGACAGGTCGTTCGCGAGGCAGGCCATTTCGTAGCCGTGCACCCCGGGGTCGATGAGCAACACGCCAGCCCGGCCTTGCACGACAACGGCGTTGCTCTGGCAGAACTCGCTCTCGTGGATCAGCACACCCTCCGCGACCTGCCTCAGCACGGGGCTCCTTCCGCTTGTGGTTTGCAACCGCTTGTCGAGACTGTAGTACCTATCTTGAGACGAAGTGCCCTAATGCTTCAACTAAGTTGAGATTGCGTCACTTTAGATGAGACAGGTGTCCTGTCTCATCTAACTTGAACCATCACGGCCTGAATTTAGGCGTTTGGGTCAACTGTAGTGAGACAGGATGAATGCCCTTGTCTCACTACAGTTGACCCAAATCGCAGAATCCCGCCTTGGATACGCTCCAAGCCTCAGTTGGCGACCCTCGACATTGTCTGCGCCCGCGTGCCCCCCGGCCGCCGCATAGTGTCCTGTAAGGGGAACCCTCTGCGGTCGCGGTACGAGGACTTGCTGGTCACAGATTCAGCGGCCAGAACGGACGGATTTCGATCTGCCCATAGCGGGCCATCGTGTGCTGCGCGGCGATTTGGATAACTTCGTCGAGGTTTTCGCACTCAAGAATGTCGAAGCCGGCAATCCTTTCCTTTGTCTCGAGGCAGGGGCCGTCGGTCACGCTCAGCTTTCCATCGCGGACCTTGATTGTCGTGGAGTCGCTGGGACTCCGGAGACGGTCCCCGCCGCGCGAGATTCCGCGGCGCTCAACCTCAGCGGCCCATTCGACGATGCTGGTGTCGTCGTCGGGAATCGCGGGCGCTGTCGAGTCGGTGTAGATGAGCAGCATGTATTGCATGGCGTTCTCCAATCGCATTCGATACCCCTACGACGCACGAGCAACCGATCAGAGGACATCTGTGCGCCTCCACTTCTCCGTGCCACCAAGTGTCCTCCCACGGCCGGAGCCCCCCACTCAGTTCTTGCTGAAGGGCGTAGATCACGCTCGTACCTTGGGCGGCTCATTAGCACGTCGTACTTGGTGCCTGTGAACGCGGCGGCGGGCGGGACGAGAGAAAAAGGACAACCATCCTGACACGGTACACGGTTATTTAGTATTTACTTAATTAAGCGCACACTGTAATCTCGTCGCATGACCGTAAGCCAGCCCGTCGTCTTTGCAGCGCTTGCCGACCGAACACGTTTGACCATCGTTGACATGCTTGCCCAGCGAGGCGAGCTCTCCGCAAGCGATATCAGCGGCGTTTTCAGTAGCAGCGCCTCAGCGGTCTCGCAACACCTCAAGGTTTTACGGGAGGCCGGGCTGGTGCGTGTCAGGAAGCGTGCGCAGCAGCGGATCTATCAGCTCGACACCGCTGCCATGAACGAAACCGAGCGGTGGCTGGCCGCACGTACTAGCCAGTGGAATGCGCGCCTTGACGCGATGGAATCGTACGTCGAACGAATCAATGAAGGAGTAGAAGATGGCAAATAAGGACACGAGAGACATCGTCATCACCCGCATCCTCAACGCACCGGTTGAGACGGTCTGGAAGCTGTGGACTGACCCGAAGGCAGTCACGGGGTGGTGGGGTCCGGAGGACTACACGTCACCTTCGGCCCGGATCGATCTCCGCGAGGGAGGCTCTTATGTCTTCAGCATGCGCGCACCCAGCGACCAGGGCGGCCAAGAGAGCTTCACCGGCGGCACGTACAAGAAGATCACCCCGATGAAACGGCTCGAGTTCACGCAGAACCTGACCGATGAGACCGGCAAGCCGTTGGCCGCCGACGATCTGCCCGCCGGCTTTTCCCAGAACGTGCACACGATCGTCGAGTTCAGAGATGTGAACGGCCTGACGGAACTCACGATCACCGAGAAGGGCTGGACTCGGAGTCTGATGTCCGTATTCGCATACGCGGGAATGCATCAGTCGCTCGACAAGATGGCGGCGGGTCTCGACAAGAACAAGGCGGTACAGGTATGACTGCCAGCGCGCCCGATATGCCGTTTGAGATCACCGAACCAAGCGTTCCCGAGCCGCACCCTCACTGAAGGGTCTGGAACCGCTCATTGGCGCCTGGACTCTGAAAGGCCATTTAGCGGGCGCTGACGAGGAAAACATCACCGGCAGAACCACATTCAAATGGCTTTCTGGAGGATTCTTACTGCAACAGGACGCTGAAATCAACTTCCTGGGCACGGTCATCAAGAGCCGGGAGATCATCGGCTACGACGCCCAATCAAGGACTCTCAAGTCGTATGTGTTCTCGAATCTGTCGCCAGATCCTTGGCCCTACGAATGGGAAGTCAACGGCGACGTGCTCACCATTCGTGTGAATTATGGCGCGCTTGACGCCACGTTCACGGGGAGCACCCGCTCCTTCTCCGGAGCGTGGACACCAAATCCCGGTGCGGACCCTGCCGCAAACGTGGCCTACGAGATCACGAGCGAACGCACTCATGACTAGATCGGCTGCGAAGAATTGGACAACCCGCCTGCTCCTCATCGCCGGCACCGCAGTAGGGCCGTGGTTCATCGTGCTCTCACTCCTGCAGGCTGTGACCCGTCCCGGCTTCGATATCACGAAACACGAGGTCAGCCTCCTGCTTGTCGGCTCACTCGGGTGGGTGCAAACCATCAACTTCCTCGTTACGGGATCGCTGGGAATCGCCTTCGCTGTCGGACTGCGTCGACTGCTACACCCAGGAAAGGCAGGAACCTGGGGCCCGATCCTCGTCGGAGCCTTCGGACTCTTGTTCCTCGTCGCTGGAATCTGGCACCCCGACCCTCAGCTCGGTTTCCCGACCGGCGCGCCTGAAGGGGTTCCCCCGATCCAAAGCGCGCCCTCGAACATTCACAGCCTCGCATTCTCCGCACTTGCCCTCGCGATCGTCGCGGCTGCCGTCGTGTTCGTTCGGAAGTTCGCGGCCGACCACGACCGAGCATGGGCGATCCTCAGCTCGGTGTTCGCCGTTGCCATCATCATCTTTGTGGCGGCAGGGAGCGCCCTCCTGACAACCGGCCATGGCGGGTTGTCTCTCCTGGGCGCTGCGATCGCGATAACGGGCTGGGTTTCAGCGACGGCCTTCCACCTGCTCCGCAGGGAGGACTCCGCACGCACAGGGCCCTCCCCCCGACTTGAACGAACCGCGCAACCCTAACCTCCCGAAAGATTGGAACCACGATACCCATGGATATGAAACTCGAATTAGTGCCGCTGCCTGTTGCCGACGTGGACCGGAGCAAAGCCTTCTACACCGACATGGTGGGCTTCAACCTGGATCACGACGTCCAACCCGGTAACGGCATGCGGATCATCCAGCTCACGCCCCCTGGCTCGGCCTGTTCAATCGTCATCGGCACCGGAATGGGCACCGGCAGTCCGGACGACGGAACCGTCAAGGGCCTTCACCTCGTAGTCGATGACATCATCGCCGCGCGCGAGCAACTACTGAGCCGTGGCGTCGCGGTCAGCGAGGTTGAGGACATGGGAGGCGTGAAATTCGCCTTCTTCAGCGACCCTGACGGCAACTCCTGGGAGCTTCAGGACATGAGTGGTCTGTAAGGTCAGCAGCTCCGACCGCGCCAATCACCCTCCCGTCGTCGACCCGATGCAGAATCGCGCGAGAAGGCTGACGCGAGGGTGTGTATCAGACAATCATCGGCGCCGATCTTGCCGGGGACTCTACAACCGATTCGCTCCAACCTCCGCTCGAGCGGGGTCATGAAGACCGAGAAAGAGTCGGCCGCAAGACGAACCCGTCTTGTTGTACTGGGCAAACTATGGAAATCAATGAATCCGAGGTTGCATTATCGAGACTCTTTCGCGCCCTCGCTGACCCCACGCGACGCGGGATCGTTGATCTCCTGGCGACGCACCCGTTGTCAGTACTGCAGATCGCGACGCAGTTCCCGGTCTCCATCCAGGCAATCGCGAAGCATCTGGTGCTTTTGGAATCAGCAGGCTTACTCACTTCGAGCAAGGTTGGACGCGTTCGCACCTACACACTCACGCCGGCGGTACTCGACCTTGCCGCATGCTGGCTGTTCGCGCAGCATACCGAAGAAGCCTGTTCCGTTCGCGCCCGTGAAGCCCCCTACGCCCAGTGATCAGGCCCCCGTCCCGTGATCCCGAAATTGTACGGTGCACCACAGGTCCTTCGTAGTCACAGGCTAGACGATGTTCGTTAGCGGGACCCCCACCGGGACAGCCCCTTTGCCTGGAATCCGCGTTCGAAGGTAAATATCCAGACGTTCAACGGTACGATTCCTGGCGCCAAGGCGGTAGCGTCTCGGTATGTCCAGCACGGAACCACTGCCTGAATTGATTCCCGAACCCAGCGCCCTCGTGGCCCTGGTGACGCAACTGGTTGAGGGTCGATGGTCCCGGTCCGATGAAGAACGTCAGGGCCTCTTCAAACGGCTGGGGTTCACGTCCGGGGCCCGGCTAGACGAAGCGCGCGAGGGATCGACGGGTGAAACCTTTGCGCTCGCCACTGAACTTCCCGGCGAGGTTTTCACCTCTTGGAGCTCCTATAACGGCAGGTTCATGGGAATCTGTTTCCGGCCCTACGCATTCATGGAGCCTGGCGTCCCGGCCGCGCTCCGCGGCCACGATGAGGTCTGGAACCGGCTCACGGACCTTTATGGCCAGCCCACCCGCCCGTGGGACAACGAGGAAGTCCCGCCCAGCATATGGAAAGTCAACGGCCGCGATATTGTCCCGCACTTTTCCGACAGGCGGGACAGCGGCATGATGCTCAGCATTGAGGACACGGAACTATCCGCCGCGGCCGAAGCGGAAGCCCACAACGAATGGCTTGGACGTCGCGGGGGATCCGCTGACCCGGCGTAGCTGGCCAGGGTCATCCTGACCCTGCCATCCGACAACGGGGCGACAGCGCCGATGGCTTGAACGCCGCGGACCTGTTTTCCGGCTCACGTCTTCCCGCCACGAAGGTACTCCACGCCCAGCCGGCAATGACCCCCCAGCCCACAAGGGGTGTCCGATATGGACAACCAAAATCATCCTGTAGGAGGGTCGTGGACCGGCCACCGAATCATGTCGTGGAAACATCGAGACTACAAAACGTGGTCGTCCCGTAACGGGAACCCTGAACGGACGGATTCCTTTCGATCGCCTACTTTCCCATCAGGAACATGTGGGCGAGGAAGCAATATCCGGCGTTGTCATGGGTGATCGTGCCTTGACAGGACGATGGCCCGCCCGGAGAAATGCTCCCAGAAGACGCCTGTCGGAACCCTGACTCCTTTACCTTGGTCCGGGTTGTCACCGGAGGGGATGTGGAGAACGGCTTCGCCGCTTTCGGCGATCGACAGGAGCACGGCGAGATGCCCGGTCTTTCCGGGGGTTTCAAAACTGTGGCCGATGGAAACAATAACCACCGCGCCCCTGGCATGGGCGGCCTGCAACTCGTCAACGCT
The DNA here is from genome assembly GCF_040546335.1 of Arthrobacter sp. UYEF20. Taxonomy (NCBI): domain Bacteria; kingdom Bacillati; phylum Actinomycetota; class Actinomycetes; order Micrococcales; family Micrococcaceae; genus Arthrobacter; species Arthrobacter sp. UYEF20. The sequence continues at coordinate 118,676 of NZ_JBEPNP010000014.1, read as the reverse complement.
GTGGATTATCTGCGGTGAGGCGGCCAACCCCAGTTCTGTGGCATAGGCCGCGAGGTGGCCGTGTTTCCATCCAGAGGTCTCCGTGTAGGCTGCACGTTCCAGGAGGGCTTCGGTGAGGGCGGCCGGCCCCATCGACCCACCAACGTCCAGTGCCCCGAAAGCCATTCTCAGGCAGGAAATGCCGCAGGATCTGCTGTCCCAGAATTCGGCCACGCGAACGCTGGGGTAGCCCAGGTTCCTCCAGTCGTGGCTGACCATGGCGCTGGCAAACTGCATGCGTGCGGATCCCGTCGTTATCCGGAAGGGGAAGTTTTCAAGGAGTCTACTTCAGACTGATTTCAGACGGCGAGACACTGAAGCAGCGGTTGGTGTCCATTGTCGAAGCCGACGGCACGGCCGCTCCATGTCCGGAAGGGGAACGCTGAGCGGGACACCATGACTTCGCCGAGTGTGATCCTGATGATATGCGGTCCGGTTAAGTACCAAAATGCCCCGTGCAGCGGATCTGGTCAATAAGACTACGAGTGTCTGGTGAGTGCGGAAGGAGTCCATCCGGGCCACGCCGGATCCCCAATAAGTCGACCGCTTTCGTAGTTGGCGATGGGCAGGAAAGGTGTGGAGGCGAGGCTGTTGTCGTAGAAGATGCAGCGGTCAGCGAGGTCGCGTGCCTCAGCGATTAGGTCCCAGAGGCGCCGATAGCGTTCCCGCACCTTGGTTTCTGGAACTGTATGTCCGCCCAGCGTTACCCGGTATTCCACTCGCATCACAGCGACGTCCTCTGGGATGAGAATTACGTGCAAGGTGACAAGGTAGCCAGCAAGGATGCTTTGTTTTATGAGATCAACCTTGCTGGGATGGCTGAATACGGTCTCGGTGATGAAGGAACGCCGGTGGCTTAGCGCGTCGTCACGGGCGGCCATTGCAGCAGCCGAAGCATCGTAAGCATGTTCGGCCTCCTGGCCGGGCCAGCGCAACGCTGCGATCTCATCTGCATTGATGAATGGGAGATGCGTGACTGGTTGCAACACGACCTGCGCGAACGTGGACTTACCTGCGCCATTAGGTCCCGCAAGGACATGAAGGACCGGTGAACTCACGCTGGACTGGCGCTGGGGTTGCGAATAACTGTATGGCCCTCAGTATCCGCTTCTGCCCAAGGCCGGCCGACTTCTTGCAAGCGGTCTTCAAAATCCAGTCCCGCGATCTTGGCCGAGATCTGTTCGTCCCAGGCCACCCGAACCACGGCCTGCGCAGTATCAGGAAGACTGTCATAGGACGCCTGTCCAGTCAGAACTTTGTCGATCGCTCCGTGAGTGATCATCGGCGATGCTTCCAGCTCGCGGCCAATTCGAGCCCAGTGATCCAGCTGCTGCGCAGCACTGCGGCTTTGAATCTCCCCGGCGACCTTCGCGGCCCCGAAAAGTTCTCCACTAATGCGGGTTGGCATCGTCTTCATAACTAGAGCGTAGCACCCCGCTACACCTTGAGCCATGGCTGTGAGCGGAAGTAGTTCATTTGCCGTCGCGCCCGCATGCGGAAGGCTGAACGGACTTTCTAGACTTTGGACGGGCCGGCCTCTGGACGGCAGGTGGCTAGAGTAGGCGGATGCTCATTATTCGTCAGGCACGCTCAACCGATACGCCCAGTCTCATTCGACTGCGGGCCGCATGGGTCGCGGAACAAACGGGGGAACCGACCGAGGATCCAGACTTCGATAACAACTATCGAACCTGGCAGGCGAACAACGCGCGCACCATGTTCGTCGCGGATCTGGACGGCACGCCTATCGGAATGCTGAATCTCATGGTGTTCGAGCGCATGCCGAAGCCCGGCAAGAAATCAACGTGCTGGGTCTATCTCGGGAGCGCATTCGTCGTGGAGGATCACCGCAACGGCGGGGTCGTTAGCATGCTCCTAGACGCGGCAATTCATTTTTCGCAGAACATCAAAGCAGCCCGCATCGTGCTTTCTCCTTCGGATGAATCACAGACCTTCTATGCCAGGCGTGGGTTTGAGCCTGCGGAGGAATTGCTCGTCAAACGATTTGAATACGAGCGTTAGAACACCCTTCGGGGGAACCTGAGAGAGACATCTCATGTTGGCATGTTCCGCAACGAGATCCCTCAACGGACAACCGAAACGGCCCGATGCGACGGACTATGCTTTGACCGTGGCCAAAATCTTCGACTCCATCGACAGAAACCTCAAGGCTTGGATCGAGGAACAGCCCATGTGGTTCGTCGCAACCGCGCCCCTTGAGACAGAGGGGCATGTAAACATGTCCCCCCGCGGCCACGACTCGTTCTCTGTCCTGGGCGCTCACCGAGTCGGCTGGGTCGACTACACCGGCAGCGGCATCGAGACCATCGCACACATCCGAGAAAATGGCCGTGTGTGCCTCATGTTCAATTCGTTCGGTAGCCGTCCCCGCATCGTTCGCCTACACGGGCGAGGTGCGGTGTTCCTTCCGGGCGAGGCAACATTCGAAGAGGTAACGGCACTTCACCCCAAGCACCCGAGCACCCGAGCGGTCATCACGGTAGACGTCACGCGCATCAGCGACTCGTGTGGTTGGGGTGTCCCCGTTATGGAAATGACCGAAGAACGTGACCTTCTCCGGTTGCAGGCCGAGAAGAAAGGCGAGGACGGCATGGCCGAGTACCGCGCCGAGAGGAACTCGCTGAGCATCGACGGTCTGCCCGGGTTCCCTGCCGAGGCGTAACCGGCCCATGGGGAATAGAGTCCCTCGCGACCGGCCCCTGTCTTGAAGAACGTGCTCGCTGAGGATCCTTCGCTGGGACAGTTCGCGAGGTCTTTGGATGCCGCTACGCGCGGCACACCCCGAAAAAGCTCCTGCCGTGGGTGAGGATTGAGCCATGGCAAAGCGCATCCGCGGCCTAACCGCCGCGATCTACAAGCAGACTGGGTCCGTGCCGGCGATCCAAAGTGCAGCCTCATGAAGCAGATGAGGCTCCGGTACGCCGGAGCGTGTCGGCTGTGCGGTGCCTCCCTTCCGGCCGGGACAGAAGCGATCTATGAGAGCGAGACCAAGACCATCCGCTGCTTGGAGTGTGCCACCGAGGCTACGGAAACCATGTCCCCCGACCTGGAACTACCTTGGGATGAGTCGTTGTCCACTGAGTCCGGCGTAGCCGGGTCGTCCGCCCGACGAGAATATGAGCGCCGCAAGGCGAAGGACGAAGAAAAGCTCCGCGAGAAGTGGGGTCACTTCGGCGGCCTTGCGGTCGCACTCTCTGACGAGCGGCCGCACACCAAGTCCTGGGATCGAGGCGCGATCGGTGAGGAACGCCTCGGCGCTCGGCTAAATGACCTGGCCGCCGATGGCCTGGCTGTCCTTCACGACCGACGCATCCCCGGCTCAAAGGCCAACATCGACCACATCGCCATCACTCCCGGTGGAATCTGGGTGATCGATGCCAAGCGGTACAAGGGACGGCCTGAACTGAAGATCGAGGGTGGCATCCTTCGCCCACGCGTCGAGAAACTCCTAGTTGGCCGGCGTGATTGCACGAAACTGGTCGATGGGGTGCTCAAACAGGTCGACGTCGTGCGCGACCTCGTCGGTGATGTTCCGGTCACCGGGGCGCTTTGCTTCATCGAAGCAGACTGGCCCCTGATCGGGGGTGCATTCTCGACTCGTAGCGTTCACGTGCTCTGGCCGAAACGGTTAGCCAAAGTGCTTATAGAACAGACAGCCGGCGACGTTGACGTGGCGTCGATGCGTGAGTCGATAGCCTCGCAATTCAAGTCTGCCTGACCTCAGGTGGCGATGTTCGAAGCTGTTCGGAAGCACGCTAAGGGATCGCTCACCGGGCCGCCCTAAGCCTTAAACATTGCCAGACTTGAAGGTGAAGAACGTGACCGGCGAAGCGGTAGCTCCCAGCGCCCGATAGAAATCCAAGGCGTGCACGTCCTCGTTGTCGGCCGGAACGAATATCTCGTGGATGCCCTCCAGCGCGGCGGTGGCACGCAGTTCGAGCACCAGGCGGCTTGCGACGCCCTGTCTCCTATGGTCTTGCCGCACGGCAAGATCGTAGATGAACACCTCCGACGTTGGTGAACGTGTCATCGGCAACGTGTGAGCAGTTAGGCCGGCAACAATATCCGGGCCAATGAAAGCCGCCAGGGCCCAGAAACCCTCTCGACCAAGAAGATCTTCGAGGTAGTCCTCGCTGAGCCGCTCGCTGTCTTCTCCGAAGACACGCGCCATCATCTCAAACATGACGCCTGCCGCAGCCGCGTCCCCGCGGACCAAGCGCTTGACCTCAAGTTCGCTCATTGCAAGATCATCCCATGCCATGCGGCCCGGTTCGGGCGAGATGGGCGGTTCCTCAAAAGATACCGGTAGAACAACACCCGTCGGTGCGGCATGTAGGGTCGCGTCACAAAACTCGGACGAGAGAACCGTAATTGGTGCCCGCTAGCCGGTCGTTCAGCGGGGCAAGCGCCACTCAAAATGTTCCAGATCACGGTCGCCGTGTTTCCGCGGCTGGCCGATTCCCGTAGGACCGGCCCGAGAAAATGCCCGGTGAGCGGGCCATATATGGGACAGGATTTGGAGCCGGTTCAGGCTCATTTCGTTATGGGCGTCAATCGTTGGGTTTGCGCGGGAGAATCGTGTCGGATCCGCGGAATCCGGGTGGCCAGTTGGTTTCCATCCAGTGTCGCAGGGGGTCGAAGGCTCCCTGTGGTTGCCATCCGTCGGTGATTTCGTGGCTGACCCGTTCGAGGAAAACGTCGGGACGGGGCGAGCGGGCGTTCGCCAACCAATAGGGTGAGGCGATGACTGCGGTGAGTGTGACGATGGAGGGGTAGAGGGCCGCGGCGACCAGGGCTTTGCTGTTCGCTTGCCGGGGGTGGTCGCTTGCCAGGGTGTCGTGGATGTCCATGGCGGCGGTGAAGTGTTGGAATTGGTCGTACCATCTCCAGTTGATGACACTGGCGATGTGGAAGGCCCTGCGAACCTGTGAGTGTCCGTGCCGGGTGATGAGGTTTTTGTGGTGGTGCCAGGCGGTGGTGATTTCCGGGCAGGCGCGGACGGTGAATTGGTCGGTGAACCCGGCGACACCCTCACCGATCCAGAGACCGTGGTCGGGGCAGATGACGCGTTCGTGGGTGGTGTAGATCTCTACGTAGGGGCCGGCGCCTCGGGTTAGGGTGCAGCGATGGCAGGCGGGACTGTGGGTTGTGCGGATTGGTCGGCCGACGAGTTTTTGTCGGAATGCTGGCTCCGAACGGTGTTTGCCCAGTTGTGGCATTGCCAGCACGAGGGTATCCGGCTGGGTCTCCATCCATACTGAGAGACTGTAGACCCATGGCCGTCGGGCCCGCCTCAACACCTTCATCAGCTCGCCGTGGTGGAGCACGTTCGCAGTGTTGATGCGGCGAATATACGAGCGTGTTGTCTCATCTTGGTAGGGGCGCACCGGCATGGGCAGCGGACGACCGGTCCCTGGGAACAGCTGTCGTGGCGTCATTGGACGGAGGGGTTCGCGGCCGGTGGCCTGGGAGCGATCGATTCCGCGGCATGGTCGATGCTGATGTCATCGAGCAGTGCGCGGTCTATGCGTTCCGTACCGTTGAGGATGGCCAGGATGGCTGCCTCGCGGATGAGGTGGGAGAGACTACTGATGCTCCCACCGGTGCGGTGGTGCAGGTATTGGGTCTGGGAGGTGAGCGTGCCTGGCTCGTGAGCGTGGAGGCGCAGGCCGTCTTCAAGGGTGGCCACGAGGGAGTCCCATTCCTCGGTGAGCGGGAAGGGGCCGGTGGTCATCAGCACGGTCCGGGCAGAGATTTGCCGGCCCCGCAGCCCGGTGAACAGGCCAGAATTTTCGACGTTGATGCCTGCGTAGACGAAGGTGGCGGGCATGTGCTCGGTGAAGTATTTGAGGTGGTCGGACATGTCTTCCCCGGCGCTGGTGGCCAGGTTCAGGTTGTGGATTTCGTCGATTTTACCGACCGCAGGAGCTCGTGAAGCGGCTCTGAACTGCGACGATTCATAGACTACATGTCCGTGACGGTAGTTGGGCCGTTGCTATAGCTCCTCCGCGTGTCTCGGTGTTGGCAATGTGGTCCGGCCCCGGTGACGAGGGGTTTCTTTGTCACCGGGGCCGGACGGGGTGCAGGTTCTGGATTCTCAGGTGCCTACTATCTGGGCTTCGAGGTCAGCGATGCGCCGGTCCTGGAACCGCAGGTTCGAGCGGGCGGCCTTGAGCCGCTCGTCGAGGCTGCGGTTCTCTGCCGTCAACTGGCGGAGGCGCTGCTTGAGGGTGGTGTTCTCGGTGGTGATCCGCTGGACGGCTTCCTCTGTCCACTCGGCCTGCAAGTCACGGATCTGGCCGAGGAGGTCACCCATGCGGGTGCGCTGGGTGAGGATCTCGGCCTGGGCGGCCTTGAGACCGTCCTCGGCGTTCATGGCACGTTCGCGCCAAGTCGCCTCGCGTTCGCTGTCCTGGTCGACGAGCATCCGGGACCGGCGTTCACCGGCCTCGGCCATCGCCGTGGCGACGGCTGTCCTGGCCTCGAGGTTGTCATAGAGGAACGTGCGCGAGACCTCCGCTCGGCGTGAAACGGCGGCGACGCTCACCCGGGCCTTCTCGCGCCGGAGCCGGGCGATGGCCTGATGGACCCGCTCCAGAGCGATTTCGGTCTTGCGGCGGCGGGCGGCCTGGGCCGCCGCGGTGCGGGACCCAGGGACACTAGCGGCCTTCATGCGACGTCCTGTTCGGGGCCGGTGTCCTCCAGTGTGCACGTATCGCTGTACTCGCTCTCCTCGTCGTTGCCCGCGTCGGCGAGGTCGGTGGCGCGGAAAGCGGTGGACCACACGCGATGGAAGTAGTCCTGGGGTTTGCGCAGGTCCAGGGCCAGGGCGTCCTCGAGGAGGCCGAGGCCGGCCAGGGCTTTCTCGAGGCCATCGATGGCGCGGGCGGTGGGCTCGAAGCTTCTCCCGCGCGCCGTCCGGGAGCATCTTCGGATGCCGACGGTGCGGCCCCGAGGGCGCGATCGGGTTGGCCGGCAGCGAAGACTTCACGTGCCCCAGGAAGGACCGTCGCCGGTCCGCTCGCGACGGCAGCCGGGACGTGTCGAGCTTCTTGCCGAGCTCTCCGTTAATGCCGAGGGAGGACTGATGCAGGTAGAAGCCCTTCAGACAGGCCGCCGCGGTAGACAGAGCCGAGCGTCCGTAGGGGCGCTTGCCGACCCTCCACGGTTCTCCGAGCGGCATGCGGACCTCGGCGCCGACGATGCCCATGTAACGCTCAAGGTCCCGCAGTCGGAGCTTCTCGAAGGTCAGGCATTCGCGCTCCAGCCATCGCAGGTGGTCCACCAGGTAGTACGCGTAGGTCTTCTGCGTCCCCGAGCCGTCGTGCTGCCGCAGGAACCGGTCCGCCTCCTTATGGACTGTCCCCTCGGGCCACACGATCGTCCACGACCGCTGCCCGTCCTTCCGATTGATTTGCTGGACCCTCAGGTCCCCGACCACAACGCGCTGTACCACTTCGTCCTCCATACCGACACCAGAACATGACGAACGTCCCGGTCCCGGTCGGTAAACGGGCCCGTGACGATCGAGTCACAGGCTCTAACGGACATCACGAACAGCACAAATCACGGTCGGTAAAATCGACGATGACCAGGTCGGTCTTGGCCATGGTGAGGACTTGGCAGACGGCGTCGGCAATGTCGGTGACGTTCTGCCGGAGCCGGTGGGGCAGGCCCAGGAAGTTCGCGAATTCGCTGGCCAGCTTCCTGGGGGAGCCTTTCGGGGGAGTGGTGATGTAGACGACCGGGATTCGCTCCCGCTGGGTCGGATATTTGCGTTTGACGAGAAGTTCATGGGTTTTGCCCAGGAGCTTGATTGCCGTGGTTTTCCCGGATGCCCAGGGGCCGGAAACGACCAGTCCGCGGCGGGGCGCTGATCTCACGCTGGTTGAGCATCATCAACAACCTGCCCTGGTTCGTGATGGAACGGACTGTGGAGGTTTCAACGATGACGAGCTCGGAGTGGTAGCTGATGCGCTGCTCGTCGTGATGTTCACGCGTGGAAGCGCCCATCGCCGTGAGCGCTGCGGAATCGGGCATGTCGATCCTCGGCGCGAGGGACGTGACGAAGCTCCGCCAGCCCTGCAAGGTGGTGGTCGGGGCCCTGCTGTTGCTGGGGAGTTCAGCCGTCACCACCATGTCTCGGCCTCCTTGTGGGGGTCATAGATCTTCAGCGGGATGATCTTGGCCAGCTTCGGCGCATCCTCTTCTTGTTCCGCGGATGGTTCACCTGCTGCGTCGGGCTTCGGGGCCGGCGCCTCTTCCGGCTGCTGCTGATCCAGGTGGGGGCGTGGCCGTTGGGCCGTAACGGCGGCCGTGTTGCGGGCGGCGGCCCGCTGGTCTTTCCGCTGCCGCTTCCTTGGACTGACCGGTGGCGAGGCTTTGTCGAGGATGTTGTCCACGGCGGTTTTGATCTCGTCCTCCGAGGGGCTGGTGATGCCTCGGCCGGCCACGATTTGGCGGCCGAACTCCCAGATGTCGTCCCCGAAGGGTTGGGGAGAGGCGGAGAGGTGCCGCCAGTAGGCGGTGATCCAGCCGCCGTCGTGGTGGTTGCGGACCCAGACGCGGCCGGCGTCATAGGGGTCGTACCTGACCTCCCACAATCCGTTGAGGGCCTTCACCCCGGATTTCTGGCCACGAAAGGGGTTGAGCTCTGCGGTGTCGTAGACGCGGTGGCGTATTTTGACCCCGTAGCTGTTAATGACCCTGGTTTCCGCAGGCATGAGTTCCAGATAATCCTCCGCACCGAAAGGGACGGGGACGTAGCCGCTGACGGCCAGCAGGGCCGCGTACTTTTCGTTCGGTGTCATTACCCGGGAGGGCGTGAAGGGATCCCGAAGCCCGTCGTGGGGGCGGTTCTGCCAGCCGGTCACGATCCATTCATCGAGCAGGTCCTGGATCTCCGGCAGCGAGAACACGGCCTGGTGCTCGGCGTTCTTGCCCCGCCGCTCGACCGAGGAGCCCAGGTAGCCGGTGACGTATTGAGCGAAGAGTGTGCCCATGGATTGCAGGGTGCGTTCGATGACGGGCTCGTCGGTGGGAGTGTCGGGGTGGGCCGGTTGGAGGCTGATGCCCTGGCTGCGGCAGGCGCTCTTGAACGTGTTGGAGAGGTAGGCCTTGCCGTGGTCGCAGACGATGGTTTCGGGCACGATGACCGGTTTCGCGGCGGCACCTTCGAGGCGTTCGTCGATGGATTTCATCGACCGGTAGGGCAGGGCGGAGGCGGCCATTGATGCCGCTTGGGCCCACCCGGGGCGCATCAGCTCGGGGGTCAGGCAGCGGGCGAGCAGGAGGGCAGCGTCCACGGCCTTCGTGGCGGGCCGGACGACGGCGGCAGGGATGCTGCGGGTGGCGATGTCGACCATGGCGGTCAGTTCCACGCGCCCGATGACGCCGTCGTCGAGTTCGACGGCGATGTCCAGGGGAGTGGAGTCGATCTGCATTAGTTCCCCGGGCCTGACCGGATAGACGGCGCCGAAAGGGCCTTCGGGCTGCTGTGCAAGGGTACGTCTGGTTCGGGCTGACCCGGTGGCGTGGCGTCCCTCTGCGAGTTTGCCGATAAGGCGGTGGAAGGTGGCCCTCGACGGCAACGGAACAATGTCCGGCCCGTAGGCGGCTTCGAGTTGCTTGCCCACTTGGCGCATCAGGCGGTCCGTGGTTCCTGAGGACTGATGGGTGTTGGCCTCCAGCACTGAAAGAATGGCGACGACGACGCGCTGGTCCGTCCGGCCGGCCAGGGGCGTTTAGCGGATGAGCCTCCGGTCAACCAGCCCAAGGACGCCCTTCGTCTCATAGGCATGGCGCAGTCTCTGCAGCGAGCCGATGCTCATGGTTTCGCCCAACTCGTGAAGCTCCGCCAGTTTGGCCTGCTCACGTTGCCGCAACGATGTGAGTGCGACGTCGAAGGCCCGTCTGGCGATCTGGCCCGGATCAGCGTTGCTGGGGACCCCATCCAGGACCTCGGTCATGTGGCCCTCCATCCACCGCGCTTTTCCTGCACGTCGGCGGGTAACGAGTCGAACAGCATTGATGGGCCGGCGATTCGCCGCCGGGTTGGCCGTGTTCCGACGATTCTGAAGGTGTCATCGGCCAGGAGCGACCCGACCTTGATCGCGACGGGCGCTTCGCCGGCAACGGCGAGCATGGCGACGTCGCCGTCAAGAGCGGTGAGCCGGTAGATGACCCCGCGGAGCTCAACGTCATCGCCGAGGGTCAGCACCGCGGGCCTGCCCGTCACGGCGTCTCGCCCTTCAGCCAGACCATTGTCTCCAGATGGAGGACCCTGCGCCTCAGGTCTGCGCTGATCTCCTGCTTCCACATCAGGTGGAACAGCGGCGCAAGGGCTGTGGGCGCAAGGGCTGTGACAGGGTCACCGGTTGCCGCGGCCAGGTCACGCACTGACACAGGGCCGTCCAGGGCGAGCCTGTCCAGGACCAGGCCCACTGCCGATGCCCGAAAACACCTTGGGTGCCGGTATCCGGCCAGCCACCGCAGATTCGCCAGAAAAACAGGAGCCAGCCCGCCGAGGCGTCTGTAGGCCCAGCCGACGGTAGCGCATAACTCCGCCGTCGCCTGAAAAACCTCCTGATCAGCCGGATTCACCCTGCCATCGGGCCGGACATCGATCACGACAGCGGATCCGTCCGCCAGCCGGATGAAGTAGTCCGGCACATGTGAACGCTGGGGGAGCGAGGCGGGCTAAGCGATCCGGAAGGGCTGGGAGGAGAACCCTGTGACGTTGGGGTCGAAGTCCAGAGACATCAGATTGTCGCGTTCGCACCAGGACTCGAAACCAACGTGCCGCTGGTTCGTGGCACACCACCACAGGCCGGCAAAGCTGCGTTGTCCCTTGAATGCCATTGGGCGCCGGATCGAAAGGGAGTTCTCAAACGGGATCATCCAGCACTCGGTAAGAAGGCCGGTCGTGGCTGCGGGGGAATACTGCCCCCTGAAGGTCAGGGTGCCTGGAGCAATGTCGCGTCCGGCACAAGCCTCGGACGCCGCCGCAGCGTGTCCCATGCCTTAACTGTAGTGAGACGGAACCGGCTGATGCCTTAAGTGAAGTGAGACACGCCGCACCAATGCCTTAAGTGTGGTGAGACAGAAACCGCCAATGCATCATCTGTAGTGAGATTGCCTCAACTTAGATGAGACAGGACAACGGGACACCGGGTCTCATTCTGCAGATTCTGCAATCGGATCACTTCTACTTTACATAATGTGGATTATCGGCGTTATGGGAGCGTGCGCGGGAGGGGCCGGACAACCGGGGCGGATCCTGATGGTTCGATGCGGATTGTCCCCGGGCTTTGCCCCGGCGAATCCATTGTCTTAAGCGCCGGCCTCACTGAGAATGAACCATGACGGTCTACCTGAGATCCCTGGAAACTGCTGTTCCGCCAACTGTCCTGATCCAAACCGAAGCCCGCGACGTGTTTGCGGCCCAGCCCGGGCTCACGAGGCTCGGCACCCGGCTAGTCAGCACGTGTTTTGACTCGGCAGCCATTGACACCCGGTATACGGCCGTTGCGGAAATGACCCTGGACAGCCGGGCGGAGAATCCCCGGTTCTTTGATTCCGCCACCGGCCTGCTGCTGAGCCCCAGTACCAAGGTACGGAACGACATTTTCGCCACGGAGGCCACCAAACTCTTTGTTGAGGCGGCGCAAAAGGCCCTGGACGCCTGCCCGGGAATCGATCTACTTGACATAACTCACCTTGTCACGGTTTCCTGCACCGGATTCTTCAACCCAGGTCCCGACTACAAGATCGTCCGCGCCCTCGGGCTGAACCCGGCCGTGCAGCGGTACCACCTCGGCTTCATGGGCTGCTACGCGGCGTTTCCCGCGCTGCGGGCCGCCAAGTCCTTCTGCGAGGCGGACCCGGACGCCGTGGTGCTCGTGGTCTGCGCGGAACTTTGCTCGCTCCATGTCCGGACCTCCAACGATCCGGACACCATCATGGGATCTGCCCTGTTTGCCGACGGTGCGGCCGCGGCAATCGTCAGTGCGCGGGACATCCCCGGCGAAGCTCCGCTCCTGCAGCTGGACCACTTCGAAACGGTCCTGACGCCCGTCGGCGAGGAATCCATGGCCTGGAACATCGGCGACGAAGGCTTCGAGATGGTCCTCGGCAACTACGTCCCGCACATCATCGACGACCACATCATCGGCGCCCTGGAACCGCTGCTGTCCCGGGAGAGTTCCCTGCTCGGACTCCCCTACCGCGGCATCCGGCACTGGGCCATCCACCCCGGCGGCCGCAGCATCCTGGACAAGGTGCAGTCCCGGCTGGACCTCAGCGACGAGCAGCTGGTGCCGGCCCGTGAAACCCTCCGGAACTTTGGCAATATGAGCAGCGCGACCGTGCTGTTCGTGATCAAGCACATCCTGGATCTTCCGGCCGAAGACGGCGACGGGCGGATTTGTTCAATGGCGTTCGGGCCCGGGCTGACGGTGGAGACGGCACTGTTCACCAAGCTCCGCGACCACCGCACGGCGGATTCCTGCCGGCCGGAGCGAAGCGCCGCCTCCGCGCAGCCGGAATCCGCGCTGGCCTGAGGGGCGCTGCGTGGAGCTCCTGCGGGAACGTGCGGCTGACGCCGTCGAGGAAATGGATCTGCCCGGTTGCGACCCGGCACGGCTGGAGCGCACCTACGCTCAGTTCGCGCTGGTCAACCGGGCCGTCTCCGGCTGGCGGGGCATCTACCTGCGCCAGCTCAGGCCACGGCTCCGTGCCGGCTCGGCCACCACGCTGCTGGACATCGGCTGCGGCGGCGGCGATGTGCCGGTGAGGCTGTCCCGCTGGGCCGCCCGGGACGGCCTCAGGCTCGAGATCACCGCCATTGACCCGGATCCGCGCGCCAGCCGGTTCGCCATGGAAAGGCACCGCGCCGCCCGCGTGACGTTCCGGCAGGCGACGGCGTCCGGTCTGGCACGCGAGGGCAGCAGCTATGACTTCGTCGTGTCCAATCACGTGCTCCACCATCTGGCCGCAGACGAGCTGCCCGAGTTCCTGGCAGAGTCGGCGAAGCTGTGCCACGGACGGGTGATCCACAACGACCTTCGCCGCAGCGCCGTCGCCTATGCGCTGTTCTTTGCCGGCTCCTGGCCCTTCACCGGCTCCTACATCCGGAAGGACGGCCTGACCTCCATCCGGCGGAGCTATACCGCGGCGGAGCTGCGCGCCGCCGCTCCCCCGGGCTGGAACGTGGCCCGCCACTCCCCCTACCGGAATCTGCTGATCCTCGACAAGAACGCCAGCACCAACACCGGCACCAACACCGACAAAGGAGCCGCAGGTGGCTGAGGTCCTGATCGTCGGCGCCGGGCCGGTGGGATTGTTCATGGCCGCCCTGCTGCTGCAAAGCGGCGTGCGGGTCCGGGTGCTCGAACAGCGAACGGAGCGGGACCAGCACTCCCGGGCCATCGGCATCCATCCCCCGGCGCTGGACGTGCTGCGGCGGATCGGCGTCGCGCAGGAGCTGGTGGCACAGGGGGTCCCGATCCGTCGCGGCATCGCCCTCGGCGGCGGCCGGCAACTGGCCCAGATGAGCTTTGCCGGCGTGTCGGACAGCTTCCCTTTCGTCCTGTCCCTGCCGCAGAGCCGTACCGAAGCGGTCCTCGAACAGCGCGTCAGGGAGCTCGATCCCGGCGCCCTGCGCCGCGGTGTCCGCCTCACCGGCCTGCACGACGACGGCGGACTGGTCGGGGTGGCGGGCAGCTCACCCGCCGGTCCGGTGCGGCATTCGGCGGCCCTCGTGATCGCCGCCGACGGTGTCCGCTCGGCGGTGCGGACCCTGCAGGGAACGGCCGTGAGGGCCAAGCATTATCCCGACAGGTACCTGATGGGCGACTTTGCCGACAGCACTTGCTTCGGCCCGGATGCGGCCCTCTTCCTGGCCCCGGAGGGGATTGTCGAGTCCTTTCCCCTGCCCGGCGGGCTGCGGCGCTGGGTCATCCGGCTGGACGGTACGAAGCCCGGCTGGAACCCCGGGACGAACTCCGGACCTGTCACCCTGCCGGACGCCTGCTGGCTGGCGGAGCAGGTCCGCGAACGGACAGGCATTGACGTCGACGCCGGCAGCAACAGCATGCTCAGCAGCTTCGGCGTGCGGTCCAGGCTGGCCCGCCGGATGGTGACCGGCCGGACGGTGCTGATCGGCGATGCCGCCCATGAGGTCAGCCCCATCGGAGGCCAGGGCATGAACCTGGGCTGGCTCGACGCGGTGGCCCTGGCCCCGCTCGTGCTCGCCGCCCTGCAGGGTGACCGCGTGGGAGCGCAGCTGCGCAGTTTCGAACGGAGCCGGATGACGGCAGCAGCCAGGGCGGTACGGCAGTCCGAGCTCAACATGGCGCTGGGCAGGCCCTTCGGCGGCGGACTCCTCAACATCCGCAGTCATGCCATCGCGGCGGCCGCCGCCGTTCCTGCCGTGAATTCGTTTGTGGCCCGCCGGTTCACGATGCAGTGAGCAGGGAAGGCGCGGTCAGGAGGGGCCTGTCCAGTCATGGACCGGGACCTGCCGCGTGGTCCCGGCGGGCACCCGGTGGCACCGTTGAGGAGGATTAGACTGACCGCATGGCTTGCCTCCCCGCGAAGCACCGGCGCTCGGCAGTTCCAACAACACCGCCAACAACACTGCCAACAGCCCTCCGAACTGCTCTGCCAGCAACCGCATTGGCGGCGGTGCTGGCCGTCATGGCGGCGTGCAGTCCGGGCGGCGGAACTACAGCCGGCACCGGCCCCGGCGAGACACCACAGGCGTTCCCTATTAGCGCCGAGATCAACCAGCTCCGCGACAACTACGGCAAGCAGATCGTCTCGATCGAGCTCACCAACAACTCCGACGGCGTGTTGACCGTGCTGGGTGCCCGGCTGGGGAGTGCGCTGTTCACGGCGGAGTTCGGCTGGCAGGCGCCGCCCGGCGGGATCGATCTCCCGCCCGGCCAGACCAAGAGCCTCCCGGCCCAGTTACCGGCGCCGGTCTGCGGCCCGGCGGGCGGCCAGGCGGACGACGCCCCGACAGTATCCCTCCGGATGGCCCGGGCCACCCAAACGACGCCGGCGGCCGCCTCGCCCGGCGAAACGCTAGCGGCGGCCGCCTCGCCCGGCGAAACGGTAGCGGTGGCCGCGGCCGACCCCTTCGGCGTCCTGAGCCGGAACAACACCGAAATGTGTCTCGCGCAGGCGGCAGCCGCGGTCGCCGGATTCCAGCTGGATCCGGCACTGGAGGTCGCCGCGGACGGCCGGACCGCCGTCGTGCGGCTCGTCATTACGCCGCACGATGCCGGCCCGGCGGCTGGGCCGGCTTCCTTGACGCTCGACCGGATTGAGGGCACCACGCTGCTGGCGGAGGACCAGTCCGCCCCGTGGCCGCACGCCGTTCCGGTGCCCGCCGGCGGGGCAAGCCGGGAGCTCCGGCTGGGTATCAGGCCCGCCCGCTGCGACCCGCACGCGGTGGCGGAGGACAAAGTCGGGACGCTGCTTCCCCTCCGGGTGACCGTGGGAGGACGGGACGGGCTGCTGAAGGTCGACGCCGGTGCCCTCCTGCGGGGACGCATCTACGACTTTGTGACGACCGCATGCGGACGCCAGTAGTCTGTTGCCATGTCACCAGACGCCAAGCCCACGGACTTCAGCGCCGCACGTATTCACGAAACCGTCCAGCAGATTCTCACCGCCGGGATGCTTCCGGCGATTGTCCAGGCGGGCCACCCGGTTCTCCGGCACGTGGCCGCGCCCTTCGACGGCCAATTGACTGCGGCGGAACTGGGGCAGCTGATCGACCTCATGCGCAGCGTCATGCACAAGGCGCCAGGCGTCGGCCTCGCGGCCCCGCAGCTCGGCATTCCGCTGCAGCTGGCTGTTCTCGAGGACCAGTTCGACGTTGACCCCGAGGTCGCCGCCGTCCGCGGGCGGGAGCCGTTGCCGTTCTTCGCCATGCTGAACCCTTCCTACCGTCCGCTCGGCGCCTCGACCGTGGCGTTTTACGAAGGATGCCTGTCCCTCAACGGCCTGCAGGCCGCCGTGTCCCGGCCCGAGTCCGTCAGGCTTGACTTCTTGGCGCCGGATGGCGGCGCCCGACAGCGGGACTTCAGCGGCTGGCAAGCGCGGATCGTCCAGCACGAGACTGACCACGTGCACGGGATCCTGTACCTGGACAGGGCCGAGCTCCGATCCATCAGCAACAATGCCGAATACTCCGCCCGGTGGGCCCAGCCGGACATCAGCCTCGCCCGGCAGGAACTCGGGTTTCTGCCGGACGCGACGGCTGCGGCCAGCGCCTAGTCCGCACACCGGCACGGGGGCCGTCCTAGGATGGACGGTATGCTTCCCGCGTCCGTTGCCTCCGCCCTGCTGTGCCCGGTCTGCCGGAACAGCCTGAAGTTTGGTGACGGCTCCGGCCGTACCCTGGTGTGCCCGGCGGGCCACAGTTTCGACGCCGCCAAACAGGGGTACTTCAACTTCCTCGTCGGCAAAGGCACCGTCTTCGAAGCGGACGCGGCCGACATGGTGGCGGCCCGCTTTGAGTTCCTCTCCGCCGGGCACTACCGGCCGCTCGCCGATGCCGTGGCTGAACTGTCCGGGCGGGTCCTCGCAGGCGGTGCCGGCGGCAGGCCGGCCACGGTGCTCGACGCCGGAACCGGGACCGGCCACTACCTCCGGGCGGTGCTGGACAGGATGCTGCTGGACGGGGCACCCGCCACCGCCATCGGAGTGGACATTTCGAAATTTGCGCTCCGCCGTGCGGCCAAACTGAACCCGGAAGCGGTGAACCTGGTCAGCGATGTGTGGCAGCCGCTGCCGGTCGCGGACGACGCCGTCGACGTCGTCACCGTAGTCTTCGCGCCGCGCAACGCGGCAGAGTTCGCCCGCGTACTGCGCCCCGGCGGACGCCTTGTGGTGGTGACGCCCCGGCCCGGTCATCTCGCGGAGGTCGCCGGGCAGACCGGCATGCTCGGCATCGAACCGGCGAAGGATGAACGTCTCGCCGCCTCGCTGGAGGGGTATTTCTCCGCCTCTGGCTCCCGGGACCTGGACCTGGATCTGGCCCTTTCCCCTGCCGACGCTGCGAGACTGGCCCTGATGGGCCCGGCCGGACACCATCTGGACCGCGCCGCCCTCGCCACGCTTTCTGCGGGGCTTCCGCCGGTGACCGCAGTGTCCGCCCGGTTCAGGATCAGCGTTTTCGAACCCCGGTCCTGAGCCCGGTTCCTTAGCCCTGCCGGGAGAAGCCAAAGTAACGACTTGGCCACGTTGCCGAACTGTCTTCCGCTGCCCCCCGCTGCCCGCAAGCTTCGGCTTAGGATGGAATGACAGTTACTGAGGGTCTGCGCCGGCAGCCCCCGGGGGCGAAGGGGGAACAGATGTTGGACTGGCTGGCCGAAAACTGGTGGGCATTGTGGCTCACGGGCTTCCTGGCGTTCGCTGTGGTGGAGATGATCACTCTCGACCTTTTCTTCATCATGCTCGGCGGCGGCGCCCTGGCCGGGCTGCTGGCCGACTTCGCCGGCGCAGACTTCTGGCTCCAGATCGTGGCCTTCTGCGTGGTCTCCCTTCTCATGATCGGCTTCGTGCGGCCCGTCGCCCTCAAGCATCTCCATCGGGGCCCGGCGGATCAGCGCAGCAATATCGAACGCCTGATCGGCGAATCCGCGCTGGTCATGGAACCCGTCAGCGAGAGCGGCGGACTGGTCAAGATCGGCGGGGACGTCTGGAGCGCCCGCTCCGAGACCGGTGTCCTCGCGCCCGGCCAGCACGCCGTCGTGAGCGCCATTGACGGTGCAACGGCCGTCGTGGCCCCGCAGCCGGAAATCTCAAGTCAATAGATGCAGGTCAGTAGGCGCAAGTCAGTACACGCTGGTCGGCAGACGCTGGCCGCCGGACGCAGTGCAGCGGGCGTCCCGCTGGCGGGGAAACAGACTTCCAGCCGCCGTCACCGGCGGCAGGACACGCGGCAGGCATCCGGCCGCAGCCATAGCAGGAACACATAACTGGGGAAAAGGTGATGTATGGATATCGCAGTCGCAATCGTGCTGCTGGTTCTCGTTGCGTTCGTAATAATTGTGCTGGTGCGTTCGGTGCGGATTGTCCCGCAGGCCCGGGCCGGCGTGGTGGAACGGCTCGGCAAGTACCAGCGCACCCTTAACCCCGGCCTCACCATCCTGATCCCCTTCGTGGACCGGCTGCTCCCGCTGCTGGACCTGCGTGAACAGGTGGTCTCCTTCCCGCCGCAGCCTGTCATCACCGAAGACAACCTTGTCGTCTCGATAGACACTGTGGTCTACTTCCAGGTCACGGATGCCCGGGCAGCGACCTATGAGATCGCCAACTACATCCAGGCTGTGGAGCAGCTCACCACCACCACGCTGCGCAACGTCGTCGGCGGCCTGAACCTCGAAGAAGCGTTGACGTCCCGCGACCAGATCAACGGGCAGCTCCGCGGCGTGCTGGATGAAGCGACGGGCCGCTGGGGGATCCGCGTCTCCCGGGTGGAGCTCAAGGCGATCGATCCGCCCCACTCGATCCAGGACTCGATGGAAAAGCAGATGCGGGCCGAACGTGACCGCCGCGCCGCCATCCTGACCGCCGAAGGCACCAAGCAGTCGGCCATCCTTACGGCCGAAGGACAGCGGCAGTCCTCCATCCTGAAGGCTGAGGGCGACGCCAAGGCCGCGATCCTCCGGGCCGACGGCGAAGCCCAGGCCATCCAGAAGGTGTTCGACGCCATCCACAAGGGCAACCCGGACCAGAAGCTGCTTGCGTACCAGTACCTGCAGGTGCTCCCGAAGATCGCCGAGGGCTCGGCGAACAAGCTCTGGATCATTCCGAGTGAGGTCGGCGAAGCGCTCAAGGGAATCGGCAGCTCCCTGGGTGGGGCGGTTTCCGGCCAGGCATCCGTTGGCCTGTTCGGCCCGGACGCGGACGGCAGGGCTCCCGCGGCCCCGGCATCGGGCGAAGCGGCGGGCGCCGTGGGCACGGAAGCCGTCGCTCCGTCTGCCGGCCCGACTCCCCCTGCGCGGCCGCCAATCTAGGCGCACAAGGGACAAGGGAGGCATCCGTCTGGGCGGGTGCCTCCTTGTTTGTGTTGCGGGCCTTGTCCTGCCGGCTTTGTGTTGCCCGATGGCCCCTGCCGGCCGCGCGGAACCGCCGCAAAGACTTTACCCCGGGCGCGTCCTTCCGGTATACTTGAATATTTGTCCGGCTGGTTCAGTCCGTCGGAACAATTATGCTTCGCAAAGCGTTGAATCCAGTGACGATTTAGCCAGTATTTGTCCAGTGGTTGGCCAGTCAAGGCAACGCAATGCACCCAGTAGTCCGGCGAGGCCCCAGGCCCCCGGATCACGCAGGGCACGGCCCTGCGAACCGAATAGAGGGAGAAAAGATGAGCGATCGCAGCCTGCGGGGTATGCGCCTTGGCGCACAGAGCATGGAGACCGAATCCGGCGTCGAACCGGCTCCGCGCCAGCGGGTTGAGTACCGCTGCGCGGACGGCGAGCAGGTATTCGTGACCTTCTCCTCCGAAGCGGAGATCCCCCCGGTCTGGGTTTCGAAGACGGGCAAGGAAGCCTTGCTGGTCAACGGCGAACGTCCCGTGAACAGCAACGAGAAGGCAGTCCGCACGCACTGGGACATGCTGCTGGAACGCCGCTCGCTCCCCGAGCTTGAGCAGATCCTCGACGACCGCCTCACGATCCTGCGTGAACGCCGGGGCGAACGCCGCTCGGCCTAGGCAGCCGGCGCACCAGCCATAGCAAAAGGGCCGGGTCCGCACCACCATTCCTGATGGTGCGGACCCGGCCCATTTGCGTTACGGCGGCAATCCGCCGGCGTATCCGGCCGGCGGACGGGCTGCTAGCGGGCCTTCTTGCCGGTGAGCTTGTTCCAGCGGGCCGTGAGGCCCCATTTGGTGACGTTGATCATGGCTTCGACAACAATGTTGCCGCTCATCTTGGAGGCGCCGAGTTCACGCTCAACAAAGGTGATGGGCCGTTCCACGATCGTCAGTCCGAGCTTCGCCACCCGCCAGGCGAGATCCACCTGGAAGCCATAGCCGACAGAGTCGACGGCGTCGAGGTTGAGTTTCTCCAGGGTGCCGCGGCGGAACGCGCGGAAGCCTCCGGTCACATCCCTGATCTTGACGCCGAGCATGATCCGCGCGTAGGTGCTGCCCACCCGGGAGATCGCCTGACGGTAGAGCGGCCAGTTGACCACGCTGCCCCCGGGGACCCAGCGCGAACCCATGGCAAGGTCTGCGCCCTGGTCCACGGCCTCAAGCAACTGCGGAAGCTGCTCCGGCTGGTGCGAACCGTCGGCGTCCATTTCCACGAGCACGTCATAGCCGGCGTCGAGGCCCCACCTGAAACCGGCGATGTAGGCGGCTCCGAGACCCGCCTTGCCTTTACGGTGCAGCACGTGGACCTGGCTGTCCTCGGCCGCGAAACGGTCCGCGAGCTGCCCGGTCCCGTCCGGGCTGTTGTCGTCGACCACCAGGACGTCGGAGGCCGGCACAGCGGTGCGCAGGCGCCCGAGGGTCTTGGGCAACGATTCCAGCTCGTTGTAGGTCGGGATGATCGTGAGGACACGCACAGCGAGGCCTTTCCTTGGAGGGAGCGGGCGGTGCGCCACGGAGTCTGCTGATAGCTGGCAGTAGGCGCAACTCTCCATTATAGGGAATCGCCGGAGCCTCGCCGGCCGGGTGCCTCGTCCGTCAGCCGCCGAGGGTCCCGTTCGAGAACAGTTCGCGTCCGTCGCGGACGGTCAGCAGGCAGTCCGGCTCGGAGCCCGTGTCCAGTGCAGGCAGCAGAGGTGTGCGGGCCCGGGGATCCGTGCTCCATGACTGCACCCTGCCGTCGGCCACCTGGACCATGAGTTCCTCGACCGCCCACACGGCGAAGCTGGCCGGAGCGCCCGGGACCAGCTGGCCGGCCATCGGGTTCCGGTAGCGGGCTGCCCGCCAGCCGGCCCGGGTGTGCCCGAGGAAGGCGGCGCGGGCCGAAATCTGTTCGGCGGGGTTGCTGTGTTCGAGGCAGGCGCGGACGCTGGACCAGGGCCGCAGCGGCGTAACCGGGCTGTCACTGCCGAAGCAGATCGGGACTCCGGCAGCGTAGAAGGAGGCGAAGGGGTTCATCCCGATGTGCCGTGACCCGAGCCGCTGCTCATAGAGCTTGCCGGCCCCGCCCCAGCGGGCGTCGAAGACCGGCTGCGCACTGACCGTCACCGAGTACTTGGCCAGCCGGCCGATGGCGTCGGCGTCGGCCAGCTCGACATGTTCAAAGCGGTGCCCGGCGGCCCGGACCTTCTGTTCCCCGACCTCCGCCGCGGCCGCGTCCAGGGCGTTCAGGGCCGCGTCCAGTCCGGCGTCGCCGATGACGTGGAAGCCGGCCTGGATGCCCAGCAGCGAGCAGGCGGCCAGATGCGCGGCGGCTTCCTCCTCCGAGAGGTAGAGGGTGCCCCGCTCCCCCGCGGCGTCGCCATAGTCCGAGCGCAGGGCCGCGGTCCGGGAACCGATCGAGCCGTCGATGTTCAGATCGCCGGCGAGGCCCAGCACGGACACGCCCAGGCCGTCGAGGATGGACTGGGCATGTTCCGCGGAACGTGCCAGCTGGCCCCAGTACGGCAGGACCTCGGGTACGGCGGGACCGTCGTGGGTCCCGTCGTTCCAGGCCACCGCGAACTGCAGGTCCTCAACGCTGCCGATATGTGGTGCCGCCATCTCAGCCACGGCCACGTAGCCGTTGGCTGCCGCTTCGGCCAGGGCCTGCTGCTGGTAGCCGCGGAGCGCGGCTGCGGGCATCTGCCGCGCTGCCAGCCGGGCGGCTGTGTGCGCGGCGCGTTTCACCTGGCTGCCGGCGGACACGCCATCGAGACCCGCCAGGCCGGCCGACGCCGCCAGGGCAGGGGAAACCAGTGCCGAGTGCACGTCGACCCGGGACAGGTAGACCTTGCGGCCGCCGGCTGCCCGTTCGAGTTCCGCCAGGGACGGCAGGGTGGGATCGGCCCACGGGGTCTCGTCCCAGCCGTGGCCCAGCACGGTGCCTCCCGCGCTGGAAGCGGAGACGCAGGATCCGGCCACGGCGTCGAGCAGTTCCCGCGCGGAGCCGACGCCGCCGAGCTGCACCGAGCCCAGCGCAATCCCCGTTTCGGCCAGGTGAATGTGGGAGTCGACGAAGCCGGGGGCCAGGAGCGCACCCCGCAGGTCCACGACGTCCATCGAGGAATCAGCGATGGACGTGGCGGCCTGTTCGGAGCCAACCCAGGCGACGGTGCCGCCGTCGACCAGCATCGCCGTCGCAAAGGGATCGGCGGCCGTGTAGACGGAACCGTTGCGGTACATCGTCACCTTGCTGGGCGCGGGGGTGGCCGGTGAATCGGTCATGGTGCGGGAGCTCCTTGCAGCTGGTGGCCGGCGGCGTGCACTACGCCACCGAGGAATACGCGACGACGCCGCGCTTGATGAGTTTGATCGCGTCCCCGCACAGCCGGGAAATACGCGGGTCCAGGCCGGGGATTTTGGCCAGCTGGTCCAGCAGGTCGATGACCTGCTTCACCCAGCGGACAAAGTCCCCCGCGGCGAGGTCCGTGCCGCTGAGGACTTCCTGCAGGTGCCGGCCCCTGGCCCACTTGAAGATCGGCCAGACGAGTCCCAGCTCGGGTTCGCCGGTCAGCGGCAGCTTGCTGGCTTCCTCCACGTCTTCGAGGGCAGACCACTCACGCACCACCGTGTCGACGGCGGATTCCAGCGAGACGCTGGGCATCTTGGGCCGCAGCCCCCGGTCTTCACGCTTGGCCTGGTACACCAGGACGCTGGCGATGGCCGCGACTTCGGCGGCGTCGAGGTCGCTGAAGGCGCCCATCCGCAGGGCCTGGGAAATGAGCAGGTCCTTCTCCCCGTAGATCCGGCGCAGCCGCTGACCGTCCCGGCTGATGGTGAGCACGCCGGAGGCGGAGGTTTCCAGATACCCGTAGCTGGCCAGCACGCCGCATACCCGGTCGAAGGTCTTGGCGATGGTGTTCGTGCGGCCCTGGATCTGGCGGACCAGCCCGTCCGTCTCCTGCCGGAGCTTCCACCAGCGTTCGGACCAGCGCGCGTGGTCCTCGCGTTCACTGCAGCCGTGGCACGGGTGGGCGCGCAGTTCGCGCCGCAGGTCCGCGATCCGCTTTTCCTGGTTCGGCAAGGCCGCGGCGCGGCCGAAGTCGTCGTTCCGGCTCGGCGGCGCCGGCGGCCGGTTCTCCCGGATGGCGTTCCGGACGGAGGACGCCAGGTCGCGCCGCGATTTGGGCACTTTGGCGTTGAAGGACTTCGGGATCCGGATCCGTGTGATCGGCGAGAGCGGGCCCTCGACGTCGTGGAGGCCGATCCTGCGCAGCTGGTTGTCCAGGGTCATGACGGCCGGGCGGGGTTCCCGGGCGTCATGGTCCGAGCTGAGGACGACGGCGAGGCCGGGCGTCCTGCCGCTGGGCACGTCCACCACGTCGCCGGGCAGCAGCCGGCTCAGGGAGTCCTCCGTGAGGGACTTCCTCGCCCTGGAGGTGCCCTTGGAGGCTTTCTTCTCCGCGTCTGAGAGCGCCCGCAGCAGCCTGGAGTACTCGGTGAAGTCGCCGAGGTGGCACGTCATCGCCTTGCTGAACCCGGCGAGGGATTCCTCCCGGCCCCGGACCTGCTTGGCCAGCCCGACGACGGAGCGGTCCGCCTGGAACTGGGCAAAGGAAGACTCGAGGATCTCCCGGGCCCGTGGCCTGCCGAACTGGGCCAGCAGGTTGATGGACATGTTGTAGGTGGGCCGGAAGCTTGAGTCCAGCGGGTAGGTCCGCCTCGAGGCGAGGCCGGCGACGGCGGCCGGATCGGTGCCGGGCTGCCACAGGACGACGGCGTGGCCCTCGACGTCGATCCCGCGCCGGCCCGCGCGGCCCGTCAACTGGGTGTACTCCCCCGCCGTGATGTTGACGTGCGCCTCGCCGTTGAACTTGTCCAGCTTCTCCAGCACGACGCAGCGGGCGGGCATGTTGATGCCGAGCGCGAGGGTTTCGGTGGCGAAGACGGCCTTGACCAGTCCGTCGACGAAGAGCTTCTCCACCACTTCCTTGAAGGTGGGCAGCATGCCGGCGTGGTGGGCGGCGAGGCCCCGGAGCAGCCCGTCGCGCCAGCTCCAGAACCCGAGGACGTCGAGGTCATCGGCGGGGATGTCCTGGGTGGATTCATCGACCCGCCGGGCGATGATCAGCTGTTCCTGCTCCGTGGTCAGCCAGAGCCCGGCGGAGACGCACTGCGTGACGGCGGCGTCGCAGCCGGCGCGGGAGAAGATGAAGGTGATCGCGGGCAGCAGGTCCTGCCGGTCCAGGCTGGCAATGACCTGCGGCCGGCCGGCCTTGCGGACCGGGCTGCGCGGGCCGCCCTGCGGGGCGTCGTCGCGCTGGCTCTGCTGGTTCTGCTGATTCTGCTGGTCGCGCTGCCGCCGCTGGCTGCGGCCGCCGTGGCCGAAGCGTCCGCGGAAGTTCATCTGGCTTTCGGCCCGTGCCATGGAGAGAAGCTCGGGGTTGACCTCGAAGCCCGGGCGGGTGCTGGGGCCGGCAGTTACCGCGGAGACATCGGCCTCCCCGGCGGGGGCGATCTCATCGAAGCTCGTGTCCCCGGCGAAGAGATCCACGATCTTCCGGCCCACCATGACGTGCTGCCAGAGCGGCACGGGGCGGTGTTCGGAGACGATCACGTCTGTCTGGCCGCGCACGGTGTCCAGCCAGGCGCCGAACTCTTCGGCGTTGGAGACGGTGGCGCTGAGCGAGGCCACCTGGACCTCGCTGGGCAGGTGGATGATCACTTCTTCCCAGACGGCGCCGCGGAAGCGGTCGGCGAGATAGTGGACCTCGTCCATGATGACGAAGCCCAGATCCTCGAGTGTGTCGGAGTCCGAGTACAGCATGTTGCGGAGCACCTCGGTGGTCATCACCACCACCGGCGCCTCGCCGTTGATGCTCGTGTCGCCCGTCAGCAGGCCCACCTGGGCCGCACCGTACTTCGCGGCCAGTTCGGCGTACTTCTGGTTGCTGAGCGCCTTGATCGGGGTGGTGTAGAACGCTTTGAGGCCGCGCTGGAGGGCCAGGTAGATGGCGAACTCCCCCACGATCGTCTTGCCCGCCCCCGTGGGCGCCGCCACCAGCACGCCGCGGCCGGCCTGAAGCGACAGGCATGCCTCACGTTGAAAGTCATCGAGTTCGAATTCCAGCGTCCGGATGAACCCGCCCAGATAGGTTTTGGCTTCTGCGGCCCGTTCGGCGCTGGCGCGGTAGCGCTCAGCCGGCGACTCCGGCCCGGGTAGTGAGGACATGGTTCCAGCCTAGTGCGCGAACGGCTAGAGATTCTCCAGCTCGGAGCTGGGAGTTGCCTGGTCCGCGGTGGCCTCGGTTTCCTCGGCGCGCTTGACGGCGCGCCGTTCCCGGCGGCGGTCGTTGAGCAGGCAGAGCCCGATGGCGGCGAAGAAGAGGACCAGCATGGGAACGGCGAGATAGAACATGCTCGTGGCGTCAGCCCCGGGTGCGGCCATGGCGGCGAACAGGCAGACCAGGAACACGGTGACGCGCCAGCTCTTGACGAGCTGCTTGCCCTTCACCAGTCCGGCGAGGTTCAGGCCGAACAGGATCACCGGCAACAGGAAGGCGATGCCGAAGGCCAGCATCAGTCGCAGCACAAAGGACAGGTACACCTGGGCGCTGATGAAGTTGGATCCCCCGAGCGGGGTGAATTCGGTCAGAACGCGGACGGCGTTCGGGAGCACGAGCCAGGCCATCAGCACGCCGCCGACAAACAGCGGCACGGCGGCGGCGACGAACGAAAGGGCCAGGCGGCGTTCCTTCTTGTGCAGGCCGGGTACGATGAACGCCCAGAGCTGGTAGAGCCAGACGGGACTGGCGACGATCAGGCCCAGGAAGACGGACACCTGGATCATCAGGTCGAAGGAGCTTGCCACGCTGTCGAAGTTCAGGGTGGCCTGCCGGCCCTCATGTCCGTTCAGGTCGCGGATCGGTTTGATCAGGGCGGCCAGCATCGGCTGGTAGACGAGGAATCCGACGACCGTTCCCAGCACGACGGCGATCGCCGACTTGAAGAGGCGGTTCCGCAGCTCTTTCAGGTGGTCGAGCAGCGCCATCCGCCCCTCGGGGTTGGATCGACGGCCCATGGTTACTGCCATGTGGACTTAGGCGCGGTTCGGGGGCGGAACGTCGGTCTCTTCTGCCGGACGGCTTTCCGTGCCGGGGGTCCGCGGGTGGTTTACCACCCGGCCCTCGACGGCCTCGGAATCATCCTTGGCGTCGGTGTTGCCGTCCTTCTTCATTTCGCGGACTTCCGACTTGAAGATGCGCATCGACTGGCCCAGGCTGCGGGCCATGCCGGGCAGCTTCGGCGCGGCGAAAAGCACCAATGCCAGAACGATGATGATGATGAGATGCCAGCCTTCAAGCCTCATGGCAAGGTCCTTTCGTTTGAGTACATCCTATGTCTAACTGAATCCGATGTCGCGCAGCCGCTGGGGCTGGCCGCGGTCCGTCCTGCGCCGGACGCGGCGCAGGCGGCGTCCCTCCTGCCGGGACAGTTTGGCTGCGTGGTAATCGTGGCGCATCCGGGCGGGCGAGGCAAAAACGGCGGAGCCGGGCTCCGCGGGCGGACCGGATGCTGTCGCCGCCTCGGCACCGTTGGAGTCTACGGCGTCAACATGAACGGCGGAAGAACCGGGGGCAACGGGGCTGGACGGCAGGTGGCTGAACCGCTCCCCCGCTTCGCCGACTTCCTTGACTGTCGTCATGAACTGCCGGAACAAACGCACGCCGAGCACGACGAAGAACAACAGGGAGAGCGCGACAAGCGCTATCCAGATTACGATCCAGGACCACCAAGGCATGCTGAGTAGTCTAGCTGGCGTACTGCTCAGACTTCATACTGGGCCCGTGCGGCATCGACCCAGTCCCGTGCACTGGCCGCCAGGGCCTCCGGTTGGAGGATCCGGGCGGTCCCGCCGTGCTGGGCCTCGAACATCGGCAGCCAGTCGGGACTCCCGAAGCGGATCTCGGCCAGCAGGCCGCCGCCCGGCAGCGGCGCGGTCCGTTCGGCGTAGTAGTCATCGGCGAGGCCGACGCCCCGGCGGGTCAGTTCCACGACCACCACCGTGTCGTCGTCGTTCGGGGTGAAAAGCTTCACCGGGAAACTCCCGGCCGGCTTGGCCGTCGCTGACACCGGGCTGCCGTTGGGGTGCAGTTCCTCGATCCGGTCCAGCCGGAAGTTGCGCAGGCCCCGGGCGGAGTGGCAGTAGGCCTCGAGATACCAGGTGTTGTCCAGCGAATAGAGCCGCAGCGGATCCACATCGCGTTCCGAGACCGAGTCGGTCTGCGGGGAAAAATACCGGAGCCGCAGCTGCGCGCCCTTCCTGATGGCTTCCCGCGCCGTATCAAGGCTCGCCGCGTTGTCCGGACCCACCTCGGGGCCGGACAGTGACGCCGCCTTCAGCCCCTCCTCCCCCGCCGCGGCCATGAGCTTGACCGTCACGGACTCCAGGGCACCGCCCTCGGCGAGCTCGGGCAGTCCGTTGAGGGTCTCCAGGCCGGTCAGCAGTGCACAGGCCTCCTCCACAGTGAAGCGAACAGGCCTGAGGTCCAGGTCCTGGCTGATGAAGACGTGGTCGTCGTCCCACTGGATGTCCAGCAGATCGTCCGGGTACCCCTCCGGCAGGCCCGAGCAGATCAGGATCCGCAGATCCTCCTCGAGTTCCTTGCGGGTGATCCCGAAGCGTGCAGCGACCTCGCTGATGTGCAGGCCCTGGTTGTGCGCCAGGAACGGGACCAGCTGGAGCATCCTCTTGAGCTGGTCCTCGGAGGTGCGTTTGCGTCGGTGCTTGGCGTTACCGGCGCCGGCGGCCGGGAAGATGACCGGCGGGACGGGTGCGGCGGCGAAGTCCGCGGCGGCGGACAGGCGGCGCCGCACGGCGGTGACAAGCTCGGGCGGGGACACAACCTTTACCCGGGGGCCGTAGGAGGCGAGTTCCTCGCCGAGGGTCTCAGCGTCCCGGAACGGCACAATGAGCCGGTCGCTGCCCGCCCCCGGCTGCTGCGCGCCGGGCTGGTGCGCCCCCGGCTGCTCCGCCCCGGACGCTGACGGCGTGTCGGACGAACCGGCCACGGCCCGTTTGCGCAGTCCCAGCAGCCTGCCGTGCTGGACGTCGACGACGGCGGTGCGGACCGGCAGCTCCGCCAGCCCCGCAAGTTCGGCGCGGACGTTGAATCCGGACGGCGGGGTGAAGGCTTCCTTCTCGAGCACGGTCACAGCCGAGGCCAGGCGGGAGAGCCGGAAGAAGCGCTTGTCCCCGCGGGTCCTGTCGTGTCCGACCAGATACCACTGGCCGAAGCGGCTGCCGATCCCCCAGGGCTCCACCAGCCGTTCCTCTTCCTTGCCGGTGCTGCCGGCGAGGTAGCGGAAGCTGACCGGGTGCTGGGCATGCATGGCGGCAACGAGGTCCTCGAAGGCCTGCCCGGCGGGACGGATGCGTGGCTGGACCCCGGCCGGAAGTTCGGCATAGACGAGGCCGCCGGCTGCCTGGAGTTTGCGCACCGCGTCCAGGGCGGCCGAGCCGAGGGCGGCGTGTTCCCAGAGCTGGGCTGCCAGGATCAGGACCGTGCACTCTTCGGGCGTGAGGCTGACGTCCGGCAGGCGGTTGGATTCCTTGCCGATCCGGTACCGGGTGGTGGCCGGGTCATCCGAGCCCCAGCCCTTGTCCGTCAACGTCTCCACCTCGAAGCCGAACTGGCGCAGCTCGCCCTTGTCGCGTTCGAACATCCGCCCGAAGGCGACGTCGGTGCTCGTGGAGTCGTGGTAGACCTTTTCGCGCAGCTCCCGGCGGCGCAGCCCGTACTCGGTGTTGAGCAGGGCGATGAGCAGGTTCAGGAGGCGTTCTGTACGTGAGGCGGACACCCCGCAAGGCTACTAAAGTCCCTGCGGGAAAATAACAAAAGCGCGGTAACCGCCGGAAAGTAGATTCCGATTGTTACCGCGCTCTGTCGTTATATTGCGGTCCGGTTCCCCGGACCGGCGCTTCCTAGCTAGCGGACGGCGACGAGGTCGACGACGAAGATCAGGGCTTCGTTCGGGCCGATCGCCCCGCCGGCGCCCCGGGAACCGTAGGCCAGTTCGGAGGGGATTTCCAGCCGGCGGCGGCCGCCCACCTTCATGCCCAGCAGGCCCTGGTCCCAGCCCTGGATGACCTGGCCGACGCCGACGCGGAAGTCCAGCGGTGCGCCGCGGCCCCAGGAGGCGTCGAATTCTTCGCCCGTGGACCAGGCCACGCCGACGTAGTGGGTGGAGACGGTGTCGCCGGACTTGGCCTCGGCGCCGTCGCCCTCGATCAGGTCGGTGATGACGAGTTCGGTGGGAACGTCGCCCTGGGGGAAGTCGATTTCCGGCTTCTGGCGGTCGATGTTGCGCTCTCCAAATGACATGGCTGCTCCTTCTTGCGTGGCTTGGGGTGGCGTGTGGTGGGTAAGGCGGGTTACTTGACGCCGAGGATGTCGACGACGAAGACGAGATCGCCCTTGGCGTCGCCCTGGCCTTCGTCGCCGTAGGCGAGGTCCTTGGGGATGACCAGGAGGACGCGGGAGCCCACGGTCTTGCCGGTCAGGCCCTGGGTCCAGCCCTTGATGACGCCCGTGAGCGCGAAGGTGGCCTTCTCACCGCGGTCGAAGCTCGAATCGAACACCTTGCCCTCGGTCAGGGTCACGCCCACGTAGTTGACGGTGAGGGTATCGGATTCCTTGACCTCGGGGCCGGTGCCCTTGATGAGCTCCTGGGAAATGAGGGCGGTCGGGGCGGCGACGCCGGCGACCGAGATCTCCGGGGTGCCCTTGTCGTTGTCCTTCACGGTGGGCAGTCCTGCCGGCGGGGTCACGGCTTCGCCCTCGGGCTTGTCCAGCACCTTCGGAGCCTCCTTGGCGGAGAGCACCTTGACGACGAGGAGCTGGCTGGGCTGCGCTTCGGCACCCTCGGCGGCGGCCTTGCCCGGGACGGCCAGGGCCAGGTGGGAGCCGATCTTCGCGCCGACAAAGGCGTTGTAGATGACGGCGCTGGACGTCTTGAGCTCGTCGTTCAGTTCGAGCGGCTCCGGGTCACCGGCATAGGTGTCTTCCAGGGTGCTGCCATCCGTGCCGTTGAGGGCGAGGATGGAGATTTCCGCGATCTGGTTGGCCTTGACCCGCTCGCCGCTGCCCTCCGTGATCACCTTGACGGTGGGTTCGGCGACTTCCAGGGGCTTGGTGAACTCAACACCAGGCGCCTCCTTGTCGCCCTTTTCTGTCACCTTGACGGAGTCGAGCTTTGCGGTCTCGCCAGCGGACTGGCTGGTGGGCTCCGGCGCGGGAGGCTCGCCGCCGCCGCAAGCGGTCAGCAGCAGCAGTCCGGGAAGAAGAATTGCTAGTAGTCGGCGCACTTAAAAACTTTCGTCGAGGCAGGGTGGACGCGATGCCGCATGGATTCCCGCGGCAAAGAAAGCACTGGCCGCCTGGCGGCCTCTACCAGAATAACGTGGAAAGCTGGATATCAGCCCATAGAGTCCAACAAGGCATCCACCCGCTCGTCCACGCTGCGGAACGGGTCCTTGCAGAGAATGGTCTGGTGGGCGCGGTCGTTGAGCTTCAGGTGCACCCAGTCCACCGTGTAGTCACGGCCGAGTTCCTGCGCCCTCCGGACGAAGTCGCCGCGGAGTTTGGCCCGGGTGGTCTGCGGCGGGGCATCCACCGCATCCTTGACCGCAGTGTCATCCACCACCCGGCGCACCGCGCCCCGGGACTGCAGCAGGTAATAGAGCCCGCGGGTGCGGGAGATGTCGTGATATGTCAGGTCCAGCTGCGCGATCCGTGGCGCGTCGAGCCCCAGTCCGTGCCGTTCGCGGTAGTTGTCCATCAGCTTCTTCTTGATGGCCCAGTCCACCTCGGTGTCGATCGTGCTGGTGTTGCCGCTTTCGATGGCGTCCAGGGTGCGCTCCCACAGGTCCAGGATCAGCGGCACATGCGCATTGTGGGCACCCTGCTCGGCGACGAACGCCGTGACCTTGTTCAGGTATTCGCGCTGGATCTCCAGGGCGGTGAGCTGCCGGCCGTTGGCGAGCCGGACCAGGGCACGGCCGGTCAGGTCATGGGATATTTCGCGGATGCTGCGGATCGGGTTTTCCATCCGCATATCGCGCATGATCACCCCGGCCTCGATCATCCGCAGGATCAGGTCCACGGTGCCTACCTTGAGCAGCGCCGTCGTCTCGGACATGTTGGAATCGCCCACAATCACGTGCAGCCGCCGGTAGAACTCGGCGTCGGCATGCGGCTCGTCACGGGTGTTGATGATGGGCCGGGACCGGGTGGTGGCCGAGGAAACGCCCTCCCAGATGTGGTCGGCGCGCTGCGAGAAGGCAAACGTGGCGCCATGCGGGGTCTTCAGGATCTTTCCTGCCCCCGCGATGAGCTGGCGAGTCACCAGGAACGGGATCAGGATTTCCGCAAGCCGGGAGAATTCCCCGCGGCGCGGTATGAGGTAGTTCTCGTGGCTGCCATAGGAGTTGCCCGCGGAGTCCGTGTTGTTCTTGAAGAGGTACACGGTGCCGTTGAAGCCTTCGGAGGCAAGCCGTTCCTGCGCCTCGTCCACGAGGTCGTCCAGGATCAGTTCGCCGGCCCGGTCGTGCGCTATCAGCTGGGCGAGGTCGTCACACTCGGCTGTGGCGTACTCCGGATGGGAACCGACGTCGAGGTACAGGCGTGAGCCGTTGGTCAGGAACACATTGGAGGACCTCCCCCAGCTGACCACCTTCCGGAAGAGGTAGCGGGCCACTTCCTCGGGAGCCAGCGGACGTGACTCCGGGCTCGAATAGGAAATCCCGAACTCGGTTTCGATGCCGAAAATACGCTTGTCCATCTCAGTCCTCCTCAGCGAGCAATGCCACGATGTCGGCGTCCTCTAGGCGGCGGAATGCGCGGCGGGTGCCGCGGCTGCTTTCCGAACCGCGGTCCAGTACGGCAACTTCCACGGCCGACGCCGGCAGGGTGGTGGTTTCCTTGTCCGCCACGAGTCCCGCCAGGGCGAGCCGGATGGCGGCGGCGAAGTCGAGCTCGCCCTGCCAGCCGGCCGCGACGGCCTCGGCTACCTTGTCCGCCTGGCCACCCATCACCACGAATCCCTTTTCGTCGGCGATGGACCCGTCGAAGGTCAGCCGGTACAGGTGGTCCTGGTCCTGGCTAGGGCCAACCTCGGCCACGGCGAGTTCGACTTCGAACGGCTTCTGCTCGGCGGTGAAGACGGCGCCCAGGCTTTGCGCATACACGCTGGCCAGTCCCCTCGCCGTGACATCCTCGCGGTCGTAGGAGTAGCCGCGCACATCCGCATACCGCACCCCGGCCTGGCGCAGGCTTTCAAACTCGTTGTACTTGCCGACGGCGGCAAAGGCGATCTTGTCGTAGATCTCGCCGATCTTGTGCAGTGACGGAGAGGGGTTTTCCGCCACGAGGGCGATCCCGTCCCGGCAGCTGACCACCACCACCGAGCGGCCCCGTGCGATGCCTTTCCGTGCGAAATCCGCACGGTCCTTCATCAGCTGTTCTGGCGATACATAGAACTGCTGGGTCATATCAGGCCTCCCGCTGGGCTATGGCCCTTGATTCTATGATCCTGCCCGCCACCGCGGCGAGTTCCCGGTCCGGGACCCGGACGGCGCCGGACCGGTTGACGGTGTAGACCACCGGCCAGAGCCGCCGGATCGGGTCCGGGCCGCCGGTGGCGGAGTCGTCGTCGGCGGCGTCGTAGAGGGCCTCGACGGCGATGGCGACGGCTTCCTGTTCGGAGAGGTTGGGCCGCCACAGCTTTTTCAGCGAGCCGCGGGCGAACATGGAGCCGGAGCCCACCGTGTGGTGTTCCTGTTCCTCGTAGCGGCCGCCGGTGACGTCGTAGGAGAAGAGGCGACCGGCTCCGGCCGGCAGGTCGAAGCCGGCGAACAGCGGGATGACGGCGAGTCCCTGCATGGCCATCGGCAGGTTTCCGCGGATCATCGCGCCGAGCCGGTTGGCTTTGCCCTCGAGGCTCAGCAGGGTCCCTTCAATCTTTTCGTAGTGCTCAAGCTCCACCTGGAACAGCCGGGTCAGGTCGAGGGCGATCCCGGCGGTCCCGGCGATGCCCAGCACCGAGTACTGATCCGCCGGGAAGACCTTCTCGATGTGCCTGCTGGCGATCACGTTGCCCATAGTGGCACGCCGGTCGCCAGCCATCAGCACTCCCCCGGCGTAGCTGAGGGCGACGATCGTGGTCCCGTGGGGCACCTGAAGGGGTGCGTTGGCCGCCAGGGTTCCGGGTGGCAGCTGGCCGAAATGCGGCTGGTTGAAGGGCAGTTGGCCGAGGGGCAGTAAACCCGGGCGTTCGCGCTGCAGGTGCTCGGTGAAGGAGGACGTCGCGTTGGCTGCTACCTGGTTGGCTGTGGTTTCCTGCACTGGTGCACTCCCTCAACGTGGTGGATCAACGACTTCCTCAAGCCCGGTCCCGCCCTCATCCGGCGGCCGGCCGCGGCCTTATTGGCCGCCCTTTTGGACGAAGGCGCGGACGAATTCCTCGGCGTTGGATTCCAGCACGCCGTCGATCTCATCGAGCAGATCGTCCACGCCCTGCGTGGCGGCTGATGCCTGCCCTTCCGCGGGTGCCGGCGGGGCGGCGGGGACGTCCTCGTCAACCTCGGTATCGCGCGACTGCGGCTGCTGCTGCTCCTGGCCTGCCATTGTTTTCTCCTTCTGTCCGTCCCCATCTTTTCGAAGGGACATCCTGTAGCAATACTGCCACGCCCGAGGCGTCGGCGGGGGCCTTTGCTCCTACGAACCGGGGCTGAGCCCGAGGAGCTCGGCGAGGAACGGTCCGGCCTCCCGGTGCCGGGCAAACAGGCCGCCGGTGAGGGCCTCCGTACCGCGCAGCGGCTCACGGGTGGGGACGCGCTGGAGCCTGCCGCGGCCGGGCACATCGAAGATCACGGAGTCCCAGCTGGCACCGACGAGGTCGGATCCGAAGCGGCTGACGCAGCGTCCCCGGAAGAAGGCCCGGGTGTCCGACGGCGGTTCGGTCACCGCCCGGCCGATGGCGGCGTCGTCGACGATCCGCTTCATCCGGTCGCGGGCGAGCAGACGGTGGTACAGCCCCTTCTCCGGCCGGATATCCGCCCACTGCAGGTCCACCAGGCCCAGCCGGGCGTTGTCCCAGTCCAGCCCGTCGCGGTCCCGGTAACCCTCCAGCAGGGAGAGTTTGGCCAGCCACTCCACGGACGAGGCGGCGGCGGCCCGGTCCGTGCCCAGTTCGGTCAGGGTGGCGGACCAGCGCTCCAGCACGGCGTGGGTATGGCCGTCGCCGTCCACGGCATCGGCGACGCCGGTGTCCTGGGCGTGCTTTGCGGCCGCCTCATAGTAGATCCATTGCAGGTCCAGGGCGGTGATCCGGCGGCCGTCGAGCAGGCGCAGGGTGGCCGTGAGGGAGGTGTCATGGCTGACGGCCTGGAGTGCGCCGACCGGCTCGTGGACCTCCAGCCGGGGGGCCAGGCCGGCCTCGATCAGGCTCAGGACCATCGCGGTGGTGCCGAACTTGAGGTAGTTGGACGCCTGGCTCAGGTTGGCGTCGCCGATGATGACGTGGAGCCGGCGGTACTTGTCGGCAGTGGCGTGCGGTTCGTCTCGGGTGTTGATGATGGGCCGGCGGATGGTGGTCTCGAGGCCCACTTCGGTCTCGAAGAAGTCAGCGCGCTGGCTGATCTGGTATCCGGGCCGGGCGCTGTCCTGCCCCCGGCCTACCCTGCCGGAGCCGCAGATAATCTGGCGGGTGACAAAAAACGGGGTCAGGCCGCGGACGATGTCACCGAAGGGGACGGTGCGGGGCATGAGGTAGTTCTCGTGGGAGCCGTAGGACACCGACTTGTTGTCCGTGTTGTTCTTGTAGAGGTTGATCGGCGGCAGTTCCGGGTCGCCCGCCAGCCGCCGCACCGCGGCCAGGGCCACCAGGTCGCCGGCGGCGTCCCAGGCGACAGCGTCGCGCGGGTTGGTTACCTCCGGGCTGGAGTACTCGGGATGGGCGTGGTCGACGTAGAGCCGGGCACCGTTTCCCAGCACCATGTTCATCAGCAGGGTGCCGGATTCGTCCTCGCCGTCGTGGTCCAGCTCGGCCCGGCCGTAGGCCAACGCAACCGCCTCGGCGTCCAGGACCGGCGGCTGGTCCGTGAGCTGCTCCGGGTCGGCGGCACTCCGCTCCAGGGTCCAGCCCCGGGCGTCGTGCAGCGGCTCCTCGTCGGTGTAGTCCCAGCGGGTTTCCGCTCCGCCGGCGGCACGCTGCCGTGTCACCTGGGCGTAGGCCTGGATCACCCGGGCCGACATCATGGTGGCGTTGGCCCCCGGCGCGGAGGGCGCGTGGATGCCGTATTCCGTCTCCGAGCCCATCACCCGCATGGCGCCGCCAGCGGGCAGGCCGCCGGAAGTGTCCGCCGGACGGCCGGTCGCAGGTGCGCTCACAGGTACTGGCCCGTGGTGGGCATCGTCTCGATGGACTTCCCGGGCTCCTGGCCCGCCTTGCCCTGGACGATGGTGCGGATGTACGTGATGCGCTCGCCCTTCTTGCCCGAGATCCGTGCCCAGTCGTCCGGGTTGGTGGTGTTCGGCATGTCCTCGTGCTCGCGGAACTCGTCGACGACGGCCCGCAGCAGGTGGTCGATGCGGATGCCTTTCTGGCCGACGGTGAGCAGGTCCTTGATCGCGTACTTCTTGGCCCGGTCCACGACGTTCTGCACCACGGCGCCGGAGTTGAAGTCCTTGAAGTAGAGCATTTCGGTGTCGCCGTTGGCGTACGTCACTTCGAGGTACTCGTTGGACTTGTCGGTGGAATACATCGCCTCGACGGTGCGCTGGACCATCGCGTCCACGGTGG
Source organism: Arthrobacter sp. UYEF20 (assembly GCF_040546335.1). NCBI lineage: Bacteria > Bacillati > Actinomycetota > Actinomycetes > Micrococcales > Micrococcaceae > Arthrobacter > Arthrobacter sp. UYEF20. The sequence goes on along the minus strand of NZ_JBEPNP010000014.1, from coordinate 82,660 downwards.
CCTGCACGTCGCCGTCGTGTTCGGCGAGGTCGGACTGGTGGAAGGGCAGGTTCACGGTGATGTACTTCTGGAAGATGTCCGCCGCGGCTTCGGCGTCGGGCCGCTGGATCTTGACCTTCACGTCCAGCCGGCCCGGCCGCAGGATGGCCGGATCGATCATGTCCTCCCGGTTGGAGGCCCCGATCACGATCACGTTGTCGAGCCGCTCCACGCCGTCGATCTCGCTCAGGAGCTGCGGGACAATGGTGGTTTCGACATCCGAGGAAATGCCGGTGCCGCGGGTGCGGAACAGGGAGTCCATTTCGTCGAAGAACACCACGACGGGGCTGCCCTCGGAGGCCTTCTCCCGGGCGCGGGCGAAGATCAGCCGGATGTGCCGTTCGGTTTCGCCGACGTACTTGTCGAGCAGCTCCGGGCCTTTGATGTTCAGGAAGTAGCTCTTCATGTCCGTCTTGCCGGTTCGCTCGGCTGCCCGGGCCGCCAGGGAGTTGGCGACGGCCTTGGCGATCAGTGTCTTGCCGCAGCCCGGCGGGCCGTAAAGCAGGATGCCCTTGGGGGCCTTCAGCCCGTGCTCACGGTACAGATCCGGATGCAGGAACGGGAGTTCGACGGCGTCGCGGATCTGCTCGATCTGGGGTCCCAGGCCGCCGATGTCCTGGTACGTGATGTCCGGAACTTCTTCGAGGACAAGGTTCTCCACCTCGGAGCGCGGTACCTTCTCGAGCGCGTAGCCGGTGCGGGAGTCGATGGAGAGGGCATCGCCCACCCGGAGATTCTGGGCCAGCAGGGCGCCGGAGAGCCGGATGACACGCTCCTCGTCCGCGCGACCCACCACGAGGGCACGGTCCGGGCCCAGCATTTCCTTGAGCGTGACGAGGTCCCCGGCCCGCTCGTAACCCAGACCGGCCACCACGAGCAGCGCCTCGTTAAGCAGCACTTCCTGGCCGACCGCCAGCTGGTTCATGTTCACCAGCGGACTGATCCCCACCCGCATCTTGCGGCCGGCATTGAAGATGTCCACCGATTCCTCGGTGGCTGCCTGCCCGCTGTTACCTGCCGTGGGCTGGCGTTTCGGATTCAGCGCCAGCACCGTGCCGAAACTGTAAGGCGGCTGGCCCTCCTGGTCGAGGGCGTTCTTAAGCCGAAGGATTTCAGCCTTCGCCGCCTCCAGCATGCCCACGAGTTTAGAGTTGTTCTGCGTCGCGGCGGCGAGCTGGCGGTCAATATGCCGGAGTTTGTCCCGGAGGATATTGACCTGCCGCTCGGCCACGGACAGCTCGTTGGCGGCGTAGCGGTCACCATCGGCACCCTGTACCGCCGATTGTGCTGCCGTTTCCGCTGCATCGTCTGCCGATGTGCGGCCCGGGTCGGTGTTCGGAGTCTCCATCGTCTTCAGCCCCTTCCTGCGCTTCTATTAAGACATTAGCCCCAAGACGCCACGTGCTGCTGAAGACTTCCGGAATTCGGACTAGGGAATTTTCGCGTCAGTTTGTCGCGTCCGGGTCATCCTTGACGTTGGTCCCGGCGATGGCGTCCCGGGCTGCCCGGCGCAGTTTCTTGTCCGAGACGGCACGCTCCCCGACGGCGCCGGGGGTCCAGGCGTTGACGTCCTCTTCGTTGAAGCCGGTCTTGGAGGGGCGGCGCTTGACGGAGATGCCGGTGACGCCGTCGGCCAGCCTGCGCGTGACGAGCAGGAATCCGGTGTGGGCAACCATGCGGTGGTCCGGGCGGACCGCCAGGCCCTCCAGGTGCCAGCCACGGACCATGGACTCCCAGGCGTCCGGCTCGGTGAAGCGGCCGTCTGCGCGGATGGCCTCGGCGGTCCGGGACAGCTGAGTCACAGTCGCGACATAGTTGATCCACACGCCTCCTGGGGCGAGCACCGTGGCGACGGCATCCAGGCACTCCCAGGGCGCGAGCATGTCCAGGACCACGCGGTCCACGGAGCCCGGCGCCTCGGTGCGGACCACTTCCTCCTGGAAGTCACCGAGGGAGATCTTCCAGGCCGGGTGCGGGCCGCCGAAAATCGTTTCGACGTTGCCGCGGGCAATGTCGGCGAATTCCTCCCGGCGTTCGAAGGAGTGCAGGTAGCCGTTGTCCCCCACCGCGCGCAGCAGCGAGATGGACAGCGCCCCGGAACCCACCCCGGCCTCCACTACGCGTGCGCCGGGGAAGATGTCCGCCATGGTCACGATCTGGCCGGCGTCCTTGGGGTAGACCACTGCCGCGCCGCGGGGCATCGAGAGCACGAAGTCCGAAAGGAGGGGGCGCAGGGTCTGGTACTGCTGGCCGACGTTGTTCACCACGACGGAGCCGTCCGGCTCGCCGATGATCTCGTCATGGTTCAGGAATCCGCGGTGCGTATGGAAGGCGCCGCCCGCTTCCAGGCTGATCGTGTTCATCCGTCCGCGTTCGTCCGTGAGCTGCACGCGCTCGCCTTCACGGAACGGGCCGCGCCGGCGGGCGGCACCGACCGGCCCCGCCGAGATGGCACCCGTGCTGCCGGCCGGGCCCGCAGCGGTGCTGGTAGTTGCAGTGGTGCTGGTAGCTGCAGTCTTGGCTGCGCCGGTGTCGGCCGGGCTCGCGTTGGCGGCGGTGTCGCTGCTCATGAAGAATTCCTCGCTCCTGTAAAGCTGTGTGGCCGCGGATCTGCCGGCGGTCCGGCTGCTTGTGCCTGGGGTCTGTGCCTGGGGACTTTGCGCCCAGTGCCGGAAATTCACGGCCGGCAGGTAACTCTACCCGTTCCGGCCGTAGATCCGTCCGCGGCCCCGGGGATTCTTGCCGGTGATGGCGTCCAGGACGGTTGATTGCCGGAGCAGCCCGGTGACGGTTCCGTCCCCGTTGACGACGGCGTACTCCTGGCCGTCGAGCTGGGCCAGGTACTCGATCAGCTCCTGGCCTTTTGACCATTCGGGAACATAGGCCCCGACGCCGAGGGCGTACGAGACGGCCGTGAGCGGCGTGGTGGCCGCGGCTGCGGGCGGCACCGTGGCGACAGCGCCGGCGTCGACCACCGCCACGGGGCGGCCGTCCTGGGCGCACAGCACGACGGCGGGCGCTGCGCCCGGGGCGGAGTCCCGTGCCAGGTCCTGCAGCTGCGCGACCGTGGCGGTTTCGGGAAGTCCGACGGCGGGCTCGGCGAGGGCGCGCGCGTCCACGAGATGCAGCCGCCCGCGCAGACGCGCCTGCTGGATCGACGCGGTGGCGCCCATCCAGAGGAAACTGCCCACAAGGACCGTGATGAGCATGAGCGAAATGTCCGGGCGCTCACCGCCGAGCAAGGGCAGGGCGACGAACCACACCACGAGTGCGATCACGATGATCCTGCCGGCCCAGCCGGCTGCCACGGTGCCCTTCTCCTGGCTGCCGGTCGCCTTCCACACGGCGGATTCGACCAGCCGGCCACCGTCCAGCGGAAGTCCGGGCAGGACGTTGAAGATGCCGATCAGCAGGTTGGCCCAGACAAAGATGTTGGCCAGGATGCCCGCTACGCCGCTGAGGTTTCCGCTGGTGAGCAGCACCCAGCCGCCCGCGGCCAGGACGAAGTTGGCGGCGGGTCCGGCCAGAGCCACCAGGACAGACCGCCCCGGCGAGGCCGTGAAACTCTCGAACTGGGTGTGGCCGCCCCACAGATTGAGGACGATCTTCTCGGTGGGCCAATGAAAGATCTTGGCGGTCAGGGCATGCGCAAGTTCGTGCACCAGCACCGAGATCAGCAACAGCACGGCGTAGGCAAAGGCCACGAAGAAGGCGGCGACGCCCAGATCGGGATTGTTGCGCTGGAGCACTGGCCCGTAGACGATCACGGTGAAGGCGCCGATGATGAACCAGGAGTAGGCAAGAACCACGGGGATACCGGCGATCCGGCCCAGCGGGATCCCGTCCTTGCGCGTATCCGCGGCCTTTCCCGGCTGTCCCTGGGTCTCGGTGTCCGTCATTGGGCCAGGCTCCCGGCGGCGCGTTCCAGCCCGAACGTCGCGTCCGGAAACTCGAGGCGGAGCGCCACGAGCTCTTCGAGGTCGGACACGGTGCGCCCCGCCAGGGTGTCCCAGATAGCGTGGCGGGGATCAGGCGGGAGCGGGACAATGTGCGGAATCGCCACGGTCAGGACACCGGAGGCCACCGCCGCGGCTACTCCGGGTGCCGAGTCCTCGAGCGCCACGCAGTGCTGCAGGCCGAGCTCCGGATCTGCCTCCTGGAGGAGTTCGACGGCCTTCAGGTAGGCCTCGGGGTGGGGCTTCCCCTGCGTGACGGTGTCCCCCGTGACAAGGAATTCGAAGTAGGGCTTCGGCAGGCTGGCCACGATTTCGCGGGCCAGCGGGGCCTCGGACATAGTCACGAGGGCACAGCGGACGCCCGCGGTGTGGAGCTCATCGAGCAGTTCCCGGGCCCCCGGCCGCCAGGGCACCGAGGTACGGACCCGGCTGATGACGTGCTCCGTGAGGGTGTCGATGATTTCGCGGCGCTCCAGCTTGACGCCGGCCTCCTGCAGGATCCCGGCGGAGAACATGAGGGACTGGCCCACGAGCTGCGTGGCCTTCTCATGTGACCAGTGCCCGCCGTGGGCGGCGACGAGGGTGTGTTCGGCTTCAATCCAGTACGGCTCGGTGTCGACAATGGTGCCGTCCATGTCCCATAGCGCGGCTTTGAGAAGGGGCTGGGAAGCTGAGGATCGCATGCCCTCAAGTCTACGGTGCGGCGTTGTTTCGCCGCCCGGTACTACGCCCACGGCGAATACCAGGTACCGCGTGGCCCGCTCCGGAGCCGGCTTCACCCGCCGGAGCAAGATTTCCGGCGCTTCATTCCATGCGTGTGCCGGGTCCTTGGACGTAGGGTGAGGAAATGAATAGCTTCGAGGCAGACACCACAGAAGCGGGCGGCGTGCCGGAGCCGGAGCGGCTTCTGCAGCCGGTGCCCGAGGGCCAGCGCATCACGGTGATGCTTGCCGCCTTTGAAGGCTGGAACGACGCCGGCGAGGCTGCAAGCGATGCCCTGCGGTACCTGAACAAGTTGTGGGGCGGCAAGAAGGTCGGTTCGATCGACGCCGATGAGTATTACGACTTCCAGTTCACCCGGCCCACCATCCGCCGGACCTCCTCCGGCGACCGGAAGATCAAGTGGCCCTCCACCCGGATCTTCAAGGCCAGCGTTGCGGACTCCAAGGTGGACGTCATCTTCGTCCAGGGCACGGAGCCGTCCTACAAGTGGCGTGCCTACACCGCCGAACTGCTAGTCCATGCGGAGGCGCTCCATGTGGACTACGTGATCCTGGTGGGTGCCCTGCTCGCTGACGTGCCGCACAGCCGGCCGATCCCGGTGAGCGCATCCACGGACGACAGCGCCCTGCGCGAACGGATGGAGCTGGAGGCCTCGCAGTACGAGGGGCCGGTAGGGATCGTCGGGGTGCTGGCCGAGGTGGCGCTGCTGGCCGGGTTGCCCACGGTCTCCCTCTGGGCCGCCGTGCCGCACTACGTGGCCCAGGCGCCTTCGCCCAAGGCCCAGCTGGCTCTGCTGCACCGGATTGAGGAGCTGCTGCAGGTTCCGCTGGACACCACGGAGCTCGTCGAGGAGTCGGACGCGTGGGAGCGCGGCGTCGACGAGCTCGCCACCGAGGACCCTGAGATTGCGGCTTACGTCCGCCAGCTGGAGGAAGCGAAGGATACCGCCGACCTCCCTGAGGCGAGCGGCGAGTCGATCGCGCGGGAGTTCGAGCGCTACCTCAAGCGCCGCGGCAAGGACAAGCCCTAAGCGGAGCCCGGCGGTCAGCCGGCCCGGCGGTCAGCCGGCCCGGCGGCTCAGGCGGTCAGAGGTCGACGCCGAGGAGCGCGTCGACGGCGTCGCTCACCAGCGCAGCGTCGCCGGCAGCTCGCTTACCGGCACCCTTCACGGCGGCCTGGGCCCATTCGTCCACGGCGTTGAGTGCCCCGGGGGCGTTCAGGTCGTTGGACAGTTCGGCGCGCATGCGGGCCACGAGCGCGGCGGCCGAGCCCTCGGGGGCCACGGCAAGGGCCTCACGCCAGGTGCGGAGCCGGTCCTTGGCCTCGGCGAATCCGGCACCGGTCCAGGACCAGTCCGTGCGGTAGTGGTGCGCCAGGATGGCCAGGCGGATCGCGGCCGGGTCCTCTCCGTCGGCGCGGAGCCGGGAGACCAGCACGAGGTTTCCCTTGGATTTGCTCATCTTTTCGCCGTCGAGGCCCACCATGCCGGCATGGGCGAAGTGCCGTGCCAGCGGCACCCCGGCCAGGGAGTAGGCGTGGCCGGCACCCATCTCGTGGTGGGGGAAGATCAGGTCCGAGCCGCCGCCCTGCACCGTGAACGGTGCGGGCAGGTACTTCTGGGCGATGACGGTGCATTCGATGTGCCAGCCGGGACGTCCCTCCCCCAGCGCGCCGCCGGGCCAGCGCGGTTCGCCCGGGCGGGCCACCCGCCAGAGCAGCGGGTCCAGTGCCTGGCGCTTGCCGGCACGGCCGGGATCGCCGCCGCGCTCGGCGAAGAGCTCAAGCATCTGGGCGTCGGACAGGCCGGAGATGGCACCCAGCGTCCATGCGTCTTGGGTTTCCGGGGCGTGCTTGCCGGCGGCTTCGACGTCGTAGTAGACGTCTCCGTCGGGCTCGCCGTCGCCGCCGGCCACCCGGTACGCCAGGCCCCGCTCCACGAGCCGTTCGATCGCGGGAACAATCATCGGAATCGCTTCGACGGCGCCCACGTAGTGGTCCGGAGCGAGCACGTTGAGGGCTGCCATGTCTGTCTGGAAGAGTTCGATCTGGCTCGCGGCCAGCTCGCGCCAGTCCACGCCTGTCGCCGTCGCACGCTCCAGCAGCGGGTCGTCGACGTCGGTCACGTTCTGGACGTAGGAGACCTGCTGCCCGCCGTCGCGCCAGGCGCGGTTCAGCAGGTCAAAGGCCACGTAGCTGGCGGCGTGGCCCATATGGGTGGCGTCATACGGGGTGATCCCGCAGACATACATCGACTGTTCACCGGTGGCCGCCAAGGTGGCCATGCCGCCTTTGGCGGTGTCGAAAAGGCGGAGGGCAGGCATGCGGCCGGGGAGCTGGGGAACAGGGCGGGAGGTCCAGGATTTCACAGACCAAGCCTAGTGCTAGGCGCTGATGACATTGAAACCGAGCAGCAGATACAGCGCCAGGCCCAGGAAGATCCGGTACCAGACGAACACGCGGTAGCTGCGGGTCGAGACGTACTTCAGGAACCAGCCGATGATGACGTAGCCCACCACCAGGGCGATGACGGTGGCGAGGGCGGTTTCCGGGAGGCCGTAAGGGCCCGTGATGCCCTCCTTGGAGAGGACCTTGTAGAGCTGGTACAGCCCGCTGCCGAATACGGCGGGGATGGCCAGCAGGAAGGAGTAGCGGGCCGCGGCCTCCCGGGTGTAGCCCATCAGCAGGCCGGCGGTGATGGTTCCGCCGGAGCGGGAGACACCGGGGATCAGCGCCATGGCCTGGGCGAGCCCATAGTAGAGACCGTGTTTATAGGTGAGCTGCGTGAGGTCGCGGTCCTGGCGCCCGACGGCGTCCGCCACGGCCAGGAACAGGCCGAAGACGATCAAGGTGGTGGCAACGATCCAGAGGCTGCGGAGCACGGACTCGATCTGGTCCTGGAACAGCAGGCCCAGGACGATGATCGGCAGGCTGCCCAGGATCACCAGCCAGCCCATCCGTGCGTCCGGGTCCTGCCGCGAGACCTTGCCGCGGAGCGATCCGAACCAGGCTTTCACGATCCGCACGATGTCGCGCCAGAAGTACACGATCACGGCGGTTTCCGTGCCCAGCTGGGTGATGGCGGTGAACGCCGCGCCGGGATCGGCTGCACTTGGCAGGAAGGAGCCGACAATCCGCAGGTGGGCGCTGGAAGAAATCGGGAGGAATTCCGTCAGGCCTTGCACAAGGCCCAGCAGGGCCGCTTCAAACCAGTTCACGTTTATAGACCCTACGTCATGAACCATTCCGAATCCCCGTAAGCTTGCTGACATGCAGCAGCGTTATGTCGGCAACAGTGGGTTGCGCGTGTCCGCCCTCTCCCTTGGCACTATGTCCTGGGCCCGGGAGACCGATGAGCAGGATGCCTCCGGGCTGCTCCGCACGTTCGTGGACGCGGGCGGCACGCTGATCGACACGGCCGCTTCCTACGCCGGCGGCCAGGCCGAGGCCATGCTGGGCGCCATGCTGGGCGATGTGGTGGCCAGGTCGGAAGTGGTCATATCCACGAAGGCAGGACTTTCGACGTCGGACGAGCGGCGTAGCGTTGACACCTCCCGGAATGCGATGCTCTCCGGTCTGGACGCGAGCCTTGCCAGGCTCGGCACCGACTACGTGGACATCTGGTTTGCCCAGGCCTGGGATCCCAACGTCCCGCTTGAGGAAACCCTGTCCGCGCTTGAGTTTGCCCTCCGCTCCGGCCGGGCCCGGTACGCAGGCGTCTCCAACTTCAATGGCTGGCAGACGGCAAAGGCAGCCGCGGTGGCGGGCTTCCCGCTCATCGCAAACCAGTCCGAGTACTCCCTCGTGCACCGAACCCCGGAGGCCGAGCTGATTCCGGCCGTCGAGGACGCGGGACTCGGTCTGTTGGCGTGGGGGCCGGTGGGCCGCGGGGTGCTGACCGGAAAGTACCGCGGGCACATCCCGGCGGATTCGCGGGCGGCGCATTCGCGGCTGGCCAGCTACGTGGAACCGTACCTCGAGGGTGCCGCATCCAGCGTGGTGGAAGCCGTGGCGATGGCGGCGAAGGGACTGGGCCGGACGGCCCTGGATGTCTCCCTCGGCTGGCTGCTGTCACAGAACGGAGTTGCCGCCGCCATCGTGGGCGCACGGACCCCCGTGCAGCTCAAGGAACTGCTGGATGCGACGCTGGCACCGCTGCCGCCGGAGATTGCCCAGGCGCTGGAAGACGTGTCCAGCCCGGCCTGAGCAGACACTTCCGATCCGGCCGGGGTCAGTCCGCGTCAGCCGGTCAGTCCGCGAGGATCTCGAGGTCTTCCTCGTCGTCGACGTCTTCCTCATCGTCCTCTTCGCCGTCGTCGTCGATCACCTCAAGCGGAGTAACTTCGCCATACGCTTCATAGAGTGAATCGTCGTAGACTTCGAAGGCGTCAGCAACGGCAAAAAACGCCGCCTCGACCGCGGGGTCCCCGTCGCCCCGGCGCGCCGCAGCGGCGACCATGTGTTCTTCCAGGGCGGCGGTCAGGGACTGAAGCGCGACACGCGGATCGATGCTCATGACTTCACGTTAGCCGGAAAAGGACGAAAATGGAGAGCAATGAAGGAACATTTTCTGAGCAGCTCGGTCCGGCGGGAGCGGGACTACCTGAAGCAGTACGAGTACCTCGTACTGACCGTCAGTCCTGAGGATTCCCTGTCCGAGGCCCGGCGCCGCCTCGTGGAGCATTCCGAGTACGGCAAGTGGGAACTGGAGCGCAGCGTCCTCTATCTGGGCGGCGGACGGCGCTTCTGGCTCCGCCGCAAGGTCATCCAGGTCCAGCGGACCGTGTGACTGAGATTCCCGCAGTCCGCAGACTCTGTGTGCATCGCCTTTCTTGGACATAAACCGTCTTCGACAATAAGTGCGTCCGCGCTGGCGACCCCGCTTAGCCGGACTACGCGGCCGCACACTCAAGGCTCCGCCGTCAGTGCCATTCTGAGCGCCAGGTGAGGTCCGGATGCCGAGGGTTCGGGTCGCTTTGAGGACAGCTTCACCCGAGTATCCCGTCCGGCGAAGCTTGGGTGGGAGGAATCCGGGGCCGGTAGCCACTTCTGGCGACGCCTGGACCAGCCGGGCAGCGCCTCTACGGCCGATCACCCAGTAAATGTTCATGGTCCTCCCAGTCGGCAGTTGGAGCATGAAGGCATGTACTTGGTCGATGCAAGAGCCTACGAGCACCGGTCCCCGCACTTTAGCATCTGGTTCCGAACGATGATCCGTCGGCATCTGATCCCCGGGGACCCTCACCCCACATACTCCCGCTTCGATCATCTCGACGGCCTGCCAGGACCAACCGGGAGCACTTACAGGAAGCGCATTGCCAGCGGACTGGAACAGGCTTGGCGGGACGGCGAAATCTCCTATCGGGACGCCTGCCATGGGATGGAAGAACTTGACGGGGAACCATGAAAACAGCTGATCGGCTGCTCATCGCCAGCGTTCGACTGGCGTGTCCGCTGCTGAAATTAGCATCTCGGGGTGCACTACCTCCGCGACGTGATCGGTTCCGTTCTCATCAGCAGTGCAGCCGTCCTTGAACCAGGTGATGGTGTGGAACAATTTCCTTGCACCCACGGTCTCCGCTGTGAATCGGATGCACGGGCTCGACGCCAGGGCTTCAGAACGGTGGTGAGCCAGTGGACCGGACACCCCGCCGGAATGTCCAAGGGTGCTCATTGACGCCGACCGCGCTGAAAGGATTCCCGTGCCAGTGCTGCCGCAGCATCACGTAAGCGCGGCATCTTCCGGCACCAGGCCCTTATGGCAGGAAATTCTGCGCGGCGCACCGCTCACCGTGGGCTTTGTCCTGGCCTTCTGGGCTGCGGGGGCACTGTCCTCCAGCCTCTTCTCCGGTCCTACCGGGGCCCTGCGGCCCCACGTGGCAGCGACCGCGCACTCCCTGCCCGGAAACTGGTGGGCTCTGCTGACGTGCGCGCTCTGGGCACAGAACCTGGGAGGGTACGTCCTGGGCACGGCTCTGGTCCTCGCCGTCGGCATGCCCCTGGAACGTCGGATGGGAAGCCTGAAGTTCGCAGCAGCTGCCCTGGCTTCTCATGTTCTGGGCATCGGCGCTGCCCTGGCCTTGCTGGCCGCGGCACGGCAGACGATGGGGAGCTGGGCCCAGGAAATGAGCGGGCATCTGTTCCTGGGTCCCAGTGCCCTTACCGCCGGGGTGGCGATGGCGGGGACCGCCATGATGCCTACCCTGTGGCGGCGCCGGGTCCGCCTGGTCGTGTTCGCCTTACTGGTACTCCTGGCCCTCTACAGCGGGGGGTTCGCGGACCTTGTCCGGCTCGGCGCCGCAGGCACCGGCGCCCTCCTGGGGCCACTCCTGTTGGGCCGGCCTCCCCGGTTCCGGCGCCCCGTGAGCTCCAGACATGAAGGCCGCGTCCTGATCGCGCTCCTGGTGGCGGTTTCGGCCGCCGGCCCGGTCGTGGCCGGCCTTGTCCCGCACGCAGCCGGACCTTTATCGGTCCTGCGCTTCCTGTTCACCAACATCCAGCCCGTGGACCCGCAGACCCTCCAGAGCCTGTGCACCGACCCGGGGCAGGCCAAGGACTGTGCCGCCGCCCAACTGCAGCTGCGCGCCGGGGCCGGCGGGATCTTCATGGCAATCCTTCCATCGTTTCTGCTGCTGCTGCTTGCCGACGGTCTTCGCCGCGGGCGCCGCTTCGCTTGGGCCGGCGCCGTGCTGATCCAGCTGGCTCTGTCCTTGCTGGCCGGCATCACCATTGCCGGAGTTCTTCAGAGAGCAGCACCGGACACCGCGGCCGTCGAGGGGATCGGCACCATCGAAGCACCGGGGTACCCCCATCCGTTCAGCCTGGTATTGCCGCTGCTGCTGCCCGTCGTCCTGAGCATTGTGTTGCTGATAACCCGGCGACTCTTCCTTGTGGCGGCCCCGCCGGGGACCTACACCCGGCTCGCGTTACAGATTTTTCTCGTCGGAGCGGCCCTCGGGGCGTTCTACCTGCTTGCGGGACTTGCTCTCGCCGGCGACTTCACGCCCGTTCCCGGACCCGCCGAACTGCTGGCAGACATTCCGGACAGGTTCCTGCCACTGGGATACATGCTGGACGTGTCCCCGGCGTTCTTCCCCCAAAGCACCGCGGCGGTTCTGCTCTACGAAGGCATCGGCGTCATCTTCTGGGCTGCCACCGCCGGTCTGGTCCTGAACACTTTCCTCCGCGCGGCCCCGATCCAGCACAACGCCGGCGCCGCACGCGCCCGGGAAATACTGAAAACACGGCAAGGGAGCTCGTTGTCGTGGATGACGACCTGGCCCGGGAACAGCTACTGGTTCTCCTCCACGGGCGAGAGCTTCATCGCCTACCGTGTTGTCGGGGGGATCGCCCTCACCCTGGGCGTCCCGGTCGGACCCGGACCCCAGACCAAAGCCACCTTCGCGGACTTCACCCGGTTCTGCACCGGGGAAGGATGGACACCGTGCTTCTATTCCGTCCCCCAGGACCTGCGGGACCACGCCGCGTCACTGGGCTGGGGGTCCGTGCAGGTGGCACAGGAGACGATCCTGCCGCTGGAATCGATGTCCTTCAGGGGAAAGAAATTCCAGGACATCCGCACCGCCATGAACAACGCGGCCAAAGCCGGCATACGCGCCGAATGGACGACATACGCCACCGCACCCTTCTCCGTCCTGGCCCAGATCCAGGAGCTCTCCGAAGAATGGGTGGCCGACAAAAAGTTGCCCGAAATGGGGTTCACCCTCGGCAGCCTGGACGAACTCAACGACCCAGACGTCCGCTTGCTGCTCGCCATCGACGGGCATCAAAGGGTCCACGCCGTCCTGTCCTGGCTGCCCGTCTACCGCAACGGAATAATTGAGGGCTGGACCCTGGATTACATGCGGCGCCGCAGCACCGGATTCCGTGCCGGCATCGAATTCCTCATCGCCTCCGCCGCGCTCAGCCTCAAGGACGAAGGATGTGGATTCATCAGCCTCTCCGGCGCGCCCTTGGCCCGGGTGAACACCGACTCACCGCACCTGCCCGCACCTTCAGACCCGCAGGCCGCCGGCGGCCTGGACCGGCTGCTCGACTGGCTCGGCGCAACCCTGGAACCCGTGTACGGGTTCAGGTCCCTGCTGGCGTTCAAGGCAAAATTCCAGCCCCACTACGAACCTCTCTACATGCTCTACCCCGACGCGGCGTCGCTGCCCGCCATCGGAAACGCCGTCACCCGGGCCTACCTCCCCACCATCAGCCTCGGAGAAAGCCTGGCACTGGCCCGCCGGATCCTCCGCCGCCCCAAACGCTCCCAACCCGCCGGCGGCCGCAACCCAACGCACGTCCCCGGCCCAAAGCACGGCGACGGGCCCAAGGGATGAACGTCCGGGCGGCAGTAACTCCGGGCAAAACGGCCAGAGCGGACCCGCAGTACGGCCATCAGCAGGAGGGCCTCCGCCCTCGCCGCACCGGCCCTTGAAGGGTGCCAAAATCCCGCCGGGCAGAGACCGGAGAAACCCATGTCCGCCGCCCGGCTGGGTCCTCTGCCAGTCCTCGGGGCCCTCGGCGTGTCCTGCGGCGGCGATGGGGGACACTGCTCAGGGCGGGGCGAGGCCGAACCTTTGGTACAGCAACGGGAGCCCGGATTTGAGGCCATAGTCAACTGCGTCCCCGCGGTGCCCGACCCCGTCGCCGACGAACCGGCGGGTGGTCATACCGGCGGTCTTCGCGTCCGCCTCGGCCGTGGCGCCCTGCGGCCCGTACTTCGAGTCTAGGGCGCCGCTGGTGAAAATGGCGAGATTGTCGGAGTATTTGTGTGCTTTGAGGATGGTGGCAGGTTTCTCCGCGGTGAACGCGGCTTTGTTCCCTCCGAAAACGGTCTTGACCGTGTTGTCCACTGAGCCGACCAGCGGGTCCAGTTCCCCCGAGATGTCGAGCAGCGAGCCGAAGAGCTCCGGCCTCTTGGCCGCGAAGGACAGGGCGCATTCGCCGCCGTTGGAGTACCCGGCCACGGCCCACTGGGTCCGGCCAGACGCCACGTTGAAATTCTTGCGGATGTAGTTGACGACGTCGGTGGTGACGTAGGTGTAGACCTTGCCTTTCGCCGAATCCACGCAGACCGGATTCCGGTAGGGATCGCCCAACTGGTCGACGGTGAGCACGATCGGTGCCAGTCCGTGGTTTCGCTGCGCCAGGGCATCCAGCTCCCGAACGGCGGATTTGCTCTGTTCGGGGCCTCCCGGCTGGCCCATCATCATGATGATGACCGGCAGCGCCGGCGGATTGTCCACCAGTGCCGCGGGCGGCAGATACAGATAGGCGTCGCGGGCGTGGAATCCAGAGGCGTCCGCCGGTATCGTGACTGTCCCGCTCCGTCCGGCAGCGGGGATCCCCGCCGGGGGCTTCCAGCTTTGCCACAACGCGGCCCCACCCTGCGTCTGCTGCGCCGGGTTGAGTTTGGGAAGGGCCAGATGTTGTGTCTGGTTCATGCCCAGCATGGCTCCCAACGTCGGGTTCAGGCCGTACCCTGCGTTGATCCCCAGGGCCGCCGTCACAATGAACACCAGACCGGCGACAATGGCAGCCGCCTTCCGCCACCAGCGTGACCGCCACAGGTTCACGGCGGCAAGACCGACGCCGGAGAACGCAAAGATCACCCAGGCGCGGGTGTCCGCGTCCAGTGGGAGACCGAAGACGTTCAGCATAACTTCGCAGATGAACAGTGTGACGGCGCCTGTCAGGGCGCCGCCGGCCACGGCCGCGGTGGCGGTGATGATCCACGTCCGAGGTCCCGGCTCCGTGGTCCCGCGGCGCATCGGACGCGGCAACCGCACGGGGCGTATCAGTAGGTAGAGGGCTGCCATGGCGCAGAGGGCATAGAGGGCGTACAGCAGTGACTTTTCGACGATGTTGAGGTTGAAAAGCTGCTCCACCCCGCCTCCTTCTGTTTGGCATTGGCCCGTGCCGGCCGTCCAGCTCGGGCGCCGATCCACGGCGGCCGCCGCCAGCGGCTACTAAGGCTTTTTATAGCACGGCAGCCATCAGAGAAGCTGGGAAATTGGGCCAACACGGCAATGACGACGGCGCCCTTCCCGCCACCGGCGAAGCAAAACCCGCGAACCGCCCATCGGCAGCGTCGCCGGTCCTCCCCCTCCCGGCAACGGCGTTAGCTGCCGGACCGTCGCGGTCCTGGCCGGTGTCCTGATGTTCCTGACCATGGTCGGACCCTGCAGCCGACGCAAAATCCCCACTCCTGCGGCCATGACAACGCTGATACCTGGTGCAGCGCTGCAGGGTGCTGCGGCACAATCCTTCCGCTGGTGCCCGGGATGGAATCACTTCCAGGAAATGGGCGTTCACAGGGTCTCCGCAGGGAACTGCGGAACACTACTAATCGAGGTGTGGAACTGTGGTGGCATCTGGGTGCCAGATCCATAAGCGTCTCGCCAGAGAGAAAGCCGGAATCGATGAGCCGGAATGTCGCAAAATTCGTAGGCCTGAACCGTGCGGCGCGATCCGCGTGGCTGATTCTTGCCATGGTCCTTGCCGTGGCGGCCACGGCCTGTGAGCCCACGCCGCCAGGGGGCGGACCATCACCAACCACGAGCGCCACAACGGGTAGGTCAGGCACCCCCACCGCCACGCCCTCCAAAACCCCCTCTCCACAATCGACAGTGGCGTCGGGGAAACCCGGGCATGTCTTCGTGATCAATCTGGAGAACAAGGGTTACGACAAGGTCTGGGGCGGCGGCTCGGCTGCTCCCTTTTTGTCGAAGACCCTGCGCGCGCAGGGCGTGCTGCTCTCCCGATATTACGGGACTGCCCACAACTCCCACCCGGACTACCTGGCCCAGATTTCCGGGCAGGCCTCGAACGAGATGACCCGCAAGGATTGCCCGACCTATGCCGCGTTCAAGCAGACCGGCACGTCCGCGCCGGGCCAGGTGCAGGGTACCGGGTGCGTGTATCCGTCCTCGGTACCCACTCTTGCCGGCCAGCTCAGCGCGGCCGGCAGGACCTGGAAAGGTTACATGGAGGACATGGGGACCCCCTGCCGGCATCCCGAGCTCGGCGCCAGGGACGATCACCAAAGCGCCCAGGTCGGCGACCAGTACGCGACCCGCCACAATCCGTTCGTTTACTTCGAGTCGATCACATCGTCCCCGGACTGCCAGCAGAACGTTGTCGACTTCACACATTTGGCTGAGGACCTGAAGTCCGCGGACACGACTCCCAACCTCTCTTACATCTCGCCCAACTTGTGCAATGACGGGCATGACAACCCCTGCGTCGACGGCAGCCCAGGTGGCCTGGAAAGTGCCGACAGCTGGTTGCAGCAGCAGGTCCCGGCCATCTTGGACTCCCCGGCCTTCAAGCAGGACGGCGTGCTGGTCATCACCTTCGACGAATCCGAAGGCAACACGTCCGGCCCGGCCGGGGTTCCCGGCGGGACCGCGGGCGGACGGGTCGGGGCGCTGGTGCTTTCGCCGTTCACCAAGGGCGGCACGACGTCGGACAGGACGTACAACCACTTCAGCCTGCTGGCCAGCATCGAAGACATCTTTTCCCTGCCCCGCCTCGGATACGCCGGGGCGCCCGGTCAGAACAGCTTCGGCCCGGACGTCTTCAACAGCAAGCCCTGACCCGGCGCCTGCGGTTGCCGCTTCGGGTGCAGGTGGCTTGTCCCGCGACGGCCGCGCCACGGGTCGTTGACCTGGCGACTATTGGACGATGCGTGCGCAACGGCTGGGGCGGGGAACGAATCCGATCGTCCAAACAAGGACCGTGCCGCGGGCATGGTTGGTCCGATATCGCCATCAGGCGGTTGATCAGGGGGCGTCGGGTGCCTTTTGCCGCGGCAGCAGAAGGGTGAACTGTGTCTCCGGGCTTCTCCTTGACAGCAGGAGCCGGCCGCCGAGGTCTTCTGCCATCTGGCGAGCCAGGGCGAGGCCGACACCCGTGCCGCCGTCACCCGACGTTCCGCGGAGGAAGATGTCCTCGTCCGGCGCGTTGCCTCCGCTGTCTGCCACGTCGATCGCCACGGCCCGTTCCAGTGCCCGGACTTCCAACCGTACGGTACCGGAACCGTGCTGGAGGGCGTTGTCGAGGAGCACGTCAAGGATCTGCTCCACGGCTCTGGGTGCGACAGCCAACGGCGCCACGTCCTCCGCGAGGCTTACCCGCAAGGGCCGGGCGCGGGCGGCCAGCGGCCCGTGCCACAGGGAGGCGATTCCGTCCACGAGCGCTGCGAGGTCCACCTCCGGCGACGCGGGCACTGGTCCCCGCGTCAGTGTCATCACATCCGCGATGGTGGATTCGAGTTTGTCGGCGCTGCCGATCGCCTGCCGGGCTGCGGCGCGCAGATCGGCGGTCGGATCCGACAGCGCGTGTTCGAGAGTCGCCCGCAGCCCCGTCAGCGGGGTGCGGAGCTGATGCGAGACGTTCGCGGCGAGACGTTGTTCCCGTGTCACCAGCTCTCCCAGGCTGGCCGCCGCAGCGTTCAGGGCCGAGCCGGCCCGGTCCACCTCGAGCACCCCGGTGTGCGGCAATTGCAGGTCAAACTCGCCGTGGCCGAGGCGTACGGATGCCTCCGCCAGCTGCTCCATGGGGCGGCTGATCTGGCGTGCGAGTTTCCGGGCCAGGAGCCAGGCGACGGCGACGGCCAGCAGGCCAGCGGCCAGCAGGGCAGCCCAGCCAATGCCGACCCGCTGCCACACGCGGGCCGCCGGGCTGGCTGCCCGGAGTGCGCCGGTCGTTTTTTCGCCGGCCGCAACGGGCACGACGGCGACCAGCCATTCCTGGCTGTCGTGACCGGCCGGCAGGCCCAGGGCAGGGGCGGTTGCGGCGTCCGCTCTAGCAGGGCCCGCCCCCGCAACGAGCTGCCCGGCGGTGTTGTAGAGCCCCAGCTCAGTTTCCGGGGCCGCGGAGGGAATCTCGGGCATGTCCCGGCCCGAGAAGGCCGGGTCCACCACGAGAGCGGCGTTCAGCGCCTCGCGTTCAAGGTCTGACTGTTCCTGCACCAAAAAAGAGGTTGAGCACCGCCACCGCGAGCGGAACGAGGAAGAGCAGCACGGCCAGGGCCGCGCTGGCCACCGCCACTCCGATGATCCGGCGCCTCACAATCACCTCCGAGGGATAGCTGATTTTGCCAAGCCCTAACCTGCGGCTGGCCGGGAGCTAACTGTCGCCTCAGTACGCTGAAAACAACAGCAACACCGGAGTGGAGGGCCCCATGAAATTTCATCCTACTGCCGTTGTGCTGGCGGTGTCCCTGACCGTACTGACGGGCCTGTCCGCCTGCTCCGCGCCCCAGGCACCCGCCGGTGCCGCTTCCGGGCCGGTCAGCGCCGCGGTCCCGGAAACCACCCCCCCCCCCAGGCGACATTCCGGACAACCAGGCCTATGTCACTGCGGCAGGGCCGTCCGGCAGCTACCGGCTCGAGGTTCCCGAAGGCTGGGCGGAGACCCGCACCGAATCCTCTATCAGTTACACCGACAAACTCAACAGCATCACCGTCGACGAGGCGCAGGCCACGGCGGCCCCGACCATTAAGTCCGTCACCGCCAACGATTTGCCCCAGCTGCAGAAAACCACGCCGAGCATGGCGCTGGGGGATGTCACCGAGTTCAGCCTCCCTGGCGGGAAGGGCTTACGAATCCGGTATCAGGCGGACTCGGGCCCGGACCCGGTGACGCAAAAGGTCAGGCGCCAGGCGGTTGAACGGTATTTGTTCTGGAAGAATGGAACAGTTGCCGCATTGACCCTGGCCGGGCCGAAGGACGCGGACAACGCGGATCCGTGGTCCAAGGTGAGCGGATCGTTCCGATGGCTCCGGTAGGGCCCGGGCCCGGTCCCCTGCTGGACGCCGATGAACTGTACCGCTTCTACCGCAACGGCGAGGAAGAAGTACTGGCCCTGCGCGGTGTCAGCCTCAGCGTCGCCGCGGGCGAAGTCGTGGCCGTAGTCGGACCGTCCGGATCCGGGAAATCAACCCTTCTGGGCTGTCTGGCCGGGCTCGATGAACCGGCCGGGGGCACGGTGCGGATTTTGGGGCAACGCATGAATGCCCGGACGGAGGCCGAACGTGCGGCCCTGCGGGCCCGGCACGTGGGCATCCTCTTCCAGTCCGAGAATCTGTTCACTCACCTGACCGTGGCACAAAACGTTGCGCTGGTTCAACGTCTTGCCGGGAAACAGTCGAATGGACCCGGTGAGGTCCTCGAATCCGTGGGCCTCAGCACCCGCGCCAGGGCGTATCCGTCACAGCTTTCCGGCGGTGAGACCTCCCGCGCCGGACTCGCGGTGGCGTTGGCCAACGAGCCGGAGCTGTTGCTGGCTGATGAACCCACCGGTGAATTGGACTCGGAGGCCGGGCTCCGGCTCGTGCAGTTGCTCCGCCGTCAGGCAGATTCCGGTTGCGGGATCCTGATCGTTACCCATAGCCCCGACGCCGTGGCCGCCGCCGACCGCGTGGTGTTCTTGGCGGACGGCCGGGTCCAGGAACCGCCACGGAAGGAAGCATCATGAACATTGGCCGCGTACAGTCCAGTCCGTCAGGCGCGGATTCTGCGGAAACCGCATCCGCGCCGCTGGTCCGCTGTCATCAGGCGTGACTCACGTTCGGTTCGGGGGCGAATGCCGTCGTGGCAGTGCGGAACGTAAGCTGCGCGATCTTCCCGGGGGCCAGGGTTGCCTTGATGGGACCGTCCGGGTCAGGGAAATCCACCTTGCTGCACCTGCTGGCCGGCCTTGTACGGCCGACGTCCGGGTCTATCGAGGGAGAGCTGGTGGAGGCAGGAAAGCCTGCAGGACCCGGCACGGTCGGCCTGGTCTTTCAAAGCCCGAGCCTCATCCCGGCTCTGGATGTATTGGAGAACGTGGCCCTGCCCCTGATCCTGGCAGGGAGTCCGGAAGGTGCGGCGCGCGGTGCGGCCCGTGACGCCCTGGCATTGCTGGGGATCGACTGGCTGGAGGGCAATCTTCCCGAACAGCTTTCCGGCGGCCAGGCCCAGCGGGCCGCCGTCGCCCGTGTCCTCGCCTGCCAGCCGCGGCTGATCCTGGCCGATGAGCCCACCGGCCAGCTTGACCACGCCACCGGGGTCCACGTCATCGAGGTTCTGATCCAGGCGGCGGACTCCCTCGACGCGGCCCTGCTGGTCTCCACTCATGATCCGTTGATCGCCGGCATGCTGGCGGAGATGTGGCAGATGCAGGACGGCGGACTGAGGGACCCGGATGAACAGGAGACATCATGATCTGGCTATGGCTTCGCGGGCTTCGTATCCGCCGCAGCGGCCGCCTGCTGGGCATCGCCGCCGGAATCGCCGTCGCCGTCGCCCTGGTGGCCAGCCTGGGCTCCTTCCTGACCGCCGCGCAGGCATCCATGACTGCCCGGGCGGCCGGGACAGTGGCCGTGGACTGGCAGGTGGAGCTCAGCCAAGGCTCAGACGTCCAAGGCTCCCTGTCCACCATCGCGGCGGCGCCCGGCGTCAAAAGCGCCCTGCCCGTGGGTTTTGCCAGGACGGACGGTTTTCAGAGCGCCGCCGGCGGTTCCGCACAGACCACCGGGCCGGGGATCGTCCTGGGCCTGCCCGAGAACTATGCGTCTACTTTTCCCCACGAGACCCGGACACTGGTTGGCTCCGGCACCGGGATCCTGATTGCACAGCAGACCGCCGCCAATCTCCACGTCGGCCCCGGAGACAGCATTTCCATCCGGCTGGCGGGAACGGCGCCACAGACCGTCACCGTCCGGGGTGTCGTGGATATCCCGCAGGCCAATTCGCTGTTCCAGACCGTGGGCGCACCGGCACAGTCCCAGCCTGCGGCGCCCCCGGATAACATAGTGCTGTTGCCGGCCGCCACGTTCGCCAAGGTCACGGCCGCACTGTCTGCGTCCCGCCCCGACCTGGTGTCCACACAGATCCACGTCCAACGGTCCGGCGAACTGCCAGCCGACCCTGCCGAGGCCTTCATCTTCGTGGGCGGCGCTGCCCGCAATCTGGAAGCGGCACTGGCCGGATCCGGCATTGTGGGGAACAACCTCGGGGCAGCCCTTGATGCGGCGCGGAGCGACGCCAGTTATTCCAAGGTGTTGTTTCTCTTCCTTGGCCTGCCGGGCGCGGTGCTGGCCGGAATCCTGAGCATCAGCATCGCCGGGACGGGGGCGGTGCGCCGCCGCCGGGAGCAGGCGCTGCTGCGCGCCCGAGGTGCAACCGCAGCCCAGGTGGCCCGGGTGGCGGTCCTCGAAGCTGCCCTGGTGGGTGCGGCCGGCGGCCTGGCCGGGCTCGGCGGAGCGGCCGTGATCGGTGCAGCGACCTTCGGGTCGGGCGCTTTCGGGGCTTCCCCCGCCACCGCGGTCCTCTGGGGTGCCGGTGCGTTCGCCGGAGGCCTTCTCATCTCCGGGGCGTCCCTCGTTGCACCGGCCCTGCGTGACTATCGGACGAGCACGGTCGCCGGTGCGCGTCTGCAGATGGGCCGCCACCGCGCCCCCTGGTGGCTGCGCACCGGTCTCGATCTGATAGTCCTCGCGGCAGCCCTGCTGGCCTTTCTGGGAACGAGTGGGACAGGCTACAAGCTGGTTCTGGCGCCGGAGGGTGTCGCTTCGATTTCCGTCGACTACTGGGCCTTTCTGGGCCCGGCCCTGCTCTGGATCGGAACAGGGCTGCTGATCTGGCGGGTCATGGATGTCCTCCTGCGCCGCCGGCGGGGAATCGCCGCGTTCATCAGGCCGTTGGCCGGGAATCTGGCCCCCACCGTGGCCGCGAGCATGGTCCGGCAGCGGTCGGTGATCAGCCAGGCGGTCGTAGTCCTTGCCCTGGCCCTCGCCTTCGCTGCCTCGACGGCGACCTTCAACGCCACCTACCGGCAGCAGGCCGAGGTCGATGCCAGGCTGACCAACGGCGCCGACGTCGCGGTCACGGCGCCGCCGGGCACCACGCTGGACGCCGGCATCGGGCCGGCGATCACCCGTACGCCCGGGGTCGTGTCTGTCGAAGCGCTTCTGCACCGTTACGCCTATGTGGGAGCTGACCTCCAGGACATGTACGGGGTCAACCCCGGATCCATCGCACAGGCCGCCGCGTTGCAGGACGGCTACTTCCAAGGCGCGACTGCCGCAGAGATGATGCACCGGCTCGCCGCCGATCCCGAGGGCGTGCTGGTCAGCGCAGAGACCGTAACGGACTTCCAGTTGAAGGCCGGGGACAGCCTGACCCTGCGGCTGCAGGACGCCGCCACCCACCGACTCACGCCCGTCCAATTCCGGTACGTCGGCGTCGTGACCGAATTCCCGACGGCACCCAAGGACAGCTTCTTCGTAGCCAACGCCGGCTACGTTGCACAAGCCACACACGACGGGGCAAACAGCACCGTCCTGGTTAACACCGAGGGCCGGAACGTGTCCGCCGTGGCGGCCGAGCTCTCCCGGAAACTCGGGCCCACGGCAACGGTGACGGGCATCGACACGGTACGCTCGACCATCGGGTCGAGCCTGACCTCCGTGGACCTCACCGGCCTCACCCGGGTCGAGCTGAGCTTCGCGCTGGTCCTGGCCCTCGCGGCCGGGGGCCTGTTGACGGCCCTCGGGCTCGTGGAGCGACGACGCACCTTCGCCATTGCCACGGTGCTCGGTGCCACCAAGTCCCAACTGCGGGGGTTCATCCTGAGCGAAGGGGCAGTGACCACTGTCGCAGGCGTCGCCGCCGGGGCGGCCGCGGGCTGGGCGTTATCCCTGATGCTGATTGCCGTGCTCAGCGGCGTATTCGATCCGCCCCCGGCGGCGCCGGCCGTCCCCGGCCCGTATCTGGCCCTCCTGCTAGTCGCCTCCGTGGCGGGCATCCTGACAGCAGACCTGATTGCCCTCCGCGCCCGGCGGCTCCCGGCGATCGATTCCCTGCGGGAACCCTGACGAGCCGGGCCTCGGGCGATCCCGGCCCTCACTTGCCAGAACGGCCCGGGTCCTCCAGACGGTACCCCCGTCCACGCACGGTACTGATCACTGGAGTGCCCGCGGTACCCGGCCCTGCGGCGGCAAGCTTGCTCCGCAGCGACGCCACATGCACATCGAGGGTCTTCGTGGAACCAAACCAGTTGACGTCCCAGACATCGGCCATCAGCGTCTCCCGGCTCACCACCCGTCCTGGCTCCCGCCCGAGTCTGAGCAGCAGATCAAATTCCCGCGCCCGCAATGGCACTTCCACCTCGCCGACGACGGCCCGCCGCGCCCCATCGATCCTCAGCGATCCCAGCACGACCACCGACGAGGCGCCGTCCGCATCGGTGGCGGACCCGGCGTTACGGCGCAGATGTGCCCGGACGCGGGCCAGCAGCTCGATGACCCGGAACGGCTTGATCAGGTAATCATCGGCGCCGGATTCCAGGCCCGAGACCACGTCCATGACCTCCCGACGTGCCGTCAGGACCACAATCACGGCGCCAGGCAAAATACTCCGCAGTTCCCGGCACACGCCGAAACCGTCCCGGTCCGGCAACCCCAGATCCAACAGCACCAGATCGGCGCCCGCGGCCGCGGCAGCCAACCCGCCGCCGCCGTTCAACTGCCACTGGACGCTATAGCCGTTGGCGCTCAACGCGGACACCAGAACCCCGCCAATGGTTTGGTCATCCTCAATTACCAGGATTCTGGACATACCGGAATTCTAGACTCCGGACCAGCCCGGTACCCGGGGCAAGCAGGTGCCGACATCTTTTCGGCGCCCGGAACAGCCGCCCGCGCACAGCCGGCTGCCATCTTCAGCCGGTATGATCGGCCCCGGTGACCGGACCGGCAGTCCGGGATTGGTTCAGCGGTATCACCGCTCTGGTGCTCCGGAAGATGCAGTTCCGGCGGGACGGTGGCCGCACAATATGGTCGGCAGGTGCCATGGAAAAATACGTTCTGGCTCTCAACATCGTTGACGGGCCTTTGATCGTCGTGTCTTACGTGCTCAGCGTGGTCCTGGGCGCCGTTCTTCTGGTGCGACGCTCGGGCAGGCTGGTGGCCATTGCGGTTCTCTCAGGCGCCGCCGGCGCCGCGGTCGGGGCCGTCATCCTACTGGTGGCGGAGCGGATCATGCACGCAGTCGGCGGTCCCCTCGGGTGGCCTGTTCGCATCTGGGTCATAGCGTTCTTCGCCGGCCTTGGCATCTGCGGCGCGAACCTCCGGACATCCGGACCACGGCGGAAGGTGCTCGCTTCGGTGGCAGCTCTCAGTTTCGCTGCCACGGCGGCCTTGGGAATCAACGCATTCTACGGACTGAACCCGACCCTGGCGTCGTTCCTGGGCGTCCCCCTCGCCCCGAGGGTTGACTTGGGACCGGTCGCGCCCCATTCCGCCACGCCCCAGGTGCCCCTGTGGGAAACTTGGAAGGCGCCTGCAGGAATGCCCTCCGAGGGTTCAACGGCCCAGATCGTCATCCCGGCGCAGATTTCCGGTTTTCCCTCGCGGCCGGCGGGTCTGTACCTGCCCCCGGCAGCACGGGTCCCCAATCCTCCGGATCTTCCTCTGGTGGTCTTGATGATGGGACAGCCCGGCAATCCGGACCCGCAGTACGCCGCGGCTGTCCTGAACGACTATGCAGCACGCCACGACGGGCTGGCGCCGATCGTTATCGTAGCGGACCAGCTCGGGGATCCCCTGGTCGACAACCTGTGCCTCGATTCAACCCTTCATGGTCGACCGGAGACCTTCGTCAACCGTGACGTGGTCGACTGGGCACGAAGCCACCTGAACATCAGTGACGACCCGAAATACTGGACCATCGCGGGCTATTCACACGGCGGCCAGTGCGCTATTTCCTTCGCCGCCAAGTACCCCACCATCTGGGGCAATGTGTTGGACATATCCGGGGAAGAATACCCGGGGGCAGAGGATCCCGAGGCCAACCTCCAAGAAATGTTCAGCGGCAACCAGGCAGCCTACGACGCCGAAAAACCGGTCAACATCATGAAGCAACAGACGTATCGCGATACCCAAGCCATCTTCACGGCTTCAACCGACGATCCCGTCTACCTGGAGGCTGCCCGTCATGTCTCGGCAGCGGCCGCGGCCGCGGGAATGACCGTCACCTACTACGAGGTCCCTAACGGGGGACACGTAATCGGGGCGCTGAACGGCGGCCTGAGCAAGGGATTCGAAGTCCTCTACCCCCGGCTCGGTCTCTCCCCACCCACCCCGTAGGAGCATGCCCGTCAGCGCTGCCCGGGCCGGCGCCGGCCCCAACCGCACGTCTCGGTTCGGCGCGGACTTGTCTGCAGGATCCCCCGGCGTCATTGACGTCGGGGCGTTGTGCGGCCGCGGCGTCGTGGCCACCCGCGTTCCTCTGTCAATGGCCAATGCGGTGCAGACATCCCCTATGAGCTCGTCACGGTCCGACCTCAATCGAGCCGGAAGCTTGGCCGAGAAAGAGGCCACGCTGCCGGGGGCACAGAGCATCTTGTGGCCGGCGTCCCGCCTAAGCTTCCGGCGGCCTGAAGGAGGTTTCTGCCGGTGCTCTGCGAACTTCGGCCGTGTGCTCGCCGGAAATTTGATCGAGAAGTTGGATGTGCTTGCTGGGCCGCCCTGCACAACCGCGCCGCTACGGCGTTTCCAGCGGACCCAGCCAGGCGTTAGCCACCGTGTTGTGCGCCGATTCGTCGTCGGACGGGTGGAACATGCCCGCCAGCACGTCACGGTACAGCCGCTCCAGCTCCGAACCGCGGAAGTAGCTTGAGCCGCCCGATACCCGGATGGCGAGGTCCACCACGGTGCGTGCCGTCTCAGTCGCCCGTACTTTGAGTCCCACCAGCTGCGGGAACCACTGGCTGCCGTGCTCGGCCAGTTCATCCACGTCCCCGGTGACGCGGGACAGCTGGGGGTACAGCGCGTCCATGGCCATCGCCGCCTCGGCCACCTTCCAGCGGATGTCAGGGTCCTGGGCGTAGCTGCGGCCGCCGTTCTTGAACGAGGTACGGCGCGTGACAGCCTCCACGCCGAGCAGCAGCGCGCGTTCGCCGATGCCGGTGTACACGGCGGCGAGCAACGTCTCGAAGCAGGCGAAGATCGCAAAAATCAGCGGATCCGCGTTCGGGCCCACCGGCAGCTTCCGGAAGATCCGCTCCGCCGGCACGACGGCGCCGTCCAGCACCGTGGTGTTCGACTGGCTGGCCCGCATGCCCAGTGTGTCCCAGTCGTCCAGGATCCGGTAGCCGGGGGTGTCCCGCCTGATGAAGCCGTGCACCAGCTCCCCCTCGCCGTCCCGGGCAGAAGGGTCCTTGCCGAAGATCCCGAGCCGGGTCCACGCCGGAGAGAGGCTCGTGAAGATCTTGCGGCCGGTGAAGGAGTAGCCGCCGTCCGGCTGCGGGACCGCGTCGGTGCGGGAGTCGAAGAGCACCGAGTCGTTGCCCGCCTCGGAATTCCCGAAGGCAAAGATCTCCCCTTGGGCGGCTTCCTTCAGGACGAAATCCAGCGAGGAGTCACCCCGGGCGGCCAAGACGTGCGCGACGCCGGTCCAGACCAGGTGCATGTTGATCGCCAACGCCGTGGCCGGGGCCGCCGTCGCGAGCCGCCGCTGGAGCTGCGCCGCCGCGGCGAGCCCCAGTCCCAGGCCGCCGTCGGAAGCTGGAACGAAGATTTTCAGGTACCCCGCCGCGGCGAGTTCGGCCAGATCCTCGTGGAAGAACGAGTTGTCGCGGTCGTAACCGGCGGCGCGGCCGCGGATCCGCTCCAGCAGGGCCTCGGGCAGGACATCTTCGGGGCTCATGGTGTGTCGTCGTTTCAGGCTCAGTAGTTGGTGAGCAGGGTGTCCAGCACCCGCGCGCCGAACTTCAGCGACTCGGCCGGTACGCGTTCGTCGACGCCGTGGAACATTCCGGTGAAGTCCAGTTCGTCCGGCAGTTGGAGCGGGGCGAAGCCGTAGCCGGTGATGCCGAGCCGGCTCAGCGCTTTGTTGTCCGTGCCCCCGGAGAGCGTGTACGGCAGGACCTTGGCGCCGGGGTCCTCGGAGTGCAGGGCATCGATCATCGAATCGACCAGGTTCCCGGCGAAGGGGACTTCCAGGGAGACGTCGTTGTGGACATAGCTCACCTCCACGCCGGTGCCGGCCAGTTCGCGGACGATCTCCAGGACCTGCTGTTCCTGGCCGGGCAGCGTCCGGCAGTCCACGAGGGCCTCGGCGGACTCGGGGATCACGTTGTGCTTGTAGCCGCCCTTCAGGAGTGTCGGGTTGGTGGTGTTCTGCAGCGTCGCGCCGACGAAGCGGGCCACCGTGCCGAGCTCCTTCAGGATCTTTTCCGGATCATCGGGATCGAACTCAACCCCCGTGAGTTCCGTCACGCCGTCCAGGAACTGCCGGGTGGTGGGCGTCAGTTCCACGGGCCACTTGTATTCACCGATCCGTGAGACGGCACCGGCGAGCCGAGTCACGGCGTTGTCCGTGTTGATCTGGGAGCCATGGCCGGCGCGTCCGTGGGCCACGAGTCGGAGCCAGGACAGGCCTTTTTCGGCGGTCTGCAGCAGATAGGTGCGCTGGCCGCCGATGATGGCGGAGAAGCCGCCCACTTCAGAGATCGCCTCGGTGGCGCCCTCAAACAGTTCCGGACGTTTGTCGACGGCGTAGTGGGCACCGTACTTGCCGCCGGCTTCCTCATCGGCGAAGAACGCGAAGATCAGGTCCCGCTTGGGTTTGC
This sequence comes from Arthrobacter sp. UYEF20, assembly GCF_040546335.1. Classification (NCBI taxonomy): domain Bacteria; kingdom Bacillati; phylum Actinomycetota; class Actinomycetes; order Micrococcales; family Micrococcaceae; genus Arthrobacter; species Arthrobacter sp. UYEF20. Next base: position 55,315 of record NZ_JBEPNP010000014.1, on the reverse strand, counting down.
GGCCCGTGCGGGCGAAGTTGCGCAGCACGGAGAGGATCATGGCGTCCATGTCCTTCATGTCGACGGCGCCGCGGCCCCAGATCAGCCCGTCCTTGAGTTCCGCACCGAAGGGGTCAACGGACCACTGGTCACGAAGGGCCGGAACAACGTCCAGGTGCCCGTGGACCACGAGGGCGCTGGCGGACGGGTCCTCCCCCGCGAGCCTGGTGACCACGCTGGCCCGGCCGGGAGCAGACTCGAAGATTTCGGCGTCCAGCCCCACCTCGGTCATAAGTCCCGCCGTGTATTCGGCGGCCGCACGCTCCCCCGGACCCGACCCGTCGCCGTAGTTGGAGGTGTCGATCCGGATCAGTTCCTGGCAGATCCTGACAACTTCGTCCTCGGGCCGGATTTCAGTCATGGGGCACTCCTTGTGGCGGGGGCTGATTGCTGGCTTCAGCCTACCCACAAGCCCCGATTATTTGTTTCCGGAAACTTCATGCTAGAGTCTTTCTCGCTGCTTCGGAGAAAAGCGAAACGCTGAAAGGCGGAAATCGTCTCCGAATTACCACCTGCGCGGGTGGCGGAATGGCAGACGCGCTAGCTTGAGGTGCTAGTCCTCGAAAGGGGGTGGGGGTTCAAGTCCCCCTCCGCGCACAACAGGAAAAGCTCTGGAATCCAAGGATTTCAGGGCTTTTTCGTGTCTTCCCAGCGCGAGGCCCAGTTCCACCCCGGAGTTGGGAAAGATCGCCGCCGGGATCGCTCGGGCACACCGGGAGCACGCCGCATTGAATGGAGCACCGCAATCCGTCCGGACCGCGGCCTAAACTGGTCCCGTGAACCCGACCCCGTCTCCGAGCCCCCTCGATGTCTTCGTGCACACAGGGCCCGCCGAGTGGTGGCAGGTTCTTGCTGCCTTGGGCCCTCTGGCGGTCGTCCTGGGTGCCGCCCTCGCCGCGCTCATCGGCTGGAACACGCTCCGGCAGCGGACTGCCGCCGACGCACGCGCCCTGACCCAAAAGTCCGAGGCTGACAACCGCTCCGAGTGGTGGAAGCGGACCCAATGGGCACTGGACGCCGTCCTGTCCGGGGACAAAAAGCGGGGTACCGTCGGGCTGAAAGTCCTCGGCGTACTTGGGGAAAGCCCCCTGGCAGGACCCGGTGAGCTGGCCGTCCTGGAAGCTGCATGGAAAAAGCCCCTCGCCGCAGCACCCTCCCGGAACGAGCCGGCCGCGGCCTCCGACGTCGACGACGACGAGCGGGCCATGCAGATCGCCGCGGCCCAGCTTCGCATCGTTACCGACCGCCGCCTCGGCAAGCCCACACCTGTTTGGGTGAAGGAACTCGCGACCGAAGAGCCGCGCCAAACTTCCTGACCCGGCAGGCGATCCCAGGCCGGCATCTCCAGCGATTCGAAGTATGGCGCCGGCGCGATGGACGATTCCGCCAGCGCGCGTACTCGAGCACACCCCCTGTGCCGTCCAGGTGACGGCCGCGGCCGTCGCAGGCGAGGGCGTCGATCTCAGCGGCTGGAACCACACCCGCTACGTCGCGTCCGTGGCCCAGGAACTCGCACCACCTTCGGCTCCGGGGCGGGGCGTAACGAAACCGGGCCGTCAGCGTCATCCGGGCCTCCATGCCGCACAATGAATTCCGGACCGGCCGACGTTGACGGGACCGGCCACGGCGCGACAACCGAACGATCAGCACTCCAGGCGACGAATTTGGGGGAAACCATGAGCAACGAATACCGCCTTGCCGACGGCTCGCCGCGGTACGGATCACGCACCGAAGCCCACATACCGAATCAGGCAGGGCCAGCGCCCGTCGTCCGCGTCGAAGAAGCAGCCGAGGCGGCTGCCCGCCTGGGACTGGATGACATGGCCGCAGCCATCGACCGCCGGCTGACAAGTTCCTGGGCCGACAAGACCGACCCGCTCGTGAAAGGGTTGAGGAAAGCCCACCCGGAGGAGCTGGCCGCCGGCCGCGCCCTGGTCACGCTGCACCTCGGCTCCCAGCGGCAGTGGCGGCTGAAGGCACAGTCCGTGCGGGACAAGCACCTGGCCGCGACCATGCTCCGGCGCCGCGCCTCTGGCAGCGCCCGTGAAATCCTTCTGCTGCGGCTCGTCCTGATGGGCGCCCTCATCGCATTCCCGTCGTCCATCGTGGCAACCAGCCGGGAGGACCTGCTGAAGCTCGTCGTCGTCGGCGTGGCGTGCATTGCTATGGCGTTCATCGGCGGGCACTTCATCACCGTCCATTCACGGGTGCCGGTCATGCCGAACATCCGGAACGCCTGGCTGAGCGAGCTGCGCGAGGACATCGTCGACGCGACCCTGGTCGCCATCCTGCAGAACATGGGTGTGGACCTCGACAGTCGGACTGCGGATGCCGGCCGCCGCGGATGGATGAGTATCCAGGTTGCATCCAAAGCTGTGGGCGCCCTGCGCTGCTGAACTGCTCCATGAGCGGCGAGGCCCGGATGGCCGAACGTCCGCCGAGCCTCCGTCCGAATCGAGCCTGGCGGCCTGAAAAAGAGGACCCAGACAGGTTGGCTGCGCGGGTCCCCCTCGTTGCCGGCTACGCCAGGCGGGCGCGGACGATCTCGCTGACGGTCTTGCCGTCGAAGCGTCCTGCCACCTTCGCCGTGACCGGCTTCATCACTGCGCCGATGGAACGCATGGAGAGCTCCTGGCCGTCGGCCCTGAGCGCGGCGACCGCCTCGTCGACGATGGCATCGACCTCGTCACGGGTCAGTGCCTTCGGAAGGTACGCCTCGATGATCTCTGCCTCGGCCACCTCCGCTGCGGCCCGCTCGGCCTCGCCTGCTTCGTTGTAGATGCGGGCGGTGTCGCGGCGTTTGGCCGCTTCTTTCTGCAACAGCGACGTCACCTGGGCGTCGTCCAGCTCGACGGGCGTCTTGCCGGACTTCTCGCGCGTGCTGATCTCGCCCAGGACGTTGCGGACAGTCGTCAGTGCGGTCTTGTTGCCGGCCTTCATGTGGCCGACGACGTCTTCCTTCAGGCGCTCTTTCAGCGTCATGGTGTTCCTCGTTTCGTTGGGTACCCGCCTGGTACCCACCGCAGGTGTTGGGTTCGGCAGCGGCGGGTGCCTTCCCGTTTACTCTTTCATACCTGGCTGCAGTGACGTGCGGACAGTCCTGATCAGCGAACGGAACCGCGGATCGTCCGGCAGCCCGTCGAGCAGCACAGGGCCGTTGGGGCCAGCCAGTGGTATGCGCCAGTTCGGATATTGCGCGCTGGTCCCGGGCTGGTTCTGCGTCCGCGTTTCGCCGACCGCATCCACGAGGGCCACCCCCAGCAGCGACGACGGCGCCAGCGCCGTGAACGCGTACAGGGCCTCGACCGTCGCCTGCACGTCCTGCCGGCCGCCGTCGGGTCCGGCCGGCAACAGCCCGCGCTCCCGGACCAGGGCCAGCACGGCCTCCTGCTCGGCGGCGGCCTCGGCGCGTTCCTCGTCAACCGGACGCTGCAGCAGCCCCAGGGACTCGCGGAGGGCGACGTGTTCGCCGGCCAGGTAGCCCGCCGTCGGCGGCAGATCGTGGGTGTTGACGCTGGTCAGGCACCGTTGGCGGTACTTTTCCGGCGGGATCGGCCCGTCCGCGTCGTGCTCAAACCAGAGGATCGACGTTCCGAAGATCCCCCGCTCGGCCAGATAGTCCCGGACCCAGGGTTCGAACACGCCCAGGTCCTCGCCGATCACGATCGCCCCGGCCCGCTGCGCCTCCAGGGCCAGGATGCCGATGAGCGCTTCATGGTCGTAGTAGACGTAGGTCCCCTGCTCCGGCCCTGCCCCCGCCGGGATCCACCACAGTCGGAACAGGCCCAGGATGTGGTCCACCCGGATCCCGCCGGCATGGCGCAGCACGGTCCGGAGCATGTCGCGGTAGGCGGCATAACCGGATTCCGCGAGCCGGACCGGGTGCCATGGCGGCTGGGTCCAGTCCTGGCCCTGCTGATTGAACATGTCCGGTGGCGCGCCGACCGTGACATTCCGGGCCAGCACTCCGGCAAGGGACCAGGCGTCGGCACCACCCTGTTTCACCCCCACGGCAAGATCGTGAATGACGCCGATTTCCATGCCCGACTGCGTGGCAGAGCGCTGCGCCGCTTCCAGCTGCCGGTCGCAGCACCACTGCATCCAGCGGTGGAATGCGATCCGGTCTGCGAGCAGGGCCCGCTGTTCGGTGCAGTACGGGGTATCCGGCGCTGTTGCCTCCTCGGCCCATTCCGTTGATTCCGGGGGCAACTTCTCGGCCAGCGCGCACCAGAGCGCGAAGTCAGCGAGCCCTTGCCCTTGCTCGGCGCAAAAGTCTTCGAACCCGCGCGCACGGGCCGGTCCGCGCCGGACCCGGAACACAAGCTCGAGGGCGGCCAGTTTCGCCGCATAACTGGCGTTCCGGTCCAGCAGCTCCGCGGAGAGGTTGGCGGAATGTTGCTGTTCGGCCAGCCGCTGCACCTCGGCCCGGTCCGCCGGGTCCAGGTACGCGCATTCGGGGATCTCCTCCACCCGGAGGTAGAGCGGGTTGAAGAAACGCCTGGTGGTGGGCAGGTACGGCGAGTCTTCGACCGGCGGGCGCGGTTCGGCGGCGTGCAACGGGTTGACCAGCACAAAGCCGGCGCCGTCCTCCCCCGAGATCGCGGCAAGGTCGGCCAGATCGGCGAAATCGCCGATCCCCCAGGACCGGGAGGAGCGGACGGAATAGAGCTGTGCGGCCAGTCCCCAGTTCCGTCGGCCCGCGAGCGCCTCGGTGGTGCGGAGCCGCCGCGGCGTGACCACCAGCGCGCACTCGGCCAGTGTGCCGGCGGCGTCCGCCAGCAGCGTGTGCCAGCCCAGGGGAAGGTCATCCGGGACTGCGAACGTCGCCCGTCCCGTCAGGACGCCGTCGACGTCGACGGGCTCGTCCCAGTTCTCCCGCTGGACAGCCTCCTGCCGGCCGCCGTCCTCGGCCACAATCCAGACGCTGACGTCGCTTCCGTGCGGAACGTGGACGTTGACGAGGGCTTCCTGCCCTTCGCGTGTGACGACGACGGCCGGCAGGACGCGCCGCCACGGCGCCAGCCGGGACTCGTGCAGCGCCCGCTGTATCACCCCTGCCCCGTGGCTCGGGACACCCAGCGCTGCCAGGACACCGCGGAGGGTGCTGTCCGGTACGGAACGTTCGACGCCGTCCCACCCCCGGAACGTGGTCCCTACTCCGTGCGCCGCCGCGAGCTCCCGCAAAAGCGCGGCTTCGAGGTCAATGTTGTCGTGGTGCGTACCGTCCGCCATGGGGCCACTCTAGACGGTGCCCCCGCGGCCGGCGCGTGATCGACGCACGTGGGCTTCGCCGACCAGTTCGGAAAGGCCCCCCACGGCCTGCGCAAGCGAGAGCCCCGGGGACGCCTCGATGAGCGGCAGCAGGAGACGGTTCTCTTTGTCCACGTGCACGGCGAAGATATGCCGGAGGGCACCGGCGGCCACCGCGGCATCGACCCCGCTGGCCCCGCGCAAGTCCTCGACCAGCCCCGCGATCACCTGATGCTCGGCCAGCATTCCTTCCACAAGCAGTTTTCCCTCGGGTGTATCCCCGGCACCTCCGTAGAGGGGGCCTTCTTCGGCGAGCGCGTGCGGGACCAGTTCGGTTTCGCACCATTCCACCAGCACTTCATGGGCATCGTGCTCGGCCACCGCATCCCCCGCCTTGACGGCGTGAGTGAGCGTGGAGGCGAGGGCATTGAGCCGCCTGAGCATGCTGCCATGATGCGTCTCCACGGCTTCAAGGGCGCCGGCTTCCTCGCCGGCGTCTTTGGCGGCAGGGTTCAGCGGCCCGGTGTCTTTGGCGGCGGGGTTCAGCGGCTCAGGATTCAGCGGCCCGGGGTCACGTGGCTCCGACTCATCCATGAAGCTGCCCTCCTGACCTGACCCGGTCCAGGGGCCAGCCCGCGATTTCCTGCTCTTTTCCCACGCGATTTCCTGCTCTTTTCCCACTGTAGGGCCGGGCTGTCCGCGGCGAACGGGCCTTTTGGCCCGTCTACTGACCGCTCGGTGCCGGCTTCCGCTTTTCGACGGGATTCGTTCCGCGCTAGCCTTGCAGCCTATGGTCGACGTCGAACGGTTCCGGATGCTCCTCCAGGAGGAGCGCCGCCGGAAAATAGCCCTCCTTCCCGCGCTCCAGCGGGACATCACCTCGGTGAACGCCGCCCGGCAGGACTCCAACGTGGACGATGAACACGATCCGGAGGGGGCGACCATCGCGTTCGAGCTGTCCCAGGCCTCGGCGCTGCTGAAGCAGAGCACGGCAGGGCTGGCCCAGATAGACGCAGCCCTGGCCCGCATCGATGATGGCCGCTATGGCATCTGTGAGGTCTGCGGCGAGGAGATCGCGGAAGGGCGGCTTGAGGCCAGGCCCTGGACTCCCTACTGCATCCGTCACACCTCGGGAAAGGCATGACGAATCCCCTCGGGGACAACCCTGCCGGGACCTGGTGGGACCGGATCATCGCCGGCTTCAGCCAGTCGCCCCTCCCCCACGTCACCGGCACCGAGCTCGCCGTCGTGATGCTCCTGGCCTTCGCCATGTCCCTGCCCCGCGCCACCTGGCGATACTTCGGCCTGCTGGCCACCGTGACACACGAACTCGGCCACGCCTTCGCTGCCCTCATGACGGGCCAGCGGCTCGGCGGTATCCGGTTGCGCCTGGACCACTCTGGCACCACCACCACCTACAGCCGGAGCCGCCTGTCTGCCGTCTGGTCCATGTTCTGGGGCTATCCGGTGCCGGCCGTCGTGGGGGCCGCCATGGTCTGGTGCGGCTTCAACGGATGGGGTCCGGCGGCGATGTCCGTGGGGACCCTGCTGCTGCTGGCATCGTTCGTGTTCATCCGCAACGGGGTGGGCCTGCTGATTACTGCGGCTGCCGTGTTGGCCGCCGCGCTCCTCGTGCTGTTCGTCCCGCCGGAATTCACCGGCCACGTCATGATCGTGCTCGGCCTCGCCCTGTTGGTTGCCGCCGTCCGGGACCTCGGAAAGCTGGCGAACGTCCATCTGCGGCGCCGGGAACGGCTGCCGACGTCGGACGCGTACCTGCTGTTCCGGGCCACCTCCATCCCCGCCGTCGTGTGGATTGTGCTCTTCGCCGCCGTGGTGGCGGGCGCCTGGTGGTTTGCCTGGCAGCCGATGGCGCGGGTGCTGGCCGCCCTGCTGGGTCACGGCGTTCCCCGGGCATAGGCTGGGTCCATGAGCCAGACATCCACGAGCAAGAGCCCCTCCAGTGCGGACCACGGCGGCACTACCCACACCGACGACGCCGGATTCAGCACCCGGGGCGCCTACGTCACCGGCGGAGCCGAGTTCAGCAGGGACACCAACTACATCGAGGACCGGATTACGCTGGACGGCACCCCGGGCAGCAACGGCGAACCCGGCTGGCCCGTGGAACCGGGGCGCTACCGGCTGGTCGCTGCCCGCGCCTGCCCCTGGGCCAACCGGACGGTGATCGTGCGCCGGCTGCTGGGCCTGGAGGACGTGATCTCGCTCGGGCAGCCCGGCCCCACCCACGATGCACGCTCCTGGACCTTCGACCTGGACCCCGGCGGCAAGGACCCCGTGCTGGGAATCGAGAGGATCCAGGACGCCTACCTCCGCCGGTTCCCGGACTATCCGCGCGGCATCACGGTGCCGGCCATAGTGGATGTCCCCACCGGTCAGGTGGTCACCAACAATTTCCCGCAGATCACCCTGGACTTCTCCACCGAGTGGACCGCGTACCACCGCCCCGGCGCCCCGGAACTGTACCCCGAGCACCTGCGGGAAGAGATCGACTCGGTCAACAAACGCGTCTTCACGGAGATCAACAACGGCGTGTACCGCTGTGGCTTCGCCGGCTCCCAGGAGGCGTACGACGCCGCCTACGGCAGGCTGTGGACCGCCCTGGACTGGCTGGAGGAGCGGCTCGCCGGCCAGCGGTACCTCGTGTGCGACACCATCACCGAGGCCGACGTCCGCCTCTTCACCACCCTGGCCCGCTTCGACGCCGTCTACCACGGCCACTTCAAGTGCAACCGGCAGAAACTCAGCGAAATGCCGGTGCTCTGGGCCTACGCGAGGGATCTGTTCCAGACGCCCGGTTTCGGCGACACGACGGACTTCGTGCAGATCAAGCAGCACTACTACATCGTCCATGAGGACATCAACCCCACCGGGGTTGTCCCGAAGGGGCCCGCGCTGGGCAACTGGCTCACCGACCACGGCCGCGAAGCGCTCGGCGGCCGGCCCTTCGGCGACGGGACGCCGCCCGGACCCGTCCGGGCGGGCGAAGAAGTCGCACCCGGTCACGGGGCGGCCTGAACGGGGCGGCCTGAATGGTGCGGCCCTCGACCACATCGCTGTCCGCCGGGTTCGCCACCGCGGACTTCTCTGCCGTCCGTGCGCTGTTCGATTCCTTCCTGGCCGAGGATCCGGACTACAGCGCCCAGCTGGCGGTGTACCGCGACGGCGCGAAGGTGCTCGAGCTCACCGGCGGTCCGCAGCTGGCCCCGGTGACATCACCGGCACGTTCTCCTGCTCAAAGGGCGTGGCGGCCTTCGTGATCGCCCTGCTCGTGCAGGACGGGACGTTGGAGCTGGACCGGACCATGTCCTCCTACTGGCCCGAATTCGGTGCCCAGGGCAAGGACCGGCTCAGCGTCCGGCAGGCACTCTCGCACCAGGCCGGCGTGCCCGGCATCGAAGGCGGGTTCGCCCTGGACGAGTTCACCACTCCGGCCGCAGCAGCCAGGCTCGCCGGCGCGGTGCCGCTCTGGCGCCCGGGTACCGCGTTCGGCTACCACGCGCTGACCATGGGGATCCTGATGGAGGAGCTGTGCCGCAGGATTGCCGGTGCCACCCTGCAGGAGCTGTACGACTCCCGCATCCGCCGGCCCTTCGGGATCGACTTCTTCCTCGGACTCCCGGAGGACCAGGAGCCGCGCTACCGGGACGTCCTGTATACGGAAGACCCGGACCAGTCGTGGCTTGACCCGCTCAGCCTGGCCGGCCTGAACAGCAACGCACCGGTCAGCACCATCATGGAGCTCCCCAACCACCGCGCCATCCGTGCCGGCGGGATGAGCAGCGCCGGCGGCGTGGGGTCCGCCGACGGCCTCGCCCGGCTCTATGCCGCCGCCACAACGGGACTCGACGGCGGCGCGCCGTTCCTGACACCGCGGACCATCGGGACCATGTCCGAGGAACAGGTGTGGGGGCTGGACCGGGCCTCCGGCCAGGACAACGCCTTCGCCATCGTGTTCATGAAACCGCAGCCGGGCCGCGACTTCGGCAGCCACCGTGCCTTCGGCCACGAGGGGGCCAGCGCCGCGCTTGGCTTCGCGGACCCGGCCTACGGGCTCGGCTTCGGATACGTTCCCCGCCGCAACGAAGAAGGCCGCACCAACGGGCGCGCCCAGCGACTTTCCGCCGCCGTCCGGAAGGCCGCCCACGCCGCCGGCGGAACCCGCGGCCTGAACGTTCCTCCATTTGTAGCAGCAATGCCCCCCGCCTAGGCTGAGCCGGGATGCGTACGACACCAGAGGCGACAGACACCGGACACCCCCCGCCGCTCCGCCGGCACTGGGGGGTTGTGAAAGGCAGAATGGCTTCGGTGCTCCTCTGGCCCCGGCTGAAGCTGGCCCTGAAGGCGGCGCTCGCCGCGGGCCTTGCCTTTTTCATTGCCCCCTTTATGCCCGGTTCCGCGGCCGACTACCCCTACTACGCCCCGCTCGGTGCCTTGGTCGCCATGTACGAGAACGTTTCCGGCTCCATGCGCCAGGGGGTGCAGACGCTCGTGGGCCTGGCGATTGGGATCGGGCTGGCGTTCATGCTCTTCAGCCTCGGGGAACCGACCCCGGTGACGGTCGCCATCGTCATGGGGCTGGGTGTCATCCTCGCGGGACTGCCGCGGATCGGCTCCGGCAGCGACTGGATTCCGACGGCGGCACTCCTGGTCCTGCTGGTCGGCGGCCACAACCCGGACGAATTCTCCTTTGGCTACCTGGTTCAGATGGGCGCCGGCGTCACGGTGGGCATCCTGGTCAATCTCCTGGTCTTCCCGCCGCTGCACTTCAAGGCCGCGGCCCTCAGCATCGCGGAGCTGCGGCTGGCCCTCGCCCGGCAGCTCTGGGACATGGGCAAGGCTCTCAAAGAGAACTGGCCGCCCGAGCACGAGGACTGGTCGCGCCGGTCAGATGCGCTCGCGGCCTCGGCCCGCACCGTGCGCCTGGCCGTGGAAAAAGCGGACGCCAGCCGGCGGGCGAATCCCCGGCGGCTGCTGCATCCGCGGGACATGGACCTGGACTACCGCAATCTCCGGGATCTGGAACGGGTCACGTTCCACGTGCAGGACGTCACGCAGGTGCTCTCGGATGTCATCTGGGCCGAGGACACACCCTTCGTTGTGCCGGACGAGTACTTCGCGCAGCTCGCCGAGGCGATGTCAGCGGTGGGCGACGTGCTGCGCTCCATCGAAGAGGAGAGCCCGGAACGGCAGCTCGAGCTGGCCGGGGCAGCCGACGCCGCCGTCAAGGAACTGACCGGGCGCATCGGCGCGGAGGAAACCGCTACGGACGCGCCCAGTGCGGTCGAATCGGTCCTGTTGAGCCTCTACCGGGTGCTCCGCGTCGTCAGGACCCCAGGGGCCTAAGCGCCGGCGGCCGCCCGCGGTGTTTCCCGCGGACCGCCGCCTTGGCCGTCGATCCAGGCGAGAAACCCTACAGTGCCGCCACCGCTCCGCTGAAGTGCTTGCGACCCGAACGCGGACTCCAGGCGACATAGTCCGAGCGCTGCCAGCCGCCGTCGTCGTCCTGGACGGTGCTGATGTCCAGCGCCACGCGGGCGGGCAGGAAAACCGGAGCCTCAAAGGCCACATCCCAGCGGAAGGCCTCCCCCTTGGCGGCGCCCACATCGGCCAGCGCCCTCGAGGCGAGGTACATTCCGTGCGCGATGGACCGACGCAGCCCCAGCGCTTTGGCCGAGAGGACGCTCAGGTGGATCGGGTTGAAGTCGCCGGACACCGCGGCGTAGGCGCGTCCCGTGTCCACTCCCAGCTGCCAGAGCGCCGTCGGGTCCGGGGCCCTGAAGTCCACCTGCACCGGCGGCGCCGAGGGCTTGTCGATTCCGGGCAGGAACACGCCCTTGGCCAGGTAGGTGGACACGCCGCGCCAGCGGAGGCGGCCCTCCCCGGCGCCGCGCACCTCGGCCACGAGGTCCAGCTGGGTACCGGAGCGGTGGCCACGCAGGTTCTCCGCCCGGGCCCGGATGTCCACGGCCTCGGTGAAGCGCACCGGCGCGGACTGCACCACCTGGTTGCCCAGGTGGATCATGCCGAGCAGGGGCAGCGGGAAGTCGTCCCGGTTCATCACGCTCATGGCCAGCGGGAACGCCAGCGCATGGATGAAGCCGGCCGGGAGGATGTCGCTCGCGGTCTCGCCGATCAGGTGCTGGTACGCCGTGAGATTCGCGACCCCTGCCCGCACGCCGCGGACCTCATGGCTGCCGTCGGGAAGCCCGGTGCCCGTATGCGTGCCAAGCACCCGGCGCCGGGCCGCGGTGGCTGCCGCGTTCAGGTACAGCTTCGAGAGGGACGGCATCTCGCCCAGAATGACGGGCTGGGAGCCGGTCATGCTCCGACCAGGTTCTGACCGCAGACACGCAGCACGTCCCCGGAGATCCCGCCAGCCGCGTCGCTCGCCAGGAACGCGATCGCCTCGGCGACGTCGCCCGGCTGGCCGCCCTGTTGCAGCGAGTTCAGCCGGCGGGCCACCTCGCGGGTGGCGAACGGGATCCGGGCGGTCATCTCGGTCTCGATGAAGCCCGGGGCCACGGCGTTGATGGACCCGCCGTGCGCGGCGATCAGCGGTGCGGTGGCCCGGACCATGCCCATCACGCCGCCCTTGGAGGCTGCGTAGTTGGTCTGGCCCCGGTTGCCCGCGATCCCGCTCGTGGAGGCAACGGACACGATCCGTGGCGAGCTCCGGAAATGCTCGGATGCCAGCAGCGCGTCGTTGATGCGCAGCTGGGCCGCAATGTTGACGGCGATGACCGAGTTCCAGCGGCCCTGGTCCATGTTCACCAGCAGCTTGTCCCGCGTAATTCCGGCATTGTGGATCACGATGTCCAGCCGGCCGTGGCGTTGGACGGCGTGCTCGATGATCCGCTGGCCCGCGTCCTCGCCGCTGATGTCCAGCTGCAGGGCAGTGCCGTGCACGTCGTTCGCCACCGTGGCGAGGCGGTCCCCCGCGGCCGGGATGTCCACGACCACCAGCGTGGCGCCGTCGCGGCGCAGCGTGCGCGCAATCGCGGCACCGATTCCGCGGGCGGCCCCGGTCACGACGGCGACCTTGCCTGCCAGCGGCTTCTCGACGTCGTCCGGCAGCTGCCCGGCACCCGAGGTGACCGTCAGGAACTGCCCGTCCACGAACGCAGACCTGCCGGAGAGGAAGAACCGCAGGGCCCCCAGAGTGCTGGGGCTCGTGGTGCCGGCCCCGTCGGCGAGCAGGATGCCGTTGCCGGTGGCCCCGGCGCGGAGTTCCTTGGCCAGCGAACGCAGCAGCCCGTCGACGCCCTGGCGTGCCGCGGCGACGGCGGGTTCGGTGGTGTCCGAGGCGGCGCGGGACACGGTGACCACGCGGGCGTTGGCGGCCAGGTCCCGCAGTGAGGTGGCCGCCGTGAGCACCGGCTTCGAAAGGTCCTCGGGGCGCTCCAGCTCGTCCAGGACCAGGATGACGGCGCCGAGCTTTTCCTTGGGGACGGCGTGGCGGCGGACGTCCAGGTCCCAGGCCAGGAGCGTTGCGGCCAGCTCGTCGGCGCCGGTGCCGGAGCCCTGGACCAGCACCGGACCTTCGACCAGCGGCTGGCCCGGCTCGTGGCGCCGGAGCACCACCGGCTGCGGCAGGCCGAGTTTCCTGGCGATGTCCTTGCCGAGGCCGCGGCTCACCAGCTGGGTGTATCTGTCGGTCATCGAATCCCCCTAGAGTGCTTCAAGAATAGCGACGACGCCCTGGCCGCCCGCGGCGCAGATCGAGATCAGCCCGCGCGCCGGGCGTCCGTCCACCCGGCCCTTGGTGTGCAGCAGTTTTGCCAGCGAGGCCACGATCCGTCCACCGGTGGCGGCGAAGGGGTGGCCGGCGGCGAGCGAGGACCCGTTGACGTTGAGCTTGGACCGGTCGATGCTGCCGAAGGCGCCGTCCAGGCCGAGCCGGGTGCGGCCGAATTCCTCGTCCTCCCAGGCCGCCAGCGTGCTCAGGACGGTGCCGGCAAAGGCCTCGTGGATCTCGAAAAAGTCGATGTCATCCAGGGTGAGGCCGTTGCGGGCCAGGAGCCGCGGCACCGCGAAGGCGGGCGCCATCAGGAGTCCGTCCTTGCCGTGCACGAAGTCCACGGCAGCGGCTTCCCCGTCGACGACGGCGGCAAGCTTCGGCAGATCGTGGGCGTCGGCCCAGTCCTCGGAGGCGAGCAGGACGGTGGAGGCGCCGTCGGTGAGCGGGGTGGAATTTCCGGCGGTCATGGTCGCCGCCGCACCCAGGTTCTTGCCGAAGACGGGTTTGAGCGTGGCCAGCTTCTCAAGGCTGGTGTCCGCGCGCAGGGTGGAGTCCTTGCTGAGTCCGCGGTACGGGGTGAGCAGGTCGTCGAAGAAGCCGGCGTCGTAAGCGGCGGCGAGGTTCCGGTGGCTGTTGTAGGCCAGCTCGTCCTGCGCCTCGCGGGTGATTTTCCACTGCGCGGTGGTGAGCGCCTGGTGTTCGCCCATCGACAAGCCGGTGCGCGGTTCGCCGGTGTTCGGCGCATCGGGTGCGAGGTCCTTGGGCCGGAGCCGGCTGAGGATCTGGAGCCGCTGGGGTAGCGTCTTGGCACGGTTCAGATCCAGCAGGACCTCGCGCAGTCCCTCGCTCACGGCGATGGGGGCGTCCGAGGCGGAGTCGACGCCGCCGGCAATGGCCGAGTCGATCTGGCCTAGCTTGATCTTGTTGGCGAGGCCGAGGACCGTTTCCAGCCCCGTGGCGCAGGCCTGCTGCAGGTCATAGGCCGGGGTCTCGGCGGAGAGCGGGGAGCCCAGCACGGCTTCGCGGGTCAGGTTGAAATCGCGGGAGTGCTTGAGCACGGCGCCGGCAGCGACTTCGCCGATGCGCTCGTCCTGCAGGCCGAACCGGGCGATCAGGCCGTCCAGGGCTGCGGTGAGCATGTCCTGGTTGGAGGACTTGGTGTAGGCGCCGCCGGTCCGGGCGAAGGGAATCCGGTTGCCTCCGACCACCACTGCTTTGCGGAGTTGCGGCACTGCCGGCGGGGCGGCGGACGGGGTCGAATCCGTGAGTCCGGGTGCGGACTGTCCGTGGACGGACATAGCTGTCTCCTTAGATCAAAGCGGTTACCGGTACCCAGCGTACCTGATACGCTGGGTATCGTGAACAACCACGCTGATCTTCCGGACTCCGGTGCTGCCCCGGACGTTTCGTCCGCCGTGGACGGCCGTGCCTCGCGCTGGCAGCAGCACCGCGAGGATCGACGGCGGGAGCTGATCAAGTCAGCCCGCAGGGCCGTCCACGCCCTGGGCAGCGACGCCTCCATGGAGGAGATCGCCGCAGCGGCAGGAACCTCCAAATCGGTGTTTTACCGGTATTTCGGGGACAAGGCCGGGCTCCAGCAGGCGGTGGGCGAAGTGGTGCTCAGCCAGATGCAGCGGCGCATCCAGGAAGCCGCGCAGGGCGCGCAGACCCCCCGCCAGGGGCTGTTTGCCATGGTCTCCGCGTACCTGCAGATGGCCGAGACGAGCCCCAGCGTCTACACCTTCGTCACCCGCTACGCGCCCGGCGACGCGGAGGCTGCCAACGGCTCGCTCGCCACGGCCGGCGCCCTCGGGCATTTCTTCGCCGCCATCAGCGACATGATTGCCCGGCCCATGCGCAGCCACCTGGCGCCCTCCGCAGGGCGGGAAGCCGTGATCGGCTACTGGCCCAACGCCGCGATCGGCCTGGTCCGGAACGCCGGCGAACAATGGCTCGCGAGTCCGGCCTCCCCCGGCAAACCGGACCAGGAGGCGATGGCGCGGCAGATCACCGACTGGCTGTGTCTTGGCATCGCGCCGGAGCTCCGGAACCTCGAATCCCAGACTTCAGAACCGACCTTGTCAGAACCAACCTTGTCAGAACCAACGAAGGAATCGACATGACTGAACTAGCGGACCGCACCGCCGGCTTCCCTACGACCACCCAGTCCACCCCGGTCCGGACGCCGCCGGCAGGCCCGGCAGCGGCGGCCGGAGCCGCCGCCGTCGATGTTGCGGCGCTTGGTGAGCTGCTGCTGGGAAAGTGGGCCGACACCCGGCTGAAGTCCAGGGCCTTGGCCGGCCGCCCGGAACTGTACAAGACCGAGGGCCTGACCCACACCGAACACCGCAAACGCGCCTTCGGCCAGCTGAAGATCCTGGTGGACAACGGCGCCGTGCACCGCGCCTTCCCGAAGTCCGTGGGCGGCTCGGATGATCACGGCGGCAACGTGGCCGGTTTCCAGGAGCTGGTCATCGCCGACCCGTCGCTGCAGATCAAGGCAGGTGTCCAGTGGGGACTGTTCGGCTCCGCCGTGAACCACCTGGGCACCGCGGAACACCACGCGAAGTGGCTGCCCGGCATCATGAACCTGGACATCCCGGGCTGCTTCGCCATGACCGAGACCGGGCACGGTTCGGACGTGGCCAGCATCGCCACCACCGCCACCTACGATCCCGCGACGGAGGAATTCGTGGTGCACACGCCCTTCCGGGCCGCCTGGAAGGACTACATCGGCAACGCCGCAGCCGACGGCTTGGCCGCCGTCGTGTTCGCCCAGCTGGTGACCAACGGCGTCAACCACGGTGTGCATGCGTTCTATATGGACCTCCGGGACCCCGGGACGAAGGAGTTCCTGCCGGGCATCGGCGGCGAGGACGACGGCGTCAAGGGCGGCCTCAACGGCATCGACAACGGCCGGCTGCACTTCACCCAGGTCCGGATCCCGCGCACCAACCTGCTGAACCGCTACGGAACCGTGGCGGCAGACGGCAGCTACAGCTCCCCCATCGCCAGTCCGGGCCGCCGGTTCTTCACGATGCTCGGCACCCTGGTCCAGGGCCGGGTGTCGCTCGACGGCGCCGCGGTGACGGCCTCGAAACTGGCCCTGAAAACCGCCATCCAGTACGCCACCGAACGCCGCCAGTTCAACGCCTCCTCCCAGACTGATGAGGAGGCCCTGCTGGACTACCAGCGGCACCAGCGCAGGCTCTTCACCAGGCTCGCCACCACGTACGCCGCCGGCTTCGCCAGTGAACAGCTGCTGCAGAAATTCGACGACGTCTTCTCCGGCAGGAACGACACCGACGAGGACCGCCAGGACCTTGAGACCCTCGCCGCGGCCCTCAAGCCGCTCAGCACCTGGCATGCCCTGGACACCCTGCAGGAATGCCGCGAGGCCTGCGGCGGCGCCGGCTTCCTGATCGAGAACCGCTTCGCCTCGCTGCGCGCCGACCTCGACGTCTACGCCACCTTCGAAGGCGACAACACGGTCCTGCTGCAGCTCGTCGCCAAGCGCCTGCTGGCCGACTACGCCAAGGATTTCCGCAACGTGAACTTCGGGGTGCTGGCCCGCTACGTCGTCGGGCAGGCCACCGGTGTTGCGCTCCACCGCACCGGCCTGCGCGGCGTTGCCCAGTTCGTGGCCGACTCGGGTTCGGTGCAGAAGGCTGCCCTCGCGATCAAGGACGAAGCCAGCCAGCGGGCCCTGCTGACCGACCGGGTCCAGACCATGGTGGCCGAGGTGGCCGCCGGCCTGAAGGGGGCGAACAAGCTGCCGCAGCGCCAGGGTGCCGCGCTGTTCAACCAGCACCAGAACGAACTCATCGAAGCCGCCCAGGCGCACGCCGAGCTGCTCCAGTGGGAGGCGTTCACCGAAGCCCTGGGCCAAGTCACGGATCCGGGCACCAAGGTGGTCCTGACCTGGCTCCGGGATCTCTTCGGCCTGTCCCTGGTCGAGAAGAACCTGGCCTGGTACCTGATGAACGGCCGGCTCTCGATGCAGCGTGGCCGCACCGTGGGCGAATACATCAATCGGCTGCTGGTGAAGATCCGCCCGCACGCCCTGGATCTGGTGGATGCCTTCGGCTTCGGCCCGGAACATCTCCGCGCCGAGATCGCCACCGGCGCGGAAAAGCTCCGCCAGGACGAGGCCCGGGCCTACTTCCGCGTCCAACGCGCCAGCGGTCAGGCGCCCGTGGACGAAAAAATCCTGTTGGCCCGCAAGAGCCACGGGACGAAGACACGCCGGAGCTGACGAGCCTGCCGGACGTCGACAGGATTAACGACGACGACGACGACGACGACGACGACGACGGCGCCGCCCCCACAGCCGGGGCGGCGCCGTCGTCGTCCGTTCTTCAGAAGGGGACGTCAGGAGCCGCCGGGGAGCACCGAGCGGTACACCTCAAGGGTGGTCTCCGTGATGGATTCCCAGGAGAAGTGCTCCTCCGCCCGGCGCCGGCCGGCCCGGCCCATGGCGCGGGCCCGCGCCGGATCGGACACCACGTCAGTCAGTGCCGCGGCGAACTCGGTGACGAACTTCTCCGGATCCAGCGGAGTGCCGGTTCCGTCCGTGACCTGCTCGATCGGCACCAGCAACCCGGTCTCGCCGTGCTGGACCACCTCCGGGATTCCGCCGGTGGCGCTGGCCACGACGGCGGCGCCGCAGGCCATCGCCTCAAGGTTCACGATGCCGAGCGGTTCGTAGATCGACGGGCAGGCGAACGCGGTCGCGTGGCTGAGGACCTGGACGAGCTCGTTGCGCGGCAGCATCCGCTCGACCACGATGACCCCGCTGCGCTGGCTCTGCAGCTCCTCGATCAGGCGGGCGGTCTCGGCCGCCAGCTCGGGGGTGTCCGCTGCGCCGAGGCAGAGGACCAGCTGGACGTCCGCCGGCAGTTTGGCGGCGGCGCGCAGGAGGTAGGGGACGCCCTTCTGCCGGGTGTTGCGGCCCACGAAGACCACGCTCGGGCGCTCCGGATCGATGCCGAGGGCACGGATGACGTCCTCGCCCTCGTCCCGGTTCCACAGGCTGACGTCGATGCCGTTGTGGACCACCTTGACCTTGGCCGGGTCGACGTCCGGGTAGCTGCGCAGGATGTCCTGCCGCATGCCCTCGGAGACGGCGATGATGGCTGCGGCGGCCTCGTAGGCGGTCTTTTCCACCCAGGAGGACACGGCGTAGCCGCCACCGAGCTGCTCTGCTTTCCACGGCCGGAGCGGCTCCAGGCTGTGGGCGCTGAGCACGTGGGGAATCCCATGCAGCAGCGCGGCGATGTGCCCGGCCATGTTGGCATACCAGGTGTGCGAGTGCACCAGATCCGCGCCGGCAATGTCCGGGACGATCCGTAAATCCACCCCCAGCGTCTGCACGGCGGCGTTCGCCCCGCCCAGGTCCTCGGGCACCGGGTAGGACGTGACCGTCGCTCCGTGGTACTCGGGTTCACGAGGCGCGCCGAAGGCGCGCACCTGCAGATCCACATGCTGGGCCAGCACCCTGCTGAGTTCGGCCACGTGGACCCCGGCGCCGCCATAGATTTCGGGCGGGAATTCTTTAGTCACAATGTCTATACGCACAAACCCCAAGGTAGTCGGTACGGTGTAACTCATCTAGTGTGAAGAACGTCCGGGCGTGCCGGACTGTTGGGGAGTTACGAAGGCGTACAGGGAGCGACACCATGCCGAATAAGAAAGTTCTGGCCATTGTCCTCGCAGGTGGCGAGGGAAACCGGCTGATGCCATTGACGGCCGACCGGGCCAAGCCCGGCGTACCCTTTGCCGGAAGCTACCGGCTCATCGACTTTGCCCTGTCCAACCTGGTGAATTCCCGGTACCTGCAGATCGTTGTCCTCACGCAGTACAAGTCGCACAGCCTGGACCGCCACATTTCCGAAACCTGGCGGATGTCCACGCAGCTGGGCAACTACGTCGCCTCCGTCCCGGCGCAGCAGCGCGTGGGCAAGAGCTGGTTCCTTGGCAGCGCCAACGCCATCTACCAGTCGCTGAACCTCATCCACGATGCCAACCCGGACATTGTGGTCGTGGTGGGCGCGGACCACGTCTACCGCATGGACTTCGCCCAGATGGTGGACCAGCACGTCGCCAGCGGGGCCAAGGCAACCGTGGCCGCCGTGCGCCAGCCGCTGAACATGGCCGATCAGTTCGGCGTCATCGAGGTGGACCAGGACAACCCGCAGAAGATCGCCGCATTCGTCGAGAAGCCCTCCTCCACGCCCGGCCTGGCCGCCGATCCCAGCCAGTTCCTCGCGTCCATGGGCAATTATGTCTTCAACGCCGACGCCCTCGTCGAAGCCCTGCACGTCGACGCGGAGCGGCTGGACACCAAGCACGACATGGGCGGCGACATCATTCCCTACTTCGTCAGCCAGGGCGAGGCCGGGGTCTACGACTTCACCCTTAATGACATCCCCGGCTCCACCGAGCGTGACCGCACCTACTGGCGCGACGTCGGCACCATCGACTCGTTCTACGACGCGCACATGGACCTCATCTCCCCCGTGCCGGTGTTCAACCTGTACAACTCGGAGTGGCCGATCTACACCCGGCAGAGCATCTCCCCGCCGGCGAAGTTTGTCCGCGGCCAGGGCGGCACCGTGGGCACGGCCCTGGACTCGATCGTTGCCAGCGGCGTGGTGGTCTCCGGCGGCATCGTGGAGGGCTCGGTGCTCGCCAACGATGTCTACGTCAGCACGTCCAGCCGGGTGCTCGACTCCGTGCTGATGGACAAGGTGAACATCGGCGAAGGCGCCGTGGTCAAGCGCGCCATCATCGACAAGAACGTCAAGGTCCCGGCCGGCGCCGCCATCGGCTTGGACCACGAGCTGGACCGGGCCCGCGGCTTCAAGGTCACGGACTCGGGCATCACCGTGCTGTCCAAGGGTCAGTTGGTCCCGGAACCGGACGACGCCGAGCGGGCCTTGTCGGCCGCCAACCTGCACCTCGTGCCGGATGCGGTCAGGACCGCCACGGAAAAGTGGCCCGCCATCCGGGACACCGTGGAGAAGGTCCGCGGCGTCCAGGCTGCGGCCGTGGGTGTCGGCGTGCCCGGCACGCAGTCAACCAAGACGCGCTGAGCCGGATCTGCCGGAGCGGGAGCCCGGCCGGCGGCAACGGCGGGCCGGGCTCCCTGCAGGCTGTAAAATTGGAGCAATGAGCTCCCCCGATCTGCCTTCCGAACTGATCTCTGCTGAATTGACCCCCGCTGACTTGGCGGCCGTTGACTTGGCCGCCGCCGATTTGACGGCCGCCGATTTGACCGCCGAGGAAATCCAGGCCTGCCTCAAGGTCCTGAACAGCATCCACGTCTACGACGAGGAGCACCCGGACTACGTCTCGGTGCGCCGCGCCACCGGCAAAATGTTCAAGGCGGTCAAGCGGCACCGGCGCGTCAGCAAGCGGGATCTGATTGCCGACGCGGACCGGGCCGTGATCGCCCAGACCGCGACGGCGGCCCCGGACCGGATCGACGACGAAACCCGCGGCAACAAACTCGCACCGTCCGCCACCGGCGAGATTGCCGGGCACCTGATCAAGCCGCGCCCCTGCTACATCTGCAAGCAGCATTTCACCCAGGTCGATGCCTTCTACCATCAGCTCTGCCCCGAGTGCGCCGCCTTCAGCCACAGCAAAAGAGATGCCCGCACGGACCTGAGCGGCCGCCGCGCGCTCCTGACCGGCGGCCGGGCAAAGATCGGCATGTACATTGCGCTCCGGCTGCTCCGCGACGGCGCCCACACCACCATCACCACCCGCTTCCCCAAGGACGCCGCCCGCCGCTTCGCCGCCATGGAGGACAGCAGCGAGTGGCTGCACCGGCTCCGGATCGTCGGGATCGACCTCCGAGATCCCTCCCAGGTGTTGGCGCTGACGGACACCCTGGATGCGGCCGGCCCGCTGGACATCATCATCAACAACGCGGCCCAGACCGTTCGCCGGTCCGGGAACGCCTACAAGCCCCTCGTCGATGCCGAGGACGAGCCGCTGCCCGCTGCCCTCGAGGCGGCCAACGGCGGGCCCGAACTCGTGACCTTCGGCCACGCCCACGACAAGCACCCGCTTGCACTGGCCAGCAGCGTGCTGGAGCATCCCGTCCTCGCCGGCGACGCCGTCACCTCGCTCGCGCTGTCCACCGGCTCCGCGTCGCTGGAGCGCATCGAAGCCGGCACCGCCATCGACGCCGGCGGCCTGGTACCGGACCTGGCCACCATCAACAGCTGGACCCAGGTGGTGGACGAGGTGGATCCGCTCGAGCTGCTCGAGGTGCAGCTGTGCAACGTCACCGCTCCGTTCCTGCTGGTCAGCCGCCTGCGCGGAGCCATGAAGCGCTCCACCGCGAAGCGCAAGTACATCGTGAATGTCAGCGCCATGGAGGGCCAGTTCTCCCGCGCCTACAAGGGCCCCGGCCACCCGCACACCAACATGGCCAAGGCCGCGCTGAACATGATGACGCGCACCAGCGCCCAGGAAATGCTCGACGCCGACGGCATCCTGATGACCGCCGTCGACACCGGCTGGATCACGGATGAACGCCCGCACTACACGAAGGTCCGGCTCATGGAGGAGGGCTTCCACGCTCCCCTGGACCTCGTCGACGGTGCCGCCCGGGTCTACGATCCGATCGTTATGGGCGAGTCAGGCGAGGACCAGTACGGCGTCTTCCTCAAGGATTACAAGCCCAGCCCCTGGTAAGGCATCCCCGGGCTACAGGGCCTCTGGGGCTGGGGTACAGGCCTTACGGCCCTAATGGACCTGCCGGGCGGTCCGTGTAACGTGGGTCTGTATGAACACGATCGCAACGCCGCCACACGGCCAACTGTCCATGGACCAATGCTGGACGCTGCTGGACACCGAAGTCGTCGGGCGGGTCGCCTTGATCGTGGACGGCCATCCGGAGATCTTCCCGGTTAATTTCGTGCTGGAGCGCCGGGCGATTGTGTTCCGCTCCGCCGGGGGCACCAAGCTCTGGGGTGCCGTGACCGCCAAGCCCGCCGCCTTTGAAATCGACGGCTATGACGTGCACGAACAAATGGCGTGGAGCGTCGTGGCCCGCGGCGAGATCGAACTGATCGAGAGCCTGGCGGAAAAGCAGGCAGTCGATGCCCTCCTGCTTGAGCCATGGCAGCCGGGCGACAAGGACTACTACGTACGGCTCTCGCCCAAGGCGCTGACCGGCCGCCGGTTCAAAGTCAACAAGCCGGATCTTTGGACCACGCGTCTCTCGGATCCGCGCCGGGCCTCCTTCGAGTAAATCGGGCCTGAGGGGCCGTTGCGGTGTCCTTGCCTATTTGGCTTCCGGGGTGTGGACGACGAGCACCGGGCAATGGGCATGTGCCACCAGGGCCGAGCTCACCGAGCCCAGCAGCAGTCCCCCGAAGCCGCCATGCCCGCGTCGGCCCACGATGAGCAGGTCCGCGTCCCGGCTGGCCTCGATCAGGATGTGCCGTGGGTGGCCCTGCACGAGACGGGTGTCCAGGTTGGCCGGAATCTCCGCGCCGAGGGCTTTCTCGACGGCCTCCTGCAGGATTTCACCGGCCCGGACGTCGAAGTGGTCGATCCCCATCGCAACATAGCCGTCATAGACCGCCGGGATGTCCCAGCAGGCCAGCGCGATCACCGAGGCCGAGAGCGGGCCGGCCAGGTTCTGCGCGTAGCGGAGCGCCGCGATGGAGGCATCGGACCCGTCAACGCCGACCACGATGGTCTTGACAACCCTGGCGTCGCTCATGCCGGATCCCTTTCCCGTGCTGGTGGCGCGTCCTGCCCCAGCATCCCGCCAGCGCCGGGGTAGAGCTAGGGCCGAAAGTCACGGTCCACAGTCCGGTAGCGGTTCCCGCCGAAGCGGTGGCGGCGCCGCCCTCTGGGTCCAACGGCCCTTGTCCGGCATCAGGGTGGGGGGAAGAATTGCAGAGTCCGCTGACGGAAAACGCCGTCGGACAGTGACAATGGATTCGGTGACAAATGCAGTCTGTGACAATGGAGTCAGTGACAATTCGAGCAGTCACAGTGAAATCGGCGACAATCATTCGGCAGGCAAAGTCAGCAGCACGCGCAGTCCGCAGACCCGATCGGCACGGCAGGCTGGGGAGCACCGCATCACACGAGGCAGCGTCAGCGGCCGGACGGGAGAATCATGATGGCCTGGGCAGACGCTGGTCTCTCTGCGCACGGCGGCTTTCCGGCCGTCATCCGCGTCTTCATTCTCGACGACCATGAACTCGTCAGGCGGGGGCTGCAGGAACTCCTGGAGGGCGAAGGCTTCCTCGTCGTGGGCAGCTCCGGGTCCGCGGTCGAAGCGGCACGGCGCATCCCCGCATTGCATCCGGACGTCTGTGTCCTGGATGCCCGGCTGCCGGACGGGACCGGCATCGAGGTCTGCCGGGACGTCCGTTCCGTGGACCCCTCGCTCAACTGCATCATTCTCACGAGTTTCGACGACGAACAAGCACTGCGCGGCGCCGTGCTGGCGGGTGCGAGCGGCTACGTGTTGAAGGAAATCGGCGGCACGGACCTGATCGGGGCGCTGCGGCGGGCGGCCCGCGGAGAATCGCTGTTCGAGGACGGCGTCGCGGCGGGCATCGTCGACAGCCTGGTCGAGGCCGAAGAGGTGGACCCCCGGACGGCGTCCCTGACACCGCAGGAGCGCCGCGTGCTGGAACTCGTCGGCGGCGGATTGACGAACCGGCAGATAGCGGCCGAGATGTTCCTCGCGGAGAAGACCGTCAAGAACTACGTGTCCTCGCTGCTGGCCAAGCTTGGCTTCGAGCGGCGCACCCAGGCCGCCGTTTTCATCGCGAGCCCCGCCTCGCCGGTGGCCCCCGGAAGCCACGCCGGCGAGGGAAGCCGCCACAGTATTCGCTAAGGACAGCGTCCGCTACAGCGGGACGGACCATTCCAGGCTGGTTCCGGCGTCGGGCGCGCTGGTGATGGTGCACTCGCCGTCGAGCATCCGCGCCCGGTCTTCGAGGTTGGCCAGCCCATTTCGTTTTTCCGGATCAGCAAAGCCCGAGCCGTTGTCCGTGATGACCACGGTCACGCGGCCCTTGATCACGGCAACGGACACCGAGATGGCATCGGCGCCGGAATGCCGGATGGCGTTGCTGAGACCTTCAGACACGACGGCCACCACGTTGTCCGCCTTGTCCGGCGTGACCGCGTCCACCGGGCCGGTGATGGTCAGCCGGGGCGTGAACGGCATGGACTTTGCGGAACTCCGGGCCACGCGGCGGATCCGTCCGCTCAGCAGCTCGGTTTCCCCGTTGCTGCTCTTGAGCGAGTAGATGGTGTCGCGGAGGCTGCGGATCGCTTCATCGAGCTCGCCGGTGATGTTGCGGATCCGTTCCAGGGCGAGCTCGTCCTTGGTGAAGCGGGTCAGGCTCTGCGCACTCAGTCCTGCCGCGAATATCCGCTGGATGACGAGGTCGTGCAGGTCCCGGGCGATCCGGTCGCGGTCCGTGAAGACCAGCAGTTCCTCGCGCAGCCGGTGGACGCGGGCCAGCTCCAGCGCCAGGGCCACGTGGGAGCCGAAGACGGCGCCCATTTCAATGTCCGTCCGGGCGAACTGGACCTCGCCGGGTTCCCGGACCAGCAGCAGGAGCCCGTGGTGCGCACCCTGCGTACTCAGCGCCACCGCCAGGAGCGGGCCCGAGATCCCGCCGTCGATCTCACCGAAGAGCGCGGCGGCGTCGTCCAGCAGTACCGGCTCGCCGCCGTCGAGGACGTCCTGGAGCTGCGGCGCGTCCAACGTCAAGGACCGGCCGGAAAAGACGGAGCGGCGCTCACCTGCGACGCCGGCCACAATGTAGCCTGGGCCATTGACGGCGGGTGCCACCAGCAGCGCGAGCTGTGATCCGGACTCCTGCAGCGCCCTGCTCGCGATCGGGTCGAGACCGCCGGCGGTGTAGTCCCGGTCGCTGCTGAGCATCAGCCCGGAAACGTCCATGCACGCTTCCAGCCAGCGCGCCCGGCGGCGGGCGTCGTCGTAGAGTCGGGCGTTTTCGATGGCGACGCCGGCAGCGGCGGCCAGCGCGACGGCCAGGCCCTCGTCTTCGACGGTGAAGTCGCTGCCGTCTTCCTTCTCGGTCAGGTACAGGTTGCCGAACACCACGTCCCGGACGCGGACGGGGACGCCGAGGAATGACTTCATCGGCGGGTGGTGGGCAGGAAAGCCATAGGATTCCGGGTGTTTGCGCAGATCATGCAGGCGCAGCGGCCTGGGTTCCGAAATCAGCAGACCCAAGACGCCATGGCCGGTGGGCAGCGGGCCGATCTGATGCGCCAGCCCATTGTCGATGCCGATGGTAATGAAGTGGCTGAGCGCGCGGTCGTCGCCGATGACACCAAGAGCGCCGTAGCGGGCATGAAGCAGGCGGCAGGCCGACTGGACGACGCGCTCCAGGACGGCGTCCAGGCTGAGGTCCTCGGCCACGGCCACGACGGCCTCCAGCAGGCCTGCCATCCGCGCCTGGGACTGGAGCAGCTCCTCGGCGCGGGACACGATTCCCTTCAACACACCGTCGATCCTGGGTTGTGGCTCGGCTTCGGCTTGCTCCGGACTTTCACCCATTGACTGCATGTTCTGGCCCCAATTCAGTACCCCGCGCATCGGCGCTGACGACGTGATGCCAGAATACCCCGCGCCGGTGCCGAACGCCCCTTGATGCCGTGGCCTGT
Source organism: Arthrobacter sp. UYEF20 (assembly GCF_040546335.1). Taxonomy (NCBI): domain Bacteria; kingdom Bacillati; phylum Actinomycetota; class Actinomycetes; order Micrococcales; family Micrococcaceae; genus Arthrobacter; species Arthrobacter sp. UYEF20. Next base: position 29,574 of record NZ_JBEPNP010000014.1, on the reverse strand, counting down.
CGCCCCCTTGTGACCTTGGGCCCTAGTTCCGCGGCGCAGGCGGGCCGTAGGCTCGACGCCATGAGTACTGATCCCAGCCAGGCCGGCAAGCCCTCCCCAGCCCAGAACCCCCATAGCGTCGAGAACCTTGACGCCCACGAATGCTGGCGGCTGTTGCGCAGCGTCAGCGTGGGCAGGCTCGCGGTATGGGTGGACGATCATCCTGACATCTTCCCGATCAACTACACGGTGGACCACGGTTCCCTGGTGTTCCGCACGGCAGACGGGACCAAGCTCCAGGCGGCCACGGGCGACACCCCGGTGGCGGTGGAGGCCGACGGCGTCGACGCGGACAGCGGCATCGCCTGGAGTGTGGTGGTCAAGGGACAGGCCGCGCCGGTGCAGAACCAGCAGGAGGTCCTGGACACCGTGGGGCTTCAGCTGTTCCCTTGGCAGCCGGGCAAGAAGGAGCACTTCGTGCGGATCACCCCGGACGCGGTCACCGGCCGGCGCTTCAAGGTGGCCCCGCCCCTGACCTGGTGGACGCCGCTGGACGACGCCACCCGTTCCGGACTCGAATAGCTCCGGACTCGAATAACCGGGGCAGCCGTGTGCACCCAAGTAGCTCGCATTTGTTGTCGTTTTCGGGGCGGAGAACGGCAACTATTGCCAGCTGGTTGGGGCCTCAGGCGAGCCGGGTGATCTCGACGCTGACGCTGAGGGCTGAGCCGCCGCCGCCGGAGAGGATGCCCTTGAGCGGCGGCACATCGCGGTAGTCCCGCCCCCGTGCCACCGTGACGTGGAAATCACCGGCCGGCTTGTGGTTCGTGGGGTCCCAGCTCCGCCATTCGCCGTCCCACCACTCGAGCCAGGCGTGCGACTGCCCGGCGACCGTCTCGCCGAGTTCCGCCGTCGCCCGCGGGTGCAGGTATCCGGACACGTAGCGGGCGGGAATCCCGCAGCTGCGCAGCGCGCCGATGGCGAGGTGCGCGAGGTCCTGGCACACGCCCTGGCGCTGGGTCCAGGCTTCCTCGGCGTTGGTGGTGACCCCGGTGCTGCCTTTCATGTAGGTCATCTCACCGCGCATCCACTCGACGACGGCGAGGGCCGCCTCGTGCGGGTTGCGGCCCTCGACGACGCCGGGGACGATGCTCAGCACTTGGGTGCCCGGCCCGGTGAGCTGGGACTGCGGGATCCAGTCGCTGAACTTGTTGTGGGTCTCCGGGGCGTCAAGGACATCCCAGCCGACGATGTCCGCCTCGGCCGGGATCTTCTCCACCCGGTGCACCTCGACGGTGGTGGTGGAGAGCACCTCCAGGTGCTCGTGCGGCATCTGCATGTCGAAAGCAGTCACGCGCGTGCCCCAGTAGTCGCGGTAGCTGCTCAGCGCGGCCTGCGACGGCGAGACCTTCATCGAGGACTCGAGCACCACCTGCTGCGGATCCGTCAGCGGCGTCATGCGGGCCTCGTTGTAGGAGAGCGTGACGCGCTTGTTGTACTTGTAGGCGGTCTTATGGATGATGCTCAGCCGGGTCATGAAACTTCTCCCACCCAGGCCAGTTCGTCTGCCTGATTGAAGTACTTACGGGAAATGGCGTCGGAGGCCTGCGAGACGGCCTTCTGCACCCGTTCCATGTGTTCCGGCAGTTCCGACATCAGGTCGTCGGTGCGGTGGAACTCCAGGAAGGTGCGGGCCTGGCCCACGATCCGCCGGGCGTCGTTGATGAATCCGACGCGCTGGGCCGAGGGGTCCAGCTTGGCGAGGCACTCGTCGGCGTCACTGAGGGCGTAGACGATGGAGCGTGGGAAGAGCCGGTCCAGGAGCAGGAACTCGGCCGCGTGCTGGTCGCCGAAGGCCGCCCGCCGGGTCCGCAGGAAGGACTCGTAGGCGCCGGCGCAGCGCAGCATGTTCACCCAGGACATCCCGGCGGAGAGGACATCGCGGGTGGAGAGCATCCGTGCCGTCATGTCGGCGCGTTCCAGCGAACGGCCCAGGACCAGGAACAGCCAGCTCTCGTCATGGCTGACGGTGGTGTCCGCGAGCCCGCTGACCATGGCAGTGCGCTCCAGCACCCAGTTGCAGAAACGGTACGTTCCCACAACATCCTTGCGGTGCTGGTTCAGCCCGTAGTAGGTCGTGTTCAGGCTCTCCCAGAGCCCCGACGAGACGGTCTCCCGCGCCCGGCGTGCGTTCTCACGCGCCGCGCCCAGCGAACCGGCAATCGAGGTGGCGCTGTGCTTGTCATAGGCCAGCGCATTCAGGAGCTCGTTGAGGCCGAACTCGTCACTTTGCGGGCGGGCGCCCATCACCGCGAGAAGCTCCTGCGCGACGCTGCGCTGTTCCTCCATCGGCAGATGGTTCAGCCGCTCCAGGTGGACGTCCAGGATGCGGGCGGTACCGTCGGCCCGTTCCACATAGCGGCCGATCCAAAAGAGTGATTCGGCGATACGGCTAAGCATTCGCGGTTACCTCCTGCGCGTCCGAAACCAGTAGCTGTTGCTGTTGCTGCTCTTTCTGGCTGTCGCGCCAGTTGCTCTCCACCGGCCAGACCGAAACCCGCTCGCGGACCGCGATGGTGGGTCGCGGGACCACTTCCACCGGAACCTGCGGGGAATCCGCCAGCACCCAGGTGTCCTTGGAGCCGCCACCCTGGCTGGAGTTCACGATCAACGAGCCTTCCTTGAGCGCCACGCGCGTCAGCCCGCCGGGCAGGACCCAGACGTCGTCGCCGTCGTTCACGGCGAAGGGCCGCAGGTCCACGTGGCGGGGGCCGAACTTGTCACCGCTGAGCGTGGGGACGGTGGAGAGTTGCAGCACCGGCTGCGCGATCCAGCCGCGGGGGTCGGCGATGACGCGTTTGCGCAGGGCAACGAGTTCGTCCTTGGATGCGTCGGGGCCGATGACCAGGCCCTTGCCGCCGGAGCCGTCCACGGGCTTGACGACGAGCTCGGCCAGGTTGTCCAGGACGTATTCCCGGGCTTCCTGCTCTTCCAGCCGGAAGGTGTCCACGTTGGCGATGACGGGCTCTTCGTTCAGGTAGTAGCGGATCAGGTCCGGCACGTAGCTGTAGACCAGCTTGTCGTCGGCGACGCCGTTGCCCACGGCGTTGGCGATGGTGACGCCGCCGGCGCGGGCCGCGTTAACCAGGCCCGGGCAGCCGAGCATGGAGTCGGCCCGGAACTGCAGCGGGTCGAGGAATTCGTCGTCGATGCGCTTGTAGATGACGTCAACGCGCTGTTCGCCGGCCGTGGTGCGCATGTAGACCCGGTTGCCGCGGCAGATGAGGTCCCGGCCCTCGACGAGTTCGACGCCCATCAGGCCGGCGAGCAGGGTGTGCTCGAAGTAGGCGCTGTTGAACACGCCAGGGGTCAGGACCACCACCGTGGGATCATCGACCCCGGACGGCGCCGTCTTCCGCAGGGCCGACAGCAACCGGCGGGGGTACTCCTCCACCGGCCGGATCAGCTGCTGGCCGAAGGCCTCGGGCAGGCCCTTGGCCATGGCGCGGCGGTTCTCCAGGACGTAGCTGACGCCGGAGGGTACGCGCACGTTGTCCTCCAGCACACGGAAGGTCCCCTCGGCGTCGCGGACGACGTCGATGCCGGAAATGTGGACCCGGACGCCGCCGGCCGGCTCGAAGCCGTGCACCTGGCGGTGGAAGTGGGCGCTGGTGGTGACGAGCCGGCGCGGGATGACGCCGTCGGACACCACGGTCATCTTGTCGTAGACATCGTTGAGGAAAGCCTCGAGGGCCCGGACACGCTGGGCCACGCCTTTCTCCAGGACGGCCCACTCATCGGCCGGGATCACCCGGGGCACGATGTCCAGCGGGAAGGGCCGCTCCTCCCCCGCGAAGTCGAAGGTGACGCCGCGGTCTAGGAAGGTCCGGGCCATGGAATCGGCGCGGGCGGTGACGTCGGCCAGCGAGAGTTCGCTCAGGGCGCCGGCAACCTGCCCGTAGGACTTCCTGGCCAGCTGGCCGGGGGTAAACATCTCGTCGTAGGCGCCGGTGCGTCCGGCGGCCTCGGCGTAATCCTGGAAAAGGTCAGACATGGCCACTAGCCAACCACCTTTTTGTTACGAAATCATTTCCGGGGTGCGTGTCGAGTTCGCCTGCCGGGCGGAGTCGGCGCGGCGTGCGGGCCGGGGTCGGCGGCGGTGGCGGTTGCAGTGGCGGTTACGGTGGCGGTTACGGGATTCCGGGGGCCATACGGCATGGTTGAGGGCGTGCCCCTGTTCAGCCCGAAGTCCCCAGCAGCGATGTATGAAACAGCCCTTTACCGAGCAGCGCCCGGCCTGCTGGCGGCCGCGGCCGCCGTCGGGGTGGCCCTTGCCATCCATGCCCTTGTTCCCGTGCTGCCGGCGATGACCCTGGCCGTGGTGCTCGGTCTGCTGTCCGCGAACCTGCCGGGAGTGGCCGGCTGGAGCGCCGGGCGTGCCCGGCCGGGGCTGGACTTCGCCGGCAAACACCTGATGCGCAGCGGGATCGTGGTGCTGGGCCTGAAGGTCAGCCTCGTGGACGTGCTGGGCCTGGGCGGGCCAGCGCTGCTCCTGATCACCGGCGTCGTGCTGGCCGCATTCGCCGGGACCTACGGGATCGGCAGGCTCTTCCGGTTGCCGCCCCCGGTTGCGCTGCTGATCGCCACCGGCTTTTCCATCTGCGGCGCCTCGGCCATCGGTGCCATGGCCGCGGTGCGCCGGATCCGGCAGCAGGACACCGTGCTGCCGATCGCGCTGGTGACGTTGTGCGGCACGCTGGCCATCGGCGTGCTGCCGCTGCTGATGCAGCCGCTGGGACTGGGCCCGGAAGCTTTCGGGGCGTGGGCCGGGGCATCGGTGCACGACGTCGGTCAGGTGGTGGCCACCGCGCAGACGGCCGGGGCCTCGGCGCTCGCGGTGGCGGTCGTCGTCAAGCTCACCCGGGTGGTCCTGCTGGCGCCGATGGTGGCCGCCGCGGGACTGCACCACCGCAACGGCCAGCACCGCAACGGCTCCGCAGCTGCCGGGGGCAGGCGGCCCCCGATCGTCCCGCTGTTCGTCGTCGGCTTCCTGGCGCTGGCCGCCCTGCGCTCGACGGGCTGGCTGTCCCCGGCCGTCCTGGAGGCGGCCGCCGTCCTCCAGGACCTGCTGCTGGGCATGGCCCTCTTCGGCCTCGGTTCTGCTGTGCGGGTCGCTCAGCTGCTGCATACCGGGGTCCGGCCGTTGCTGGCCGCGCTGGCTTCCTGGCTGCTGATTGCCCTGCTGGGGCTGGGCGCCGCCGTCATCATGATTAGATAGCTGGGTGTCGAACCAGAACCTGCGCCGCGATGAAGCGGCAACACGCTCAGCCCTGATCACCACGCACAGCTATGACGTGTCCCTGGACGTGCGGCAGGCGGCGGATCCGAACGTTGCCGGCTACACCAGCCGCAGCGTCGTCAACTTTTCGGCGAGCGAGCCCGGGGCTTCCACCTTCCTGGACTTCATCAGCAGCGAGGTACACAGCGTCTTCCTCAACGGCAAGGGGCTGGCCGTTGAGGACATCGCGGACGGCGCCCGGATCCGGCTCGACAACCTGCAGGCCGAAAACCAGGTTTCGGTCACCGGGACGGCGCTGTTCAGCACCTCCGGCGAGGGCATGCACCGTTTCTTCGACCCGGCTGACGGGCAGTGCTACCTCTATACCCAGTACGAGCCGGCCGACGCGCGCCGGGTCTTCGCGAACTTCGAGCAGCCCGACCTCAAGGCCGAATTCACCTTCCACGTCATGGCCCCTTCCCAGTGGCAGGTCGCCTCCAACGGCGTCGAAACCCAGCGCACCCGGCTGACCAGCGACCCCGCCACGAGCCGCTGGGACTTCGCCCCCACGAAGGCGATGTCCACCTACATCACCACCGTGCTCGCCGGTCCGTACTTCAAGGCCGCAGACTCCTGGCACGGGACGCTGGGGGACGGGACGGTCCTGGAGGTGCCGCTGGCGCTGTACTGCCGGGCATCCATGGCGTCCTCCTTCGACGCCGACGCCCTCTTCCGCCTGACCCGGAACGGCCTGGACTTCTTCAACGCGCTCTTCGACTTCCCGTACCCCTGGGGCAAGTACGATCAGGCCTTCGTGCCGGAGTACAACCTGGGCGCGATGGAGAACCCCGGGCTGGTGACCTTCACCGAAAGCTACGTGTTCACCTCGCGGGCCGCCGATTCGCAGTACCAGGCCCGCGCCAACACGCTACTGCACGAGATGGCGCACATGTGGTTCGGCGACCTCGTCACCATGGCGTGGTGGGACGATCTGTGGCTCAAGGAGTCCTTCGCGGACTACATGGGCACCCTCGGAGTGGATGGGACCACGGACTGGGACACGGCGTGGGTGAACTTCGCCAACAACCGCAAGGCCTGGGCGTACGTGCAGGACCAGCTGCCGACGACGCACCCGATCGTCGCCGATATCCCCGACCTCGAGGCGGCCAAGCAGAACTTCGACGGGATCACCTACGCCAAGGGTGCCTCCGTGCTGAAGCAGCTGGTCGCCTATGTGGGCTTCGAGGCCTTCATCGCCGGTTCACGCCAGTACTTCAAGGACCACGCCTACGGCAACACCACCCTGGCCGAGCTGCTGGCAGCGCTCGGCGCCGCCTCCGGCCGCGACCTCGGGGACTGGGCCCGCCAGTGGCTCCAGACCTCGGGCATCTCGACCCTCTCCAGCGAGATCGACGAGCACGACGGCGTCCTGGCCACAGTGACGCTCGTGCAGGACGCCGAGGATCCGATCACCGGCCGGCAGGAACCCCGGCCGCACCGGCTGCGGATCGGATTCTACGACATGGACGACGCCGGCGCCCTGGTCCGCGGGGACAGTGTGGAGACCGATGTCAGCGGCCCCCGCACGCAGGTGGCTGAGCTGGCCGGCAAGAATCGGCCGGCCCTGCTGCTGGTGAACGACGACGACCTCAGCTACGCCAAGGTGCGGCTGGACGCGCGCTCCGAAGCCACCGTGCGGAGCTCCCTCGACAAGCTCAGCGACCCGATGGCCCGGGCCCTGTGCTGGACCGCGCTGTGGGATTCCGCCCGCGACGCCGTCACGCCGTCGACGCTGTATGTCCAGGCCGTGCAGCGCTTCGGCCCGGCCGAGACCGGCATCGGGGTGCTGCTCAACGTGCTGGGCAATGCCGCGACCGCGATCGAACGCTACGTTCCGAGAGCGCAGCGCGACGACGTGCGCCACGAATTCCTCACCGTGGCAGCCACCGAGCTGCTCACGGCCGCACCGGGCTCCGACCGGCAGCTGGCCTGGGCCCGCACCCTGGCCGCGACCAGCCGCTACGACGCCGGCCGGCTGGACCTGCTCCGCGGCATCCTGGCCGGCAGCACCGTCGTCGAAGGCCTCGCCGTCGACGCCGAACTGCGCTGGAATTTCTGGCACGCCCTGGCGGCCAACGGACAGGCGACCCCCGCTCAGCTCGATGACGAGCTGGTCCGGGACAACACCGCGGCGGGCAAGTCCGGCCACGCCACGGCCCTGGCAGCCCGCCCCGAAGCGGCCGTCAAGGAAGCTGCCTGGAATGCGGCGGTCCACGGCACCGCGCTGTCCAACCAGCTGCTGAGCGCCACCATCGCCGGCTTCAACACCGGGCCGGCGGCACTGCTCGGGGACTTCATCGACCGCTACTTCGAGTGCCTGGGCCAGGTGTGGGCGGAACGCAGCATCGAGATTGCCGGCCGGATCGTCCGTGGCCTTTACCCGGCCGCGCAGGACCTCGACGGGCATGGCGGGAATCCAGATACCCACGCCGTAATTGTCCGGAGCGACAACTGGCTGGCCGAACACGCGGACGCGCCCCGTGCGCTGCGCCGCATCATCATTGAACAGCGCAGCCAGCTGCACCGTGCCTTAAGAGCACAGGCCCTGACAGCACAGGCCTTGACAGCACAGCCGCTCGCGCAGGGCCGGTCTTAGCGACGCTTCAGAAAGGGATCCGCCGGGTTGCTTTTCCAGGCTTGGGCTTGCGGTCCACCACCAGGGCCGCGGCGATGCCGAGCATCCAGATGTCCTTTGCCAGCGCAGTTCCCTGCGGGCTGGGACGGATGCCATCCTCCAGGGTCATGCCGGGTGTCCTCAGGTACATGGTGAACATGGACCCGGAGAAGATCCCGAGACCGATCCCGGCCAGGCGGCTGGGCAGGAAGGGTGTCAGCAGTGCCGCACCCAGGGTCATTTCCGCGTAGCTGAGGATCCTGCCGAACTTCTCGGCGCCGATTCTGCTGACCGGCGGAATAACCCTGGCTGCCATGGCCTGAAGCCCGGCCGCGGTGTCTTTGTCCAGGTGGCGTTTGCCCCAACCGGCATTCAGGATGAATGCTCCCGTGGTCAGGCGGAGAGGGATGTGGTTGAGTCTCATGGTCGACTCCTTTCATGAAATCTCGTGATAGTTCGGCCCGGCGTGGCGCAGCGGGTCATGTCTTGACGCGTTCCCCTGATGCCGCAGACTTCTCGATGGCGGCAATTGTCTCGTGGCGGGCGACGGCGTCGGCGAAGTCCGGCACGGCGTGGGTCCCGTTCTCGATGTCGGCCGCGAACGCCGCGTAGGCGCGCGCGACGTTATATGCCGGCGATCCTTCCATGCTGCTGAGCGCTGGCCATTTCTGTGCCAGCGCCGGGACGTCAAGTTCGGCGGGCTCGTTCCGCCCTTGCGCTCCCCGGACGGACAAGGGGTAGATTTCGGGGTATGCGGCGTCGGCGGTGATCCGGAGTGTTCCGTCGGTTCCGTTGATTTCCCAGAGGAACCCGGTGCCGCCGGCCACTCCCTCACGGATGTGGACACTAGCGGTCGCTCCTGACGTGAGAGTGCCGATCCATGGTCGTTGAGAGGACCTCGCCGACGTATCCGCCGCTGAGCAGCTCCTGGAGGAACTGGATCGCGGCGGCCTGGCGGGCCTGCAGCCCGACGGCCGTATGCACCCTGTGCCCGGCGGCGAGTGCGGCCATCGCCCTGGCGTCGTCGACATCGCGGCCAAGTGGCCACTCGCAGTAGACGGCCTTGCCGGCGGCAAGTGCGGCGGAGACGAGCTCCCGATGGTGCGGGACCTTGACCGTCACAGCGACCACGTCGATGTCGGGCCGGGCCAGCAGCTGTGCGTGGTCGGAGAACACCGCACGCACCCCGAACGCTTCGCCTGCTGCGTGCACGGATTCCGCGCTGTGCGCGCTGATCGCCCGGATCTCGTAGTTCGGCAGTGCGCGCAGTGCCGGGATGTGGGCGGTGGCGGCCCAGCCCCGGGCAGGGCTGACCCCGAGGATCCCGACACCCAGCATCGTTTGAGGCATGGCTAGAACCCCAGTGCCTCATCGCAGGGGACGACGGTGATCCCGTTCGCTTCCAGCGCGGCGGCGGTTCGCGGCACGCGCGCTTCCTCCGCCGAAACCGGGAATCCCCGGCGGAGTGCCCTGTCGAGGGGTTGGACTTCACTCATGAGACGGTCCTCCCCACCGCTCCCATGTACTTGCGATTGCAAGCACCTAAGGGGTCAACTGGTGGATGTGCACAAAAATTCCGCACCTGGTGATGTAGCTCCTCCCTTCGCCCGGCTTGTCGGGGAATCGCTCCCGGGCGGGCGCGGTGAGGGTGCCTGGCGGGCGTTGCTGCAGGCACAGGCGACGCTGTTGCGCCAGCTCGACACCGATCTCCGGGCGGACACCGGCCTGCGCCTGGCCGATTTCGACGTTTTGGCTCAGCTGGCCGAGGCAGGCGGGCAGCTGAGGATGACTGACCTGGCTGCCCGCACGCTCCTCTCGCGCTCGGGGCTGACGCGCCGCGTCGCGAGGTTAGTCGATGAGGGCCTGGTACGCAGGGCGAACGCCCCTGAGGACGGGCGCGGCGTGGTTGTCGCCTTGACCGACGCCGGTGTCGTACGTGTGACTGAAACCGTGCCGGTCCATCTTCGCGGTGTGTCGAAACTGTTCGTCGAGCGGCTCAACGATCAGGAACTCGCCGTCCTCGAGACCGCCCTGAGAAAAGTCATCGTCAACTGCACGTTCGGCTGAGCATACGAGGGAGCGACGTGCGGAGCTGGGCGCGGGGTCCAGGTGTCAGGGCACCCGGTGCAGCCACTCCGCGGTGCCGAACTTGTCCGCGACACGCCGGCGGGCGGCGTCGAGTTCGGCCTCGGTGAGCTCTGACGGCGTCGCGGCGTAGCGTTCGGTGAACACCTCCATCATCGCCGCGACGATCTCGCCCCGGGCCAGGCCGGTCTGGCGCCGGAGCGGGTCCACCCGCTTCTTGGCGCTCCTGGTGCCCTTGTCGGAAAGCTTTTCCTCGCCGATGCGCAGTACCTCAACCATCTTGTCGGCGTCGATGTCGTAGCTCATGGTCACGTGGTGCAGCATCCCGCCGTTGGCGAGCCGTTTCTGGGCCGCGCCGCCGATCTTGCCCTGCTCCGTGGCGATGTCGTTGAGCGGGACGTAGAAAGCGCTGATGCCCACTTTCTCGAGTGCCGCCATCACCCAGGCGTCCAGGAAGCGGTAGGAATCGGCGAAGCTGATCCCGTCCACGAGGGTCTGCGGGAGGTACAGCGAGTACGTGATGCAGTTGCCGGCCTCCATGAACATCGCTCCCCCGCCGCTGATCCGGCGGACCACGCTGATGCCGTGCCGGGCCACGCCTTCGGGGTGGAGTTCGTTGCGGACGGACTGGAAGCTGCCGATCACCACGGAGGGCTCTTCCCAGTCCCAGAAGCGCAGCGTCGGGTTGCGGCGCCCGGCGCCGACCTCTTCGGTGAGGACCTCGTCCAGGGCGACATTGACGTGGGTGGGCAGCACGGAGGGGCCGATGATGTTCCAGTGGTGGTCCGCCCAGCCGGTGGCCTTCGCGAGGGCGCGGCGGACGGTGACCGCCACGGCGTCGGCGGAGAAGCCGAACAGGACCGCGTCGGCCGGGAGGGCAGCTTCCACCGCCGCGGCAGTGTCCGCGGCGCCGGCGTCCGCCGGCAGGCCGGTCAGGGCCCTGTTGATCTCCAGCAGCGCTTCGTCCGGCTCCAGGAAGAAGTCCCCGCTCACCGAGACATTTGCGAGGAGCCCGTCGACGACGTCGAAGTCGGCCACCACGAGCTTTCCGCCGGGCACCTTGTACTCCCCGTGGTGGCGGGCGCCGCCGTCGTTCGCGTTCTCGGATGCGGGAGCCGAGGGGATGGTTGTCATGCGCTTAATCCTGCCACGACGCCGCTGCGTCCAGTGCCCTACGCCGGACGCAAAAAGCCCGCACCGTAAACGGTGCGGGCTTTTCCAAAAGACCTTGGGGAGAAGAAGTTACTACTTCTTGCCGCCGAAGCCCTTGAAGCGAGCGTTGAAGCGCTCGACGCGGCCAGCAGAGTCCATGATGCGCTGCTTGCCCGTGTAGAACGGGTGGGACTCCGAGGAGATTTCGACGTCGATAACCGGGTAGGTGTTTCCGTCTTCCCACTCAATGGTCTTCTTGGAAGACACGGTGGACTTGGTCAGGAACTTGACGCCGGAAGCCAGGTCGTTGAAAACAACAGCTTCGTACTTCGGGTGGGTATCAGACTTCATAATTGGACCTTTGTTCGCACAGCTGGATTTTGCCAGCTGCCAGGTATGAATGGGATGGCTTGCGGAATGCACCGGACGGCCAGCTATCAATCATAGCCGAAAGTCAGCGCCACTGCCGAACACCTAGTCCCGGGGCCGCAGCTCCCAGAACGCGACGGCCGACGCCGCCGCAACGTTCAGGGAATCGACGCCGGCGCGCATCGGGATCTTCACGGCGAGGTCGACGGCGGCGAGCGTGCCTTCGCTCATGCCGGCGCCCTCCGTTCCGAGCACGAGCGCCAGCCGTTCCGGGTTCCGGACCGCCAGGTCCTCGAGGGAGACGGCATCCTCGGTGAGCTCCATGGCCGCCACGGTGAAGCCCAGGTCCCGGAGCATGGCCAGGTCCCCCGGCCAGTCCTCCAGCCGCGCCCACGGGACCTGGAACACCGTCCCCATGCTGACCCGGACGCTGCGGCGGTAGAGCGGGTCCCCGCAGCGCGGCGAGACGAGGACGGCGTCCACGCCCAGTGCGGCCGCGGAACGGAAGATCGCGCCGACGTTGGTGTGGTCCACGATGTCCTCCAGCACGGCAACCCGGCGGGCACCGGCGAGCAGTTCGGGCAACGGGACCGGAGCCGGCCGGTGCATGGCCGCCATGGCTCCGCGGTGCAGGTGGAAGCCGGTGATGTCCTCGAGGAGCCCGGCGGAGCCGATATAGGCCGGCACATCCGGGTACTCCTCGAAGACATCCGCGAGGTCCTGGATCCATTTCTCGGCGAGGAAGAAGGAGCGCGGCCGGTGCCCTGCCGCCAGCGCCCGGCGCAACACGCGCGAGGACTCCGCGATGTACATGCCCTCGGCGGGTTCGCGCAGCTTCCGCAGGTGGACGTCCGTCAGCTGGGTGTAATCGGAGACGCGCGGGTCGTCGGCCGATTCAAGATAGTGGAAGGTCACGGGCGGTCACTTCGGCAGGTCATTTCGGCAGGTTGGCGATCATGAAGCCCAGGGCGACGAGGCCGAGGACGAAGATGACCCCGCGCAGGACCCCCGGCGACAAGCGGCGGCCCACCTTGGAGCCGATCACGCCGCCGATCAGCGAGCTGACGGCGATCAGCCCCACGACGGCCCAGTTGATCCGGCCGAAGGCAAAGAGCAGGTACGAGGCGGCCGCGACGACGTTCACACCCAGGACCAGGATGTTCTTCATGGCATTGGCGTTCTGGATGGTCCCGGTCATGAAGACGCCGAGGATGCCGACCAGCAGGATGCCCTGGGCCGCGACGAAGTACCCGCCGTAGACGCCGGCCAGATACACCAGGACCACGAGCAGGATGCTGTGGCGCCGGTCCCGGATGGCGTGTTCGGGGTTCTCTTCCCGGTTCCGCACCCATTGCTGGAGCTTGGGCTGGAACACCACCATCAGCAGGGCCACCACGATGAGGGCCGGGGCGGCGTAGTGGAAGACCTTCTCGGGCAGGTGCAGCAGCAGGTAGGCTCCGCTGACGCCGCCCAGGAGCGAGGCGGGCAGGAGCCGGAGCAACTGCCTGCCCCGACCGGTGAGTTCCTTCCGGTAGCCCCAGGCCCCGGCGGCGCTGCCGGCCACTAGCCCCATCGCGTTGCTGATGGACGCCGTGACGGGCGCGTAGCCGAGGGCGATCAGCACCGGGAACGTGACGAGGGTTCCGGACCCGACAACGCTGTTGATGGTGCCTGCCCAGAGCCCGGCGAAGAAGATGAGGACGCTATTGAGGAACTCCACGCGCTGTCAGGGGCCGGTCAGCGGCGGGCTGCGGCGGTGTAGCGTCCGGCTGTGACGCTGACGTCCAGCGGCAGCCCGAACGTCTCGCTCAGATTTTCCGCGGTGAGGACCTCCGCTAGCGGACCCTGGGCCACCACGCCGCCGTCGCGCATCAGCATGGCGTGGGTGAATCCCGGCGGGACCTCTTCGAGGTGGTGCGTGACGAGGACGATCGCCGGGGCGGCCGCGTCGCGGGCGAGTTCGCTGAGACGGTGGACGAGGTCTTCGCGGCCGCCGAGGTCGAGTCCGGCGGCGGGTTCGTCGAGGAGCAGCAGTTCCGGGTCCGTCATGAGGGCCCGGGCGATCTGGACGCGCTTCCGCTCCCCCTCGGACAGCGAGGCGAAAGGACGGTTGAGCAGCGGGCCCATGCCCCATTCGTTGAGCAGGCCGAAGGCGCGGCGCTCGTCGTCCCTCTCATAGCCTTCGCGCCAGCGGCCGGTGACACCGTAGGCGGCCGTCACGACGACGTTGAGGACCTTCTCTTGCTCGGGGATCTGGTTGGCCAGGGCTGCCGAGGACAGGCCGATCCTGGGCCGGAGCTCGAAGACATCGACGGCGCCGAGGATTTCCTCCAGGATGCCGGCCATGCCGCTCGTGGGGTGGATCCGGGCGGCGGCGATCTGCAGCAGTGTGGTCTTACCGGCACCGTTGGGGCCCAGGATCACCCAACGCTCGCCTTCCTTGACCTGCCAGTCCACCTTGTCCAGGAGCGTTTTCGCCCCACGTACAACGCTGACGGCGGCCATTTCAAGAACATCACTCATAGGAGTAGACACTAGGACAAAAAAGCGGACTACTGATAACCGGAGGCGCGCCCGCGTGCGGGTGCGCGCCGTGTCCGCGCGTCGCGTCCGGCGCGGGGCGGTCGAAGCTCGGACTCTAGCCGCCAACTTTGTGGTTTCCTGCTGTGATTGTAGCGAGGTCATGGCGGAATGTTTCGGGCTCATTGGTGACCGGCAGATTCACATCGTCTTCGGCCGCGTCGAGGGATTCGCCCGAGTCTGGCGTGAGTGAGGCGAAGACGGGGGTGAGCTCGTCTTGTTCGGGTCCGTGGTCGGCGATGAGTTCGAGTGTTTTGTGGTTGGCTGCGTCGATGTGGAGGCTATCGATGAGTACGCGGGCGATCTGGTCCCGGGCGATGACGCCATCTGCGGGTGAGCCAGCCTGGCGTTTGTCGCCTTGGAGCATGACGATGGTGCGCTGGTCGGGTTGGTTGTAGTCGAACCAACCCGGGCGCACGATCGTGTACGGGTTTCCGCTCGCCCGGACAAGCCGCTCGCTCCGGAGCTTCCAAGTAGCATAGGCGACTCCCGGGCGGGTAGTGCCGATGGCTGTCATCAGGGCGATACGGACCCGCCGGCCACGCCGAGCCTTGAGGACGTTGGCGACGCCGGCATAGTCGTTATCCCGGACGTCGCGTTCGCTGGTGGTGGACCCGTGGGTGAAGACAATCGCGTCCACCTCCTGGACAGCCGCGGCAAGGGTTTCGGGACGGGTCAGGTCGCCGACGACGAGTTCGACGCCGTCGGGAAGGATTTTGGCGGCGCGGGCCTTGTCGCGGACGAGGGCCCGCACGGTGTAGCCCTGCCGCAGCGCTTCGGCCGCGGCGTGGCGGCCGATGCTGCCGGTGGCACCGGCAATCAATACCTTTGACGGTCGGTCTGTCACTTTTTCTCCTTGACTGAGGTTTCGGTCGTTTCACGCTGGGTAGCTGCCCAGCTGGCGAGGACTTTGAGGGCGTCTTCGGACGGCGTGTCGGGATCGGCCGTGTAGACGTTGATGCGCAGTCCCGGATCCGCGGGGAGCTCCATTGCCTCGTAGCTCAGGTCCAGGTCGCCGACGATTGGGTGGTGCAGGCGTTTGCGGCCGGTGCGGTGGTACTTCACATCGTGCCGGGCCCACCGGGTGCGGAACTCTTCGCTGCGGGTCGAGAGTTCACCGACCAGGTCGGTGAGGTCTCTGTCGTAGGGGTTTTTCCCGGCGGCGGACCGCAGGACAGCGACGACGTCGTCGGCGCTGCGTTCCCAGTCGATGAAGAATTCGCGTGCTTTGGGGTTCAGGAAGGTGAACCGGGCGCTGTTCGGCGGAGAGTCCCCCTCTTTCATCATGTCCAGATATAGTGCCCGGCCCAGCTCGTTGGCGGCGAGGACATCCCCGCGGTCGTTGCGTACCCAGGCGGGCGCCGTCGCGATCGCATCGATGACGCGTTGCACGCTCGGCCGAACTGTGTGCGGGCTGCGCTTGCGCCGGACCCGAGGGGAAGCGGTCGCGGCGCGGGCCAGGTCGAAAAGGTGGGCCGTTTCGGCGTCGTCAAGTTTCAAGGCGCGGGCGAGGGCCTCGAGGACACTGTCGGAGGCGCCGGAGAGGTTTCCGCGCTCAAGGCGGATGTAGTAATCGATGCTCATCCCGGCGAGCATGGCAACTTCCTCGCGGCGCAGGCCCGTGACGCGGCGGTTGCCGCCATAGGCCGGAAGCCCGGCTTCCTCGGGCGTGATCCTTGCACGGCGGGAGCTGAGGAACTTCCGCACGTCTTCGCTGTGTGTCATGGCAGCCACGCTACGCCGCCGTCCGAAGGCGAGGGAGGGACTGTCATTACCCGGAACGACAGTGACTCCCGGACCCTAAGAATTCACGGTTGCATGGAAAGCATGAAACCGGCACCCACCACCGCCCCTCATCCGGGAGCGATCCTGGCGATCATCCTCGCCAGCTACTTCATGATCCTGCTGGACAACTCGGTCATCTTCACCGCACTGCCCAGCCTTCAAGCCGACCTGCAGCTGAGCACCAGTGAGCTCTCCTGGGTCCAGGATGCCTACACGCTGGTCTTCGGCGGCCTGCTGCTCCTCGGCGCACGGGCCGGTGACCTGCTGGGCCGGCGGCGCGTGTTCGTGTTCGGGCTGGTGGTGTTCTCACTCGCGTCGCTGCTGATCGGACTGGCCCCGGCGGGCTGGTGGGCGATCGCCGGCCGGGCCGTGCAGGGTATCGGGGCTGCGATCGTGGCCCCCGCGTCCCTGTCCTTGCTCACGGCGAGCTTCCCGGAAGGCCGTGAGCGCACCCGGGCGGTGTCCCTCTACGGTGCGACCGCAGGGATCGGTGCCAGCCTCGGCCTGGTCATCGGCGGCGCACTGGCGCACTGGATTTCCTGGCGCGCCGGGTTCTTCGTCAACATACCCATCGGCGCGGCGATGATCGCCCTTGCTCCCCGATTCCTCCCGGAAACCGGCCGTGCCAGCGGCCGCTTCGACGTGGCCGGAGCGCTGACTGCGACCCTCGGCGTCGGTGCACTGGTATTTGGGATCATCAACACCGCGGAAGTGGGCTGGACCTCGCCGGTCACCGTTACGGCCGTGGGCGCCGGCGTCGTACTCCTGGTCCTGTTCGTGATGATCGAACGCAAAGCGGCCCAGCCCATCATGCCGTTGCGCCTGTTCGCGAGCCGCCGGCGCACCGGCGCCTACGTGGCACGGTTCCTCTACCTCGGTGCGATGATCGGGTTCTTCTTCTTCACCACCCAGTTCCTGCAGGAAGTCCTTGGATTCGACCCGCTGCAGGCCGGGATCGGATTCCTGCCCATGACCGCCGTAAACTTCGCCGTCGCCATGAGCATTCCGCCGCTCCTCAGGCGGATACCGGGCTCGGCTGCCCTGCTGGCCGGCATCCTGATCACCCTCGCCGGGATGTTCTGGCTCAGCCGCGCCGGTGCCGACTCCAGCTACTGGACAGGAGTCGCCCTGCCGATGGCCCTCATTGGCGCCGGCCAGGGCTTCGCCTTCGCGCCGCTGACCTCATTCGGCATCGTCGGTGCCCCTGCGGCCGACGCCGGCGCGGCTTCGGGCCTGGTGAACACCTTCCACCAGGTTGGTACCTGCCTGGGCCTCGGCATCGCGGTCGCGGCCGCCGCCACCGTCCCCACCGGAGACCCTGCTGCGGAGCACCTGGCCGCGCAGGTCAGCGCCGCACTCACCACGGGCAGCGTCCTCCTCTTCCTGGCCCGGGTCACCACAGCGGCCCTCATCCTGCCCGCAGATCTCGCGGTCCGGCGAGCCGGGAAAACACGGTCGACGGTACCCGCACCGGAGGCTGAGCCGGCCCGCTGAACTGTCTAAGACCCGGTCCTCTGGGCTCCACGGACAGAACTTGTCCGCGTTCTCTACCTCCTGAAGGGCAAGCCCTTCATTTCCCTCAACCCAAGCGTTCAACACCACAAAGGAAAAATGCAATGAAAACACGTAAGCTCGGCGACGGCCTTGAAACATCGGCCATCGGCCTCGGCTGCATGGGACTGAGCTTTGGCCTTGGCCCCGCTACCGACCGGACCGACGCCCTTGCCGCCATCCGCTCCGCCGCCGAACGCGGCGTCACCTTGTTCGACACCGCCGAGGGCTACGGCCCCTACGTCAACGAAGAGCTGGTCGGCGAAGCGCTGCAGCCCATCCGCGACGGCGTTCAAGTGGCCACCAAGTTCGGGTTCGACATCAACGCCGACGGGGAAACCGTCGGACTCAACAGCCGCCCCGGACACATTCGGGACGTGGTTGAGGCGTCACTGCGCCGGCTGCGCACCGATCACATCGACGTGCTGTACCAGCACCGGGTCGACCCTAACGTCCCGATGGAGGACGTCGCAGGCACCGTCAAGGAACTCATCGCCGAAGGCAAGGTACGCCACTTTGGCCTGTCCGAGGCGAGCGAGACAAGCATCTGCCGTGCCCACGCCGTCCAACCCATCGCCGTCATCCAGGACCACTACTCACTGTGGATGCGGGAACCGGAAACCAAGAAGTTCGGGGTCTGCGAAGAACTGGGGATCGGGCTGGTCGCCTGGGGCCCGCTCGGACAGGGATTCCTCACCGGCGGCATCACCCGGGACATGAAGTTCGACAACCCAAATGATCTCCGGGCGGACTTCCCGCGCTTCACGCCTGAGGCACTTGAGGCGAACTTCGCCCTCGTCGACTTCCTCAAGAATTTCGGAGCCGAAAAAGGCGCCTCCCCGGCGCAACTGGCACTGGCCTGGCTCCTGGCCCAGAAACCGTGGGTCGTTCCGATCCCCGGCGGCACCCGCCTGACCCACCTGGACGACAACCTGCCCGCGGCCGACCTCGAACTCACCGCATCCGACCTGCAGCGGATCGACGAAGCCCTCGCCGCGCTCGACCTCGTCGGCGCACCGCTTTCGGCAGGGCTGGACGCCGCCATCGACCGCGACCGCTAACCCCAGGGTCAACTGCTGGCCAATCATCGGTACCCCCCCCCCCGGGGCGCCGACAATTGGCCAGCCCCGACTCTCACCGAAACCGCCCGCTGAACCAACACACCTGCACTTCATGGGGGTACTGACATGCACTCCCAAGCGGTCCGTGACCGGTGTTGACTGGAAGCCGGCAACAACCACTAAGGAACCCTGACCATGCGAGCAACACTGATGTACGGCGCCGGAGACGTGCGCGTCGAAACCGTCCCCAACCCCACCATCCAGGAGCCCACTGACGCTATCGTGCGCATCCTCGCCGGCTGCATCTGCGGCAGCGATCTGTGGCCCTACGGCTCCAAGCCCGAGACCTCCGAAGGGGCCCGGATGGGCCACGAGTTCGTCGGCATCGTCGAAGAACTCGGCTCCGAGGTGATCGGCCTGTCCGTGGGTGACTTTGTCATCGCGCCCTTCGTGGCCTCCGACGGCACCTGCGATTTCTGCAAGGAAGGACTGCAGACCTCCTGCCGCCACGGCGCGCACTGGGGCGGCCACGACGACGGCGGCCAGGGCGAATTCGCCCGGGTCCCGCAGGCGTCGGGCACCCTTGTCGTGGTGCCGGGGGGCTTCGACGAGAAGCTGATCCCGTCACTGCTGAGCCTCTCCGATGTCATGTCCACCGGATACCACGCAGCCAAAAAGGCCGGTATCCAGCCCGGCCAGACGGTCACCGTGATCGGTGACGGCGCAGTGGGCCTCTCAGCGGTTCTCTCCGCCAAGCTCATGGGCGCCTCACGCATCATCCTCATGGGCCGCCACCAGGCCCGCACCGACCTCGGCCGCGAATTCGGCGCCACCGACGTGGTGGCCGAGCGCGGCGAGGAAGGCATCGCCAGGGTCAGGGAACTCACCAACGGCGACGGAACCCATGCCGTGCTCGAAGCCGTGGGCCTCAAGCCGGCGATCGAGATGGCGATCGGCGTCGTCCGCGACGGCGGCGTGATCAGCCGCGTCGGGGCGCCCCAGTTCTCCGACGTACCGCTCGGGTTCAGCGAGTTCATGCGCAACATCACGCTCACCGGCGGCGTCGCACCGGCCAGGGCCTACATCGAGGAGCTGCTGCCGCTCGTGCTCGACGGCACCATCGAACCCGGCAAGGTCTTCGACCGCACCATCGGCCTGGACGACGTCCCGGCCGGCTACAAGGCCATGGCCGACCGCGAAGCACTCAAAGTGCTCGTCCGCCCCTAACGAAAGGACCAGGACCTTATGGACATCACACTCAACAACGGCGTCATCATGCCCGCCCTCGGGCTCGGCGTCTTCCAAAGCCCACCGGAAGAAACAACAGCCGCGGTCGAAGCCGCCCTGGCTGCCGGCTACCGGCACATCGACACTGCCGCCGCCTACGGCAACGAACGCGAAGTCGGCGACGGCATCCGCAACTCCGGGCTCGACCGGTCCGACGTGTTTATCGAGACCAAGGTCTGGGTCAGCGACTACGGCTACCACGAAACCCTCCACGCCTGGGAGAAGGCAGTCGGGAAGCTCGGGGTGGACTACCTGGATCTGCTGCTCCTGCACCAGCCGGTGCCGGGCCGGTTCGAGAACACCATCGCCGCGTACAAGGCGCTGGAGACCCTGCTCGCCGACGGGCGTGTGCGGGCCATCGGTGTCAGCAACTTCATGCCGCACCACCTCAAGCAGCTGCTCGCTGCGACCGACATCGTCCCGGCCGTGAACCAGGTGGAGCTGCACCCGTACTTCAGCCAACCGGATGTCCGGGCAGCGGACGCCGAACACGGCATCACCACCCAGGCATGGTCACCGATCGGCGGAATCACCTTCTACCCCGGCTGGGGCGAGGACCGGAAGAACGTCATGCAGGACCCCGCCATCGCCGCGATCGCTGAAGGCCACGGCAAGACGCCGGCGCAGGTCATGCTCCGCTGGCACCGCCAGCAGGGCCGCTCAGCCATCCCGAAATCGACCAACCCGGCACGCATCGCCGAGAACTTCGACGTTTTCAACTTCGACCTGTCCTCGGACGAGCTTGCGGCCATCGACGCGTTGGACACCGGCGTGCGCAACGGCCCGGACCCGGACCTCTCCCGCGACCAGTGGTTCGACGTGTCCATCCCCGAAGCCTAAGCACGGCAGAACCAGACCAGAGAGAAGGAACCGGCATGGACTACCGCCCGCTTGGCCGCACCGGAGTCAAAGTCAGTCCCCTGTGCCTCGGTGCGATGATGTTCGGCCCCTGGGGCAACGAGGACCGCGCTGACAGCATCCGCATCATCCACCGTGCCCTTGATGCAGGGATCAATTTCGTCGACACCGCGGACGTCTACTCCGGCGGGGTATCCGAGGAAATCGTCGGGCAGGCGCTGGAAGGCCGGCGTGATGACGTCTTCCTCGCCACCAAGTTCTTCATGCCCATGAACCAGGATGACCCCAACCAGCGCGGCGGCTCCCGCCGGTGGATCATCCGGGAGGTGGAGAACTCGCTGCGTCGGCTGAACACCGACTACATCGACCTCTACCAGGTCCACCGGCCCAGCCCGGACACCGACGTCGAGGAAACCCTCGGCGCGCTCACCGACCTCGTCCGCCAGGGCAAGGTCCGGTACATCGGATACTCGTCCTACTCCGGATCCCAGATCGTCGAAGCCCAATGGGCGTCACGGGAACGGAACCTGGAACGGTTCGTCACAGAACAGCCGCCCTACTCGATCCTGGTCCGCGGCATCGAGGAAGACATCCTCCCCACGGTCCAACGGCACGGTATGGGCACCCTCACCTACAGCCCGCTGGCCGGCGGCTGGCTCTCCGGCCGCTGGCGCAAGGACTCCGCATCCGCACCGACCTCATCCGCTCGCCCGAGTGCCCGGTTCGACCTGACAAGCCCGGCCAATCAGCGCAAGCTCGACGTCGTGGAGGACCTGGCTCTTCTGGCCGAAGAGGCCGGGCTGACACTGATTGAACTGGCGATCGCGTTCGTGATCAACCACCCCGGCGTCACCTCCGCCATCGTGGGACCACGCACCATGGAACAGCTCGAGTCTTACCTGCCGGCGGCCGACATCACTTTGTCCAGCGACGTTCTGGACCGCATCGACAAGCTCGTCGCCCCCGGTGTGACCGTCAACCCGGACGACAACAGCTACGGCGCGCACGAACTAACAGCGCAGGCACGACGACAGACACGACCATGACCAATGAGGCCATTGAAGCCCTTCATGAGGCCATGTTCGAGGCGATGGTAGCCGGGGACCTGGCAGAACTGGGCTCCATCCTTGCCAGCGGATTCACCCTCACCCACATGACCGGATATGTGCAGTCGAGGTCGGAATGGCTGGAAGCGATTGAATCCGGCGAGATGCAGTACCACCGGATGGAAACGGTCGAGGCCACCCGAAGCAGGGATGGGACCGTGCCCGCGCTGAGCGCCCGAACGCTTACCGACGCCACGATCTGGGGTTCCAGAGCCACCTGGCGCCTCACGTTGCGCTCCTGGTTCGAGCCCCGCGGAGACACTTGGGTCATCACACGCACGGTCGCATCAACCTGGTAACAGGACACACCCGCGTTCAGACGCGGGCAATAGACCACCATATTGAAAGGAGATGCCATGGAGGGCCTGGAAACCGTCGTACTCCTGGGCATGACCGTGCTGGCCGGCGCGATCCTGGCTCCCCGGCTCAGAGTCGCCGCACCGTTACTGCTGCTGGTCTTCGGCCTCCTCCTCGGCCTGGTTCCGCAGGTGCGGCAGATTGAGCTGCCACCGGAGACGGTGCTGCTGGTCTTCTTGCCGGTGATGCTGTTCTGGGAAAGCCTGACCACCTCGCTCCGGTCCATCCGGCGTGACCTCCGTGGCATCGTGTTGCTCAGCACGCTGCTGGTTGTCGCCTCCGCCCTCGCCGTCGCGGGAGTGGCACACCTCCTCGGCCTGCCATGGAACACTGCCCTTATCCTCGGTGCCGCCCTCGCTCCTCCGGACGCGACAGCCGTTGCGGCTTTGGGCCGGATGCTGCCACGCCGGAATTTTATGCTGCTTAAGGCAGAGAGCCTGACTAATGACGGCACAGCCTTGGTGCTCTACGCAATTGCCGTTGGCGCGACCCTTGGCGGTAGCTACACCCCGGTCAATATCGCTGGCCTATTCGCCCTCTCCTATGTTGGAGGGGCGGTCGCGGGCATCCTGGTGGCGACTGCGGCCTACCTGCTCCTGGTCCGGGTACGCGACCCGCTCATTACTAACATCGCCCTGCTGATCACCCCTTTTGCCTCTTTCCTGCTCGCCGAAGCCGTTCACGCTTCCGGAGTGCTAGCCGTTGTTGCTGCGGGGCTGATCATCTCCTATACCTCCGGCCGGATCAGCACGGCAGCATCGCGCCGCCAAACCGAATCTGCATGGCCTCTGGGCTCCTACCTCCTCAACGGTGCCCTGTTCGTCCTCATCGGCCTCGAGGTGCAGGCCGCCATGCACGAGATCGATGCCCGCGATGTGGGCCGGCTTCTGCTGACCACAGTTGCCGTGTGGCTGGCGCTCATCATCATCCGGTTCGTGTTCCAAACCGTGAGCGTCGCCGTCATCCGGGTCCTGGACCGGCGCCCATCCCAACGCGGACGCAGGATGACCTACCGGGCACGAATCGTCAGCTCCATCGCCGGCTTCCGCGGAGCAGTCTCGCTGGCAATAGCCCTGTCCGTGCCCTTGGCACTCGATGACGGCACTCCACTCCCGGGCCGCGACGACTTCATCTTCATCAGCGCCGGCGTGATCGTGCTGACCATGCTCGTCCAAGGCCCCCTGCTTCCCATAGTCGTCCGGTGGGCCAAGCTTCCCGACGAACCCGAGGAGGAAGAGCTCCGCGTGGCCGAACTTGCCATTGCCTCCGCCGCCGTTACCGCCGTCGATCAAATCGCCCAGGAACTGGGGACCAGCGCGGACATCCACGGCCGCGTGGCGGCCGAGTATCGGTCCCACCTATCGGTCACGCAGGCGCTGAAGGAAGGATCCGATCCGCTGGGGACTACACAGTCGCGCCAGGAAGAAACAGCCCTCCGCCAAGCCGTCCTCGAGCGGAAGCGGGAGGTACTTCTCGAACTCCGGCTGGCGGGCACGGTCGATGACACCGTCGCCCGGAGAATCCAGACCAGGCTCGATGTCGAAGAACAACGCCTCACCGGTGTCGAAATGGTGGACTGATCATTCCGAAGATTCTTGTTCTTGCAAACGACGGATCGCAAGAAGGTTGTATCGAGAACTGCACCGACTGAAACGGCCGAGGAAGGGACCTGCGACGGCCCGGGCAAGATTCCGGCGCCGTCTTCAATCGGTTATCTCTATTTTCAGCCTCTGGACCCGTCTCGAAACTTCACTGCCTCGGAACCCTAGCCTTCCAAGACTGCCCTCCTGGCGGGGAGGGTCGATGTGTCTGCCGGCTCAGCCACATTCTGCACCCGTGGAGGGTCATCTAACTTGGCCGCGGCGGCATGATAAGCCGCGAACTTTGCGGACGCGCTTGACCAATCCAGGACAGCCCGTGGCCGGCTGTTGATCTCCTGAGCGGCGAACAAGACATCTGCCGGTTCAACCGTGCTTAGGTCATCTCCCTTCCGGAAGTACTGACGGAGCAAGCCATTGGCGTTTTCGTTCGATGCACGCTGCCACGGGCTGGCCGGATCGCAAAAGTACACGAGCGTCCCCAGGGCGGCGGTGACCTCGGCGTGTTTGGCCATCTCTGATCCCCGGTCCCAGGTCAACGTCCTTCGCAAGGTGACCGGCATAACCCCGAGCGCCTCAATGAGCTGGTCACGCATGTTATCGGACCTGTTTCCCGGGCGGAGGGCAAAGGCGACGAGGAGTCGGGAAGAGCGTTCAACGAGCGTCACTATCGCTGATTTGTTGCCCTTCCCCATGATGAGGTCACCTTCCCAGTGGCCGGCTTCTTCCCTGGTAGCGATGTGGGCTGGGCGGTCACCGATTTTTAAAGCATCGGTAATGTACTGGCGTGGCTTGACCTTGGTCCGGGACCTCGGCCGCCTGCTGAACTTGCCCGAACGCAGCAGCCGGGCAGATCCAGTTGGAACTGGACGGATGCTCAAATGGTAAAGCGCCCGGTAGATCGTTTCATGGGCGAGATGCCGGTGCTTTTGCTCTGGGAACCTTTGCTTCAGGGCTCGGCAGACCTGCTGAGGGCTCCAGCGCTTCGACAGACACCCCACAACGTAATGCCGCAGCTCGTTATCTATAGCAAGCTTGGCCAGCCTTGGCCTGGGCTTTCTCGTTTGTGCCATTTTCTGGGCTCGGAACGGATGATAGCGACGTGAGTCGGGGCGGTTCCGGGCCAACTCCCTGCTGATTGTGGACGGCGACCGCCCAAGATCACGAGCGATGGATTGAAGACTCGCCCGCACCAGCAACCGGTCGGCAATGTAGATGCGTTCGTCCTCTGACAAATAGCGGCTGGACCCGCTTGCCATCGGAACCGCTTTACGGGGCCGCGGATCCAAGCCCTGCTGTACCAAGCCCTCAACCCCGTTGCGTCCATGCAACCAACGCTGGCCCGTGTTCTTGTGGATACCAAGAATCCTGCATGCTGCTGAGTTGGAGTGCCCTTTTTTCATGAGCTGAACGTACAAAGGCTTCTTCTCAACCAAGCCCTCTGGGCCCATTTTCCTTGACCGGCACGTCGAACTGCGCATAAATCAACACCACTTTCAGTTGGTGTTGCGACGTTTGTGAGAAACCGCCCTGTCCACACCGGGTGCAACCGGGCTGTAATGTCGGTGCCCTCGTGCAGAGTACTTCACAGCGGCCGGCCGGCCGCTTTCTTCAGCCCACCAATCCGAATACATTTTCTAGACTAGAAATATGAACTCAAATATAAGTCCTAAAATAGTGTTATGAACCCGGAGCAGGCGGCCCGGTTGCAGGCCCGGTACGCCCGGCGTGCCGGCCCGATCGGGCTCACCGTGGAGGAGCTGGACTTCGCGCATTTCCCGGCGAAAAACGGGTTCCCCGGGATCCCGGTGAAGGCATGGATCCGCTTCCCGGACTGCGCAGAGCTGGTGGACGGGGAGGTCTATGCCTGGACCGCCAGGGCCGTGGAAGTGACGTGGAGGGACGGTCCGGTGACGTACCGGACGTGGGTGTGGAGTTCGGCGGTCACCCGCCGAGAAGAAATGATGAACAGGAACCTGGGAGAACGCGCAGACTGTGACAGCAACAGCGAATGAAACAGTTCTGGACGCCACCGTGGATGTCCGGTTTACCCCGGCCGGCACTCCCCTGGCCGTCCGGCATAACGGCCGGATCTGGGCCGTCGCGGCCGATCCGGTGCACTGGTACGCCCGGGACGCATGGTGGGAGACCCGGCGCACGGCGGCCGTGGGCAGCGGTGACCTGGTAAGCGTCGAATACTGGCGGGTCCAGGTCCGTCCCGGGTCCTCGAACTCGGCGCTGCGGACGTTCACGCTGCGCCGGAACCCGCTCTCCACCTGGTGGCTCCTGGAGTCCATCAGCGACGCCGGCTAGGTGACCATTAACCGACAGCCGGTCAGCAACCAGACGTGGGAAGAGATCAGGGCGGAATTCACCCTCCCGGCCCTAGAGCAGGTGCACCGCCGGCTCGCCGAGCTCATGGAGGACCCCGAACCGGTCATGCAGCAGCTCATCCGCGTCTTTATCGACGACGGCACCTTCTGCCCCGGATTCCAGTTCCTCCCCGGCGGACGGCTCCACCCGACGGTGATGATCCTGTTCCAGCGGGCGCTGGAGCTGAACATCCCGCACAACTGCTTCACCACCTGGATGGTCACCCCGTCCCGGGAACTTGCCGGCGCCCGCCCCGTGGACCTCTTCAAGAACAACCCCGCCCCGTTGCTTCGAGCTCTGGAAGCCTTCGGCCGGCGGTAGGCCAGCCCTCTTGACCGATCCGGTGACGTGCGTAGCGTTGGCCCATGGGACTTCTTTACGACAATCCGGACCTGGCAGCCCTGACTCTGACGCGGCTCGCCGCCGAAGAGTCCGAAGGACCCGGCGGCCTGGACGGGCGCATGCACGACTACCTGGCCGGCCTCGAACACCGCAACGGCCCGGCCTACCTGGAACTGGTGGCCATCGCCCTCGCCCGGGTCCACTTCAAAGCCCTGGACGATCTGGCCCGGGCCACCGGGGTCGACTCTGCCGCGCTGCTCGACGCCGCCGAGATGGAGGCGTTGGAGATGCTATAGGGTCAGCTGTCCTATTGGGCGACGAGCGCTTCCTGTTCGGCCCGGTCTCGGAGGCGCTGCTGGAGGCCGCCGCGGATGAGCACTTCGACCAACTTGCCGATGTCAGCCATCTCCAACAATGAGTTGATGGCTTTCTGATGTCCGTCCCCGGCCGTGTAAATGATCTCCTCTATGGCGTCGGGAAGGGAAGGAGAGGTAGCGAAATCAACAGGGCCGTTGGCGACAGCCTCCCGCTGTGGGGCCTGTGGTGATTGTAGTGGTGTGGCCATGGCCGGGAGGGCGTTTCTGCGGGCTGATTCTGTGGCGTAGAAGCGCTTGAATGCCCGTCCTTCGGCGAGTGTTCGGTGGAACCGTTCGATCTTGCCGTTGGTCTGTGGCCGGTAGGGGCGGGTCTTTTTTGACCTTAATGTCCAGCTCCCGGCAGGTGTCCCGCCAGAGGCGGGATTTGTAGGCTGAGCCGTTGTCGGACAGAACCCGCTCCACGGTGACGCCACGTGCGCAGAACCACGACACGGCCCGCTTGAGCACTCCCACAGCGGTGGCCGCTGTTTCGTCGCCATGGATCTCGGCGTACGCGACCCGGGAATGGTCATCAATGACGGTGTGCACGTAGGCGGTCCCGATCAGCGGGCCGCGGTAGCTGCTACGCGGTTTGTCAGGCGTACCTGCCCGATTCCTCTTGCCTTCCTGCAACCAACGTCCCTGGGCAGTACAGCTAGGCCTATCGAGCCTACCCTGGAAGTCAGAACGAGGTCAGTCGTGCCTGCTGGACGGCGTCGGTGATGGGTCCACGGAACGGTTCGCCGTGGCCGGGGAGTATCAGATCCGCGTCCAATGCCACCAGGTTCTCCAGCGAAACACGGGCTTGCGTTGTGTCGTGCGAGAAGACCGGTCCGATGAGTTGCGGCCCGGTGCGGCCGATCAGCCCGTCGTGGGTCACCAGCGCGTCCCCGGTGAAAACGACTCCCTGCGAGGGCAAATGGAACACGACGCTGCCGGGGGTATGTCCAGGGACCGCGACGACGTGCGGCCGGCCTGGAACATCGAGTGTTTCGCCGCCACTGAAGGAACTGGCCGTGGTGATCCCCGGCGTGCGCAGCGCGCCGGATCGCGCCATGTGCAGTGGTGCTCGGAGCGCCGTGGGGTGTCGAAGGAGATAGGCCCCAAGGTTCGCCTCCGGCTTTGCTTCCGGTGGTGTCCGGCGGGGATTTGCAAGCGCCGGAACGTCGCGGGCGTGTGCCCAGACAATCGCGCCGGCCTCCTGCCGCAAGCGTTCGGCCAGCCCGACGTGGTCTAGGTGTGCGTGAGTGAGCAGCACTGCGCGTACATCCTGTACTGATCGCCCGATACCACCGAGCAACTCAGTCAGCTGCCTGTAGTGAATGGGCAAACCGGCATCCACCAGGGTTACCTCGCCCTCCTCTACGAGGGCGTAGAACGAGACCGCGTCATCTCCGAGCCTGTATACCCCCCGTGTCATCTCCGTCATGATGCGATCTCCATTCCCTGCGTTGGTCAGTAATCCGGTCGTGTGATGGCCGCCGTCAAAGCGCGGCCCAGCCAGTCGAAGCGCGCGCTTTATGTGGTCGCCGCTCGACGGAACTCTTTCAGTCACTATACGCCCAAAGTGTCTGATTCAGACAGGTTAGGCCATATAAGATGGAAACCGTGAAACAGACAGCACCTCAACAGACCCGGAGCCTTCGCGAGATGACGCGTGACGCCGTGCGTACTCAGATCTCGGAGACCGTCATCGATCTAGTCGCCAAGCACGGGTTCGATCAGGTCACCGTCGAACAAATTGCCGCTGCAGTTGGGATCTCGACCCGCAGTTTCAATCGGTACTTCCCCACCAAAGAAGACGCGATCCTCGGAGACGTCCGACCCTGGGGCAAATTCCTGACAGAAGCTTTCACATCACGCCCGGCCAAGGAACCGGCCTGGGCATCACTGCAGGGCGCCTACCTGGCGCTCCTTGACCTGGCCGAAGGCCAAGGTGAACGGCGCAAACGCATCATGCGCGTTATCGCCGGCACCCCATCCCTCCGCGCACGCAACCTCGAGAAACAGCTTCTGTGGGAACAAGCGCTCACCCCAGTAGTGGCCGAGCGAATTGAAGGCGCCGACGCATTGCTACGGGCTCAAGCTCTCGTGCGCGCCAGCCTGGGGTGTTTCGACATCGCCCTCACCACGTGGGTCGAACCAACTGAAACCCGCACACTCGCCGAGCTCCTCACCCTCCTCTTCAACACCCTCGAACTCACCCGATAGTAGGCCACGGGACTGTGTAAATAACGGTGTATCCGGCGCCCAACACGCCAGGCTGTGAGCCTGGCGGGAAGGAGCCGATGTGACGGCGACACTGGATGCTGTGAAACACACGGCAACCGCCACGAAAAAGAAAGAGACTTCCGAGGCTGATGCTGCTCGCGAGCTGGTCAGGATAGCGAAGGAACAGGGGCTGTCCCCTGACCGGTCCTGACGGGCTGTTGAAACAGCTGACCAAGACGGTTTTCGAGACGGCGCTTGATGAGGAAATGAGCGAGCATCTCGGTTATGAAAGGCATGATGCCTGCGGCAATCACTCGATTCGACCGGAGCCGGCAAAACCCGATGGCCGTGCGTTGGAAGCCCGCTCTGAACGTATTCGCCATCACTTTCAGCGACCGATTCCCGGCAGCTGAAAGCTACTGATGAAACCGCCGGATACACCGTTAGTGTGTCCCGACGTATGTTTCTTGCTCCATATGCGCACGTCAAGTTTCTGAGACAGTTTCATCGTTTTATTTCGGTTACGCTGCCAGGGATTCCTGGTCGCGGATCTGGTGGGCTGTGAGGGCTGC
>NZ_JBEPNP010000013.1:0-138906 GCF_040546335.1 Arthrobacter sp. UYEF20 | reverse complement strand
CGCCGAATTCCCTGTCACCTGGATGTGCGCCCGGCTGGGCATTCCGCGGGCCTCGTATTACCGCTGGCTGGACCACGAAGAATCACCGACGGCTGACGTACCTGCGCACCGGCGAGGGCTGGCTGTATCTGGCCACCGTCATCGACCTGTGCACCCGCATGGTCGTTGGATGGGCGATGGCCGATCACATGCGCGCCTCCCTCGTCACGGGCGCGCTGGCGATGGCCAGGGACCGCGGACACCTGGCCCCTGATGCGATTTTCCATAGCGACCGCGGCACGCAATACACCTCCCGGGAAATGGGCGCCTGGTGCACCGGCAACGCTGTGCGCCAGTCCATGGGGGCCACCGGGGTGTGCTGGGATAATGCCGTCGCCGAGTCGGCGTTCTCATCCCTGAAGAAAGAGTTCTACCACCACCACAGCTTCGCCACCCGGCAGGACGCCCGCCGGGGAACCATGCGCTACATCGAAGTGTTCTATAACCGCTGGCGGCCCCACACCAACAATGATGGGCTGCCGCCGGCAACAGCAATGGCCAACTTCAAGACCAAAAACCAGCCGCTACCCGCGGCCGCCTAACCCAAAAAGAAACTAACCGGCTGTCTCACATCCTTGACACACCTCAGGGCTGAGCGGCAACCCATGGGACCAACCCGCACCCGCAGTGACCGACCTGATGGTCAATGATCAGGCCAGTGTCCTCGTCAATGGAGTCGGAGTGCCCGGCGCGGCGGTCGATACGTACCCGTTCGTATACGGCATCGGCGCAGAACTGGCAGGCGGTGGCGTCGTGACCGCCGTGCTTCCACGCGCCGAGCTCAAGCGCATCCAGATCCAGTTCACGACGCGGAGATAACGACCGCACCCCGGTGCCCGTAAGCCGGTCCTCCAACGAGCGGCTAAACGCCACTGTGCGGCGTCCCGCAAGCCGAACCCTGACGGGGCGGAAAATGGCTGACCGTCCCTCCTAGTCGGCACAAAGGGGCCAATAGCACGAGGTGGCTATCATCGGTGACATGTATGAACCTTGGAGCAGGGGAACCGTGAAGACCTGGCACCGCGAAGAAGGGTGGGGATCCATCCGAGTGAAGGTGTGGCCGCAGAATGCTTCGCCCATTTTTCTTGCATCGTCCAGAGGGCGAATGAGTTTCTTGAGCTTGTCCCAGGCGAAGACGTAAGGCTCACCTGGCACGAGGCGCAGCAGGATGAATTCTCCATGGTTGCCGACCGTGTGGAGCGTTCCTAGCCGAACCTTCACCGGGCCGAAAATTGGCACTGCGGCGGCGCATGGTCAGAACGCTGATCCAACCCCCGGCAGAGCGAGTGCGCGTTTGGTGACATGCAACGTCTGCGGTTGTAGGCTCCGAATATGGCAGAGGGTCAGAAGCGCCACCAGCCGCGCATGACGCGGGGCGGATTCCGCTGGCAGGTAGCCGCGTGGACTGTGCTGACCATGAACCCGGTCTGGCAACTTGTGTTCCGGTCGAATGAACCTTGGGATGGGTTCCACTCCTTCATGGTGGCAATCCTGGTTGCTTGCGTCGGCTTTCTCGCATATCTGCTGTACGTGCGCCACCGCGACGGTCATTTCTGGGACGAGGAAGAGGCCCGCCGGGCGGACTGGGATCGTAGAGGCCGGCAGCTCTAGCCAGGTCAAGAATGCGTCAGGACCTTGAGCCGAGGGCTCTCCGCATCCGAGGTACCCCTACGGGCACCTCATGAAACACATCGAAACGTTTCTCGCACCCCCGCCCGCTGAGACTGTCCCGCAAGCCGGTCCTCCAACGGCGTAAGCGCCAGCCAAAATTTTCGGACCGCGATCGCCGTGTTTCCGCGGCCGGCCGATTCCCATAGCACCCGCCCGAGAAAATGCCCGGTGATGGGGGGGATAAACGGTGCATTCAGAACCATGACCGGACTCCTCATCGGATAAGGCCCGTGTATCCACCAACGACCAAGAACTCACTGCCTAGAAAACCGATCCTCCTCAGACCCCAGATTGTTGCGGTGCACGAAGTGCCAGGTGGGCCGCGGCTGGTGAAATAGACACCGCCTGTTCCGCGTTGGCGCCCGCTGCGGCCGAGGCGCCCGCGGTGCGCCGGACTGTCGTCCAGCGCGCGTAAGGGAACTCCTGCGACTGGACAGCCAGGAGGTTCCGCACCGCCTCATCCACCGTTGCGGCGAAAGGTTCGCGCAGCTGCTGCCCGCGGGGCCGCAGCCTCACGACGTCGTCGGCGTCCATCCGTCCCGCCGGAGCTGTCCGGGCCGGCTCAGGACCGCGCTGGCTCTTCCGCGCCCGGCGGGCCTTCGCCGGAGCCCAGCGGTACCCCCGGGCCGAACACGGGACCGGGCAGGGGGCGCTTGGCCGTGATGCCGTCGCCGGAGGAGCGGTGCCGCAGCCGGCGGACCACCCACGGCACGAAGTACTCCCGGGCCCACACGAGATCACCCGAGCGGGCCTCCCGCCAGCTGCGTTGCGGCAATGGCTTGGGGGAGAGCGGCTCCAGCGTGTGCTGGACGTTCAGGGAATCCAGCACCATGGCGGCGATGGTGTGGTGGCCCAGCGGGGAAAAATGCAGGCGGTCCGCGTCCCACATCCGGGGATCGTTCAATTGCCGCAATGACCACATGTCCGCGATGACGGCATCGTGCCGGGCGGCGATGGTGCGGAGGTTCTCGTTGTAGATGGCCACCTTGCTGCGGATCCGGCCCAGCACGGAGGAGCCGGTGTCCGGGCCGTTGAACAGGACCACCGTGGCCCCGCCCAGGCTCAGGATCTGCACTACCGAGTCCAGCTTTTCAGCCAGCACATCGGGGTCGCCGCCGGGCCGGATCAGATCGTTTCCGCCGGCAGACAGGGTCACCAGGTCCGGTTTGAGGGACAGGCAGTGCGCCAGCTGTTGGTCAACGATCTGCTGCAGGAGCCGGCCGCGTACGGCGAGGTTGGCATAGGCAAAGTCGTCGTGGCCGCGGCTCAGTTCCTCTGCCACGCGGTCCGCCCAGCCGCGGTGGCCGCCGGGGCTTGCCGGTTCGGGATCGCCGATGCCTTCAGTGAAGGAATCGCCCATGGCCACGTACCGGGTCCAGGGGTGGCTCAAGGCGCGTTCTGGTGGATTCTCCATGGCTTCGGCGTCGCTCCCGTCATATCCTGCACTGTTCCTGCAAAGCTACGCCACCGTAGCTTGTTACCGGCCGGTAACGGGAGGAACGAACTGCAAGAATGGACCCATGACTGAAGCTGATGCCTTTCCTGCCCCCGTTGTCCTGTGGTCCAAGCCCGAGGGGGAGCGGGCCGGCAAGCCGCTCCTGGTCCTGCTGCACGGCTACGGGGCCAACGAACAGGACCTGCTGAGCCTTGCGGACATGCTTCCCGGAGAATTCACGGTGGCCTCGGTGCGGGCGCCCCTGGTCACCGGCCCCGGCTTCACCTGGTTCCCGCTGACCGCCTCCATCGACTATTCGCTCGACGCCGTCAAGGCGGCGTCGCGGTATGTGCTGGACTGGATCGACTCCGTCAAGGCCAACCACCCCTCGGTGACGCTGCTGGGATTCTCGATGGGCATGGCCATGGCCACCACGCTGCTGCGGCAGCGGCCCGTGGACTTTGCCGCCGTCGTCGGGCTGTCCGGTTTTGCGGTCAACGCCGACTCGGACCCGAGCTTCCGGGACGCCGAACTCGACGGAACCGTGCCGATGTTCTGGGGCCGCGACCAGCAGGATCCGGTGATTACTCCGGACAAGATCGAGTTCACCACGGGCTGGGTGCGCCAGCATGTCAAGCTGACCAAGGTGCTTTATACGGGGATGTGGCACGGCATCAACCAGCAGGAGGTCGGCCATGTCTCCGAGTTCCTCACGCACGAGGTGCTGAGCAAGTAGCGCGTCCGACGGCGGCCCGCAGGAGCGTGCCCGACGGCGGCCCGCAGGAGCGTGCCCGGGGGCGCCGGGGCGCCCGCGGCGGCTACGCGCCGGGCGGTTAAGCCCCGGGCGACGTGCGGATCCGGACGGTCTTTCCGTTCACGGTCACGGTGTCGCCGTGGTGGAGCTGGCGGCCGCGGCGGTCCTCGATCTCACCGTTGACCTTCACGAGTCCGTTCCTGATCAATTCCGCAGCCTCCACGCCGTCCTCCACCAGGCTGGCGAGCTTCAGCAGCTGACCGAGGCGGATCATGTCGTCGCGGATGGGGATGTCTTCAATTTCCGGGTTGCTCATACAAGCAATAATGCCTGACGTAAGGTGTCACCAATGACCCACGCACCACGCCTCCCGCTCCTCGCCGGCCTGCCCCTGGCGGTGGCGGCCGGTCTGCTTCTTCCGGTGCAGGGCCGGATCAACGGCGCGCTCGGCACGGCCCTGGCGGACGGCATCGCCGCCTCGGTGGTCAGCTTCACCACGGGGCTGGTCCTGATGATCGTCATCTCGCTGGCGCTGCCCAAGGGCCGGGCGGGCCTGGCGCGGGTCCTGCCGGCCGTCCGGAACCGGGAGTTCCCGCCCTACTACGTCCTGGCCGGCTGCATCGGGGCGTTCTTGGTGTTCACGCAGTCCTTCACCATCGGCCTGCTGGGCGTCGCCCTGTTCACCGTGGCAGCCGTAACCGGACAGACGCTCAGCGGGCTGCTGGTGGACCGGATGGGGATCGGCCCCGCCGGAAAGAGGCCCATCACCGGCATCCGGGTGCTGGGCAGCATCCTGACCATCGCGGCCGTCGCCTGGGCCGTGTCGCCGCGCCTCTCCGGAGCCGAATCCGGGACCGCCCAGCTGCTGGTTCCGGTGCTGCTCCCGGTACTGGCCGGCTTCCTGATGAGCTTCCAGCAGGCCATGAACGGCACCGCGACGGTCCACTACGGCACGCCCATCACGGCCACCCTGGTGAACTTCGTCTCCGGCACGGTCCTGCTCTGGGTCGCCTGGCTGGTCAAACTCGCGGTCGCCGGCGCCGGCAACCCGCTCCCGGCGGAGTGGTGGTACTACCTCAGCGGCCCCATGGGCTGCGTCTTCATCGGGGTGGCCGCCCTGCTGGTGCGCAGCCTGGGCGTGCTGGTGACGGGACTCGGCATGATTTCCGGCCAGCTCCTGGGCTCGCTCGGCCTGGACCTTGCCTTCCCGGCACCCGGCACCGTGGTAGCACTTCCGACGGTGCTCGGAACCGTGCTGACTCTCGCCGCGATCATCCTGGCCACCTTGCCCTGGCCCCGGGGCGCCCTGAAGCGGTAGCCGTGGCCCCGGGGCGCCCTGAAGCGGCAGCCGTGAAGGGGGCGGCAGCCCGGTAGGCTAGGAGGCGCAGCTTCCTGCGCCGCAATCCTTTGCACCACAGCTCTTTTGCGTTGCGATTTGCGTTGCGTTTTGTTTTGCGTTTTAGTGCCCCGTCCGGCAACCAGCCGGGGTTCCGGGGCTGAGACCGCGGACCGCACCCAGCGGCCCTGTAGAAAGTGGAGTTCCCATGGCAGCAAAATCCGTCCTCGACCAGATCATTTCCCTCGCCAAGCGCAGGGGTTTCGTTTTCCAGGCCGGTGAAATCTATGGTGGCTCGCGTTCTGCCTGGGACTACGGGCCCCTCGGAGCGGAGCTGAAGGAAAACATCAAGCGCCAGTGGTGGCAGTCCGTGGTCCGCGGCCGCGAAGACGTCGTCGGCCTGGACTCTTCCGTCATCCTGCCCCGCCAGGTCTGGGAAGCCTCCGGCCACGTCGATGTCTTCTCCGACCCGCTGGTCGAGTGCCTCTCCTGCCACAAGCGCTACCGCGCGGACCACCTCCTGGAGGAATTCGAGGAAAAGAAGGGCCGCCCCGCCGAGAACGGCCTGAAGGACATCGCCTGCGCCAACTGCGGCACCCGCGGCGAATGGACGGAGCCGCAGGAATTCTCCGGCCTGCTCAAGACCTACCTCGGCCCCGTCGCCAGCGAGGAGGGCCTGCACTACCTGCGCCCGGAAACCGCCCAGGGCATCTTCGTCAACTTCAGCAACGTGCTCACCACCTCCCGCAGGAAGCCGCCGTTCGGCATCGGCCAGATCGGCAAGTCCTTCCGCAACGAGATCACCCCGGGCAACTTCATCTTCCGCACCCGCGAGTTCGAGCAGATGGAAATGGAATTCTTCGTCGAGCCCGGCACGGACGAGCAGTGGCACCAGTACTGGATGAAGGAACGCATGTCCTGGTACACCAGCCTGGGCATCCGGGAGGAGAACCTGCGGTTCTTCGAGCACCCGCTGGACAAGCTCAGCCACTACTCCAAGGGCACCACGGACATCGAATACCGCTTCGGCTTCCAGGGCTCGGAGTGGGGCGAGCTCGAGGGCATCGCCAACCGCACCGACTTCGACCTCTCCACGCACGCCAAGGCCTCCGGCACGGACCTGAGCTACTTCAACCAGGCCACCAACGAGCGCTACACGCCGTACGTGATCGAACCCGCCGCCGGTCTCACCCGCTCCTTCATGGCCTTCATGATCGACGCGTACACCGAGGACGAGGCACCCAACGCCAAGGGCGGCGTCGACATCCGCACCGTGCTCAAGCTCGATCCGCGCCTGGCGCCGGTCAAGGCAGCCGTGCTGCCGCTGAGCCGCAACGAGGACCTGTCGCCGAAGGCCAAGGACCTCGCCGCCCAGCTGCGGAAGAACTGGAACATCGAGTTCGACGACGCCGGCGCCATCGGCCGCCGCTACCGCCGCCAGGACGAGATCGGCACGCCGTTCTGCATCACCGTGGACTTCGAGACCCTGGACGACCAGGCCGTCACCATCCGCGAACGCGACACCATGAGCCAGGAACGCGTCTCCCTGGACAAGGTGGAGGGCTACCTGGCCGCACGGCTGATCGGCGCCTGATCATGGCGATCGAATACCGTGAATGGCGCGAGGGCGACGACCTTGCCCTGCTGGAGATCTGGGGCGGCCCGGAAACCGTCCAGGCCGGGCAGTTCCGCGGCACCCTGGCGCCGTCGGGCAACTCCCCGTGGCGCCGCTGCATCGTGGCCGAGGACGTCGTCGACGGCGTCGCCATCCCCGTCGCGGCAGGCGTGGTCCACGAGGCCTCGCTGCACCCGGAACGGCTCTGGGCCTACATCGAGGTGGACCGGCAGCACCGCCGGACCGGCGTCGGCTCCACGCTGCTGAGCATGCTCCGGCACGAGGCCGCGCAGTCGCCGTCGGGAGTGACCCGGCTCCGCTCCAAGGTGGAGCCCGGCACCGCCGGGGCGGCCTTTGCCGGGGCGGGGGGACTGGCCCCGATCCAGCGCTCCCGGCTCGTCGTCGTGGAGCCGGGAGCGCTCAAGCTGCCGGTCTTCGGCGACGGTTCCGAGGCTGCCGCCGCCGAGCAGGTCGAGGATCTCGCCACCGGCTCGGTGGAGCTCAGCGACGTCGTAGGCCGCTACTACACGGCAGTGCACGGCTGGGACAGCCCCGGGGACCTGAGCATCGCCACGGTGCAGCGGCTGTTCCTGGACGAACTCAGCGGAGCCCACGGCGCGATTGTGCTCCGGTCCCCGAGGGCGAGCGCCTTCGGCCAGGGCGTGCCGGCCAGCCGGAAGGGCCGGCTCGAGGCGTTCGCGATCAGCTACGCGGAGCTTGCCCCCGCCGAGGGGGAGGGCGCGGCCAGCTCCGGGCAGCCCACCGAGGTGTTCCTGGGCCATGACCCCGCGCTCTCGCTGGAAGAGGCCCGGGCCGCGGTGCGTGACCTGCTGGCGCTGATCGTGTTCCAGCATCCCGTGCTGCTGGAACTGGACGATTCGATGACCGCGGTGGGCGACGTCGTCGAACCGCTGCTGCACAGCGGCAAGGCCCGCGTCCAGGGTGCCGAGACCCTCGTCGTCTCCGACTGACACCGCCGGCAGACCCAACTGACCCGCAGACCCAACTGCCCCGCACACCCAACTGACCCGCAGTTGTTGTCGTTTTGAGGGTTCAAAACGACAACAACTGCGGGTCAGTTGGGCTATGTAAGGACTACTGGCCGGCGGGCATCACCGGGGGGACGAAGCTGAACGTCATTCCCAGCAGCCAGACCAGCAGCAGGACCACCGGCAGATGGAAGATGAACTGCAGGAAGGTGAAGCCCACCAGGTCCCGGGCACGCAGCCGCAGGACCGCCAGCAGCGGGAGCATGAAGAACGGGTTGACCAGGTTCGGCAGCGCCTCGGCGATGTTGTAGATCTGCACGGTCCAGCCGAGGTTCATGTTCACATCGGTGGCGGATTGCATCACGTACGGCGCCTCCACGAGCCACTTGCCGCCGCCGGACGGCACCAGGAGGCCCAGCACGGCGGTGTACAGCGCAATCACGACGGCGAACGCGCCGCTGCCGCCGATGTCCGAGAAGAACTCGGCCAGGTGAGCGGAGATGGTCATCCCGCCGGTACCAGTGGCCCTGGTCAGGATCGCGGCCATCGCGGCGTAGAGCGGGAACTGGACCAGGATGCCGGCGGTGGCCGGGACGGCCTTGGTGACGGCCTGCAGGAAGTTCCGCGGCGTGCCGTGCAGCACCAGGCCCAGGATCAGGAAGACCAGCAGGTAGCCGTTGAGGCTGCTGACCACGGTCAGGAACGGCTTGGTCAGGAACTGCGAGACGAGCCAGCCGAGCGTCAGGATGCCCGCCAGGACGGGCAGGATCATGCTGTATTCGAGCCATTCACCCGGGCGGGAGCGGGGCGCCGCTTCGCCGGGTTCGTCGTCGAGGTCGACGCCGAGATCCTCCGCCGTGCGGATCGCGCCGCCCTGGGGTGCGGAGAAGTGCGCGATCACTGTGGTGAGGGCCATCAGGATGGCCAGGGTGAGCAGCGACTGCCAGGTGAAGATCGTGGTGCCGAAGTCCAGGATGCCGGTGATCTTCAGCAGCGCGGGCGGCAGTGAGGCCGCGGTGGCCTGCAGCTGAGCGGCGGAGGAGGACAGCCCGAGCGCCCAGACAGCGCCGAGGCCCATGAACGCCGCCGCGCCGAGTGCGCGGTAGTCCACGGTCAGGTCCTTGCGGCGGGCAATGGCGCGGGCCAGCAGGCCGCCGAAGATGAGACTGAGGCCCCAGTTGAGGAAGGAGACGGACATCGACATCAGCGCCACAAAGCTCACGGCCGTGCGGGCCGTGGCCGGGATGAGGGCGAGACGGTTGATCAGCTTGGCCACCGGCGGGGAGGTCGCCACGACGTAGCCAGTGAGGACCACCATGGCCATCTGCAGGGTGAAAGCGGCCAGGTCCCAGAAGCCGTTGCCGAAGGAATCGGCGATCGACTGGGGTGAGGCGCCGATGGCCAGGGCGGCCACGGCGATGATGATGACGCCGGCCAGGGCGAAGATGTAGGCGTCCGGGAACCACTTCTCGGTCCACGCCGCCATCCGTTGGGCTATTCGGGCGAGACCGCGTTCTTCGATGCCGCTTTTCGTCGGGACTGTGTTTGCCACAGAGGGGTACCTCTCCGTTGAGTGCAATTTTGTACCCGATGGAGTTTAGTCAGGACGCTGCCGGGAACCTAAGCTTTCGACGGCGGCCGCCTGCGCGCCGCGGGCCCTCGGCCTCGTCCAGCCGCTGCCGCTCCTCCTCGCTGGGGGCTCCGCCGCCGAGGTCCGCCGGCATCCACCACGCGCCCGGGGCCGGGTCCAGCGGGAAGTCCGCGATGCCGGCGTCGATCCCGGCCTGCAGGACCTTCCGCAGCCTGGCCGTGGCCGCCTGGACGTCCTCAGCCGCGGCGATGAGCATGGGCTCGGCGACGTGGATGCGGACCGGGGCACGCCAGGCACGGCGCGGCGAGAAGCCATGCTGGCGGGTCATCAGGCGGTGGGATCCCCAGACGGAGACCGGGATGATCGGCACCCCGGCCTCCGCGGCCATCCGCACGGCCCCGGTCTTGCATTCACGGACCCGGAAGCTGCGGCTGACACCGGCCTCGGGCAGGATGGCGATGTACTCGCCGTCGCGGAGTTTCTGCACGGCGGCGTCGTAGGCATGGGAACCCGTCGAGTAGCCGACGACGACGAGCCCGGCGGCGCTGACGGCGGGTCCGGCGAACCAGTGGTCGGCCGCACCCTGCGTGACCAGGAACCGCAGCCGGGCCCTGCAGTTCCGCCACAGCAGCAGTTCCGCGAAGGCGAAGTCAAGGTATCCGAAGTGGGTGATCGCGACGACGGCGCCCCGGCCTGCGGCCACGCGCCGGGAGGAGCCCGCGGGGGATTCGGCGGGTCGCTCAGGTGCGGGCAGATGCTCCTGCCCCGTGACGATGACGCGGATCCGGAACAACCGACTCAGCGCCAGGCCGGCGCGGACCATGCCGCGGTAGAAGCTGTCGTTGGGCTTGGGCCGCCAGGTCATTGTCAGTGTCCGCCTGCCCGGTGTC
This sequence comes from Arthrobacter sp. UYEF20, assembly GCF_040546335.1. Taxonomy (NCBI): domain Bacteria; kingdom Bacillati; phylum Actinomycetota; class Actinomycetes; order Micrococcales; family Micrococcaceae; genus Arthrobacter; species Arthrobacter sp. UYEF20. Next base: position 128,586 of record NZ_JBEPNP010000013.1, on the reverse strand, counting down.
CGCCCGGCTGTTTTCCGCCCGTCCTGTGTCCGCCCGTCCCGAGCCGGTGGGGCGGCCAGGGCAGGAACCCGGAGGTGGACTCGATGTACTCCTTGTAGCCGGGACGGGCGGACATCGCCTTCTCGGTCAAGGGCTTTCCGGTCTTGCCGGCGAGCGTCCAGATCATCAGCGCGGGGGAGAGGATGGTCAGCACCCCGGGCCAGGAGTCGGCGGCGACGAGGAACAGCCCGGCCCAGACGGCCGCGTCACCGAAGTAGTTCGGGTGGCGGGTGTAGCGCCAGAGCCCGGTGTTGAGCACCGTGCCGCGCCTGGACGGATCGGCCTTGAACTGTGCCAGCTGCCGGTCGCCGACCGTCTCGAAGACGAAGCCCACGATCCAGAGCAGGACCCCCAGCAGCGCCGGCCAGCCGAGACTCCCGGTGCTGAACATGCCGACCTGGACCGTGAGCGAGACGAAGAACAGCACCACCGCCTGGGGAAGGTACACGCGGCGCAGCGCATAGACGTTGCGCGAGCCGGGGGCCGAGGAGAGCATGTCCACGTACCGCGGGTCCTCGTGGCCGCCGCGGGCGCGAAGGCCGATGTGGACGGCCAGCCGGATGCCCCAGACGGCCACGAGGGCCAGGAACAGCAGGCGGCGGCCGCCGTCGCCGTACCCGGCGGAAAGCAGCCAAGAGATGGTGGCCACCACGACGAAGCCGAGGCCCCAGACGGTGTCGATGACGGAGTGGCGGCTCTGGCGGACGGCAATGGCGAACGTCACGGCCAGCAGCACCACAAGCCCTGCCGCCACCCACGGCAGGCTGGCCAGAAACGCGTCGAGCGGGAAGGCCGGCATCAGAGCACCACCGGGAGGCGCGCGCCGGCGGCTGGGAGCAGGCTGCGGAAGGCCTTGGTGCTGCCAGGCATGTCGGCTCCGCTGTTGTTGCCGAACGCATCCAGGATGTAGCCGTTGGCGAGCGAGTTCCACAGGCCCACCCGGCGGATCATGAAATGTCCCGTGCCCTTGAGGGAAACGTAGTCCACGGATTCCGCGACGCCCTCGGCCCGGCGGGCGTAGGCGAGCGAGTTGGCGGGGCTGGTCCAGCGGTCCTCGGTGCCGTGGACGATCAGCACCCGGCGTCCGGCGACGCGTTCCACCGGGGTTTCATGGTTCAGCCAGGGCGCGAGGGCCACCACGGCTTCCACCTGCGGGTCATCGGCGACGCAGAGCGCGGTCAGTCCGCCCATCGAGTGGCCCAGCAGGTAGACGGGCACGCCGGGGTGCTCGCGGCTGATCTGGGACAGTGCCCAGCGGGCGTCCTGTACGGGGGACATGTCCTCCCCGTTCCAGCCGCGGTAGCGGTTCCGGAGCGTCCACACGGCCAGCCCGTGGGGGCCGCCCTGGATCCGGAGGGCCCGGGCGAAGGGGAGCATCCGGGCCGGGCTGAGGTGCCGGGCGCGGACGGAGTCGTAGCTCTCCGAACGGCCGCCGTGCAGCACCAGGGCGACGCCCAGGGTTTCCCCGCTGGCCTCAGCAATGCTCAGCACGGCCTTCGCGTCAGTCCCGGGGCCAGCCATTCCGGCTTCGCGGTCGTCCAGCTTGCGTATCGCCACGCCGGTGTCCTCCAGATCTTTCGTCCCTCAATTACCAACCATATGGCGCCGCGTCCGCAGTTCAAGGCCTGCAGCTGGTCCGCTGACGGACGGGTCTCCCCCAGGGTTCCCGGGGACATGCCCATTGAGCATTCGGAGCGGCGGCGCCCAACGATGGGACGGATGGATTGCCGCCGGCTGCGGGCTCCCTGCTGCGGCACCCCGGGCCCGGGCATTGGGCGGGGCCTGGATCCTATTGACGGCGCAGGGCTGGAGGAGTAGGCCTGTGCTGGTAAAACCTCCGGACGCCATGCCGGCTGGGAGCACAGGTCACCGTCCGGGCCGGGTCTCATGACGAATATCCCGATACAGAAAATGAGACGGTACAGAAATGAACGGAATCAGCTTCGATAGCCTGCGCGAACAGGTCCGCGGGCAGATCATCACGCCCGGCGACGCCGGTTACGACGCGGCGCGTGCGGTCTTCAACGGCATGATCGATAAGAGGCCGGCAGCGGTGGTCCAGGTATCCCAGGTGGCCGATGTCATCTCCTGCGTCGACTTCGCCCGGGACAACTCCCTGGACCTGGCGGTCCGCGGGGGAGGACACAGCGCCCCGGGCTTTGGCACGTGGGATGACGCCTTGGTCATCGACTTCGTAAACACCACCGGGGTCCGGGTCGATCCCGCAGCCGCGACGGCGCGCGCGGAGGCCGGTGCGACGTGGGCCGACTTCAACCACGCGACCCATGCCTTCGGGCTGGCAACTCCTGGCGGCATTGTCGGCTCGACCGGCATCGCCGGGCTGACCCTCGGCGGCGGCATGGGCTACCTGAGCCGCAAGTATGGGCTCAGCTGCGACAACCTCCTCTCGGCCGACGTCGTCACTGCGGAGGGAAAGTTCCTTACCGCCAGCGAAAGCGAGAACGAGGACCTGTTCTGGGCGCTGCGCGGCGGCGGCGGGAACTTCGGCGTCGTGACGTCATTTGAATACCGGCTGCATCCCGTGGATATGGTCCACGCCGGCATCATCATTTACCCCATCGAGCATGCGGAGACGGTGGCAAAGTTTTACCGGAACCACATGGCCACCGCCCCTGAAGAGTTTGGGGCGTTCCTGGGTTTCCATCAGGGCCCTCCAGTTCCGTTCCTGCCCGAGGAGTGGCATGGCAAACCGGTGTGCGTCATCGTCGGCATGTGGACCGGCGATCTGGCGGAAGGTCCGGCACGCTGGCAGCCGTTCCTGGACGTCGCGCCGGCGGCGGGATCCATGGTGGGGCCAATGCCGTACCCCGCCTTGAACACGGCTTTCGACCCGCTGCAGCCCCCAGGCATGCAGGCCTACTGGAAAGCGGATTTTCTGGCGGAGCTCAACGACGGCGCCATCGCGGCGCACATCGAACACGGCAGCAAGGTCCCCAGCGTGCAAACCGCGGTACACATCTACCCCATCGATGGTGCTGTCCAGCGGGTGGGCGCCACGGACACGGCGTTCGCCAACCGGAACGTGAAGTTTTCGCCCGTGATCGCGGCGCAGTGGCTGGACCCCGCGGAAAACGAGGCAAACATCGCCTGGGTGCGGGACTACGCGGCCGCGCTGCGGCCCCATTCGGCTCCCGGCGGCTACATCAACTTCATGGATGGGGATGATCTGCCCAGGATTGCAGAGAACTACGGGGAGAACTACAAGCGACTGAGGGAGGTCAAAGCCAAGTACGATCCGCAGAACCTCTTCCACGTCAACCAGAACATCCCGCCCGCGTAACCTGCGGCGCGCGGCGCCGTCGCCCGCGCCGTCGGTGTCATCCGTCCGGAGGGGCCTCGCCAACGCCGTAAAGTTTCCGGCATGAGGTTGAACTGCTGATGGGCGCCGGACATTCACATGCGAACGCGGAACACGCGGAGCCGACGCCCCAGGCGCTCGCCGCCCGGAAAAAAGCGAACTGGATCCTGGCCGCCGTCCTGATCCCGCTGACCCTGTTGACGCTCGCGGCGATGGTGATGCTGTGGCCTTCCGGCAGCAAAGAGGGCATCAAACTGGCCAGTCCCTATGCGGCCGCTCCCGGTGTCACCTTCGACACGGGCAAGATCCAGCGCGTCGTCACCGGTAGCTGTACGGAGGGTGCCCAGCCCGGCGGCGATGCTGCCGGCCAGGCTCCGCATCAGGGGTCGGAGTGCACCTTTGCCTTCACCGAGCCGGACAAGGGCGGCAACCCCGTCAAGGTGGTCATCAACCCCGACGTCGCCAAGTCCCATGGCGTCAAGGTCGGGGACAACATCCGCTATTTGAACCTTTCCAAAGCCCAGGGTGCCTCCGAAGCCCAGGGCACACCGGCCTACGTCTTCGTCGACTTCGTCCGGACGCTGCCCATCATCTTCCTGGCCGTGCTCTACGCCGTCGTCGTGATCGCGGTGGCTCGCTGGCGCGGCCTGCGGGCGTTGATCGGGCTGGTCGGGGCCTACGGGGTACTCGTGGCCTTCATGCTCCCCGGCCTGGTGGAAGGCAAACCGCCGTTGCTGCTGGCGCTGGTGGGATCGACCGTGATCATGATCGGCGTGCTCTACTTCGCCCATGGCTTCTCCGCGCGGACCTCGACGGCGCTGCTCGGCACCATGTTCGGGCTAGGCATCACCGCCCTGCTGGCGGCCTGGGCCACCGACGCCGCAAACCTCGCCGGAGTGGGCAGCCACGACGCCGCCACGCTCACGAACATCTCGGACAACATCTCGATCTCCGGCATCATCCTCTGCGGGCTCATCATCTCCGGCCTCGGCGTCCTCAACGACGTCACCATCACGCAATCCTCTGCGGTGTGGGAGCTATGGGAACTCGCCCCGGAAACGTCCGCCCGGCAGCTGTTCACCTCGGCCATGCGGATCGGCCGGGACCACATCGCCTCCACTGTCTACACCATCGCCTTCGCCTACGCCGGTGCGGCACTGCCGGTCCTGATCCTGGTGATGCTTTACGAGCGGCCGCTCGGCGACGCCCTCACCAGCGCCGAACTCTCCGAGGAAGTGATCCGCACCCTCGTCGGCTCCGTCGGGCTGGTCCTGGCGATCCCGGTCACCACGATCATCGCGGTGCTGGTGGTCAAGGCCACCGGCATCAGGGGCGCCGCCAAGGGTCCCGACGCCGTCGGACGGTCTGGCGACGTCAGGGACCGCATCGTTCTGGACCAGGTCGACGCCGTCGGCCGGTCTGGCGACGGCGCGGCAAGCTCGCCCGAAACGCGCCGCGGGCGCCGGGCAGCCGCGCGGGGCTGACGGCGGCTTGTCCACATAGCCGGCTTGGATCCCGCCGATTTGCCCGGCTTTGAGACAATGATCTGGTGACTGTTGTAGCAACGCCTCCCGCACCCAAGCTGGAACTCCCGCCCCTGAAGCTCGGCCCCATCACGGTGGACACCCCCGTGATCCTGGCCCCCATGGCGGGCATCACCAACTCCGCCTTCCGCAGGCTCTGCCGTGAATACGGCGGCGGCCTCTACGTGGCGGAAATGGTCACGTCCCGCGCCCTCGTGGAGCGCACGCCCGAATCGCTGCGCATCATTTCGCACGACGACGACGAGAAAGTCCGCTCCGTCCAGCTCTACGGCGTGGACCCGGTGACCGTCGGCCAGGCCGTCCGGATGCTCGTCGAGGAGGACCGCGCGGACCACATCGACCTGAATTTCGGCTGCCCCGTCCCGAAGGTGACCCGGCGCGGAGGAGGGTCGGCACTGCCCTGGAAGATCGACCTGTTCACCTCGATTGTCCAGACCGCCGTGAAGGAAGCCTCCAAAGGCAACGTCCCGCTGACCATCAAGATGCGCAAAGGCATCGACGATGACCACCTCACCTACCTGGATGCCGGCCGGATCGCCCGTGATTCCGGGGTCGCCGCCGTCGCGCTCCACGGCCGCACCGCCGCACAGTTCTACTCCGGCCAGGCCGACTGGTCCGCGATCGCCCGGCTGCGCGAGGCGCTGCCGGACATCCCGGTGCTCGGCAACGGCGACATCTGGTCCGCGGAGGACGCCATCCGCATGGTCCGCGAAACCGGCGTCGACGGCGTCGTGGTGGGCCGCGGCTGCCAGGGGCGCCCGTGGCTTTTCGGCGACCTCATGGCCGCCTTCGAGGGAAGCGACGCGCGCCACAAGCCCGCCCTGCGCCAGGTGGCGGAAGGCGTGTACCGCCATGCTGAGCTCATGGTCGAAACCTTCGGCAACGATGAAGGCAAGGCGCTCCGCGAGATCCGCAAGCACATGGCGTGGTACTTCAAGGGCTACGTGGTCGGCAGCGAACTGCGGACCAAACTGGCGATGGTGACCAGCCTCGAGGTGCTCCGCGAAACGCTGGACCAGTTGGACCTTGAGTCGCCGTACCCCGGGGTTGACGCCGAGGGCCCGCGCGGCCGCGCCGGCTCGCCCAAAAAGCCCGCCCTGCCCAAGGACTGGCTGCTGGACCGCACCATGGACGCCGAGCAGTCGCGCGAGATCTCCTTCGCGGAACTGGACGTGTCCGGTGGCTGAAACCAGGACCACCGCCCCCGTGCTGGACGGCTACACCGGCCGCGACTGGGCCCGCTGGGTGGAGGAGCCGGCCAAGAGCACCTACCGCTCCGACTTCGAACGTGACCGCGCCCGCGTCCTGCACTCCTCGGCGCTGCGCCGGCTCGGGGCCAAGACCCAGGTCGTGGCACCGGACACCGACGACTTCGTCCGCACCCGGCTCACCCACAGCCTCGAAGTGGCGCAGGTGGGCCGCGAACTCGGCCGGGCGCTGGGCTGCGATCCCGACGTCGTGGACACCGCCTGCCTCAGCCACGACCTCGGCCACCCGCCGTTCGGCCACAACGGCGAATCTGCCCTGAACGAGGTGGCGCATGCGATCGGCGGCTTCGAAGGCAATGCCCAGACCCTGCGGCTGCTGACCAGGCTGGAACCCAAGGTGCTGGCTCCGGACGGGCGCCCCGCCGGGCTGAACCTGACCCGGGCAAGCCTCGACGCCGCCGCGAAGTACCCGTGGTCCGCCGAGAACGCACCCGTCATCCACGGCCAGCGGACCAGCAAGTTCGGCGCCTACGAGGACGACCTGCCGATCTTCGACTGGATCCGCGAGGAGGCCCCCGGACGCCGGTCCTGCCTTGAGGCGCAGGTGATGGACCTCGCGGATGACATCTCCTACTCCGTGCACGACGTCGAGGACGCAATCGTCGCCGGCCACTTCCAGCTGAGCTGGATGGACAACCCGGACCACCGCGCCCGCGTGGTGGGCTACGCCAAGCAGTGGTACCTGCCGCACAACGATCCCGCCGCGATCGACGCCGCCCTGGCCCGCCTGGAAGCCACCAGCGTCTGGGTGCGCCAGGCTGACGGCAGCCGCAAGTCGATGGCCGCCCTCAAGGACATGACCAGCCAGCTCATCGGCCGCTTCTGCCAGAGCGCGCTGGAGACCACGCGCGCCGTGTACGGGCCGGAGAACCTGACCCGCTACAACGCCGAACTGATCGTCCCCGACGAAACGGTGATGGAAATCGCCGTGATGAAGGGCCTGGCCACCACTTTTGTGATGACCACCGAACACCGGCAGCCTATCTACGAGCGCCAGCGCGAGGTCCTGCACGCCCTCGTCACCGCGCTGAGCGCCACCGGAGACCGCCACCTGGAGCCGATGTTCGCCGCCGACTGGCGCGGCGCAGAGGACGATGGCGCACGGCTGCGCGTCGTGATCGACCAGGTGGCTTCGCTGACTGATGGTTCCGCGCTGGCCATGTATGAGCGGCTCGTCGGCAGCCTGCCGTCACTGTGGTGACTGCCGGGTGACGGGCGCCATAGCCGGCCCTTCGGCGTCGTACCCGGGCATTAGGATGGCACTGTGGCTGGCCTGATCAAGCGTGAAGATATCGACGAGGTACGCCAGCGCACCGACATCAAGGAAGTCGTTGACGGCTACGTGACCCTCAAGGGCGCGGGCCTCGGTTCCTTCAAGGGTCTGTGCCCCTTCCACGATGAGCGCTCGCCCTCCTTCACCGTCCGCCCGCAGGTGGGCAGGTACCACTGCTTCGGCTGCGGCGAGGACGGCGACGCCATCTCCTTCGTGCAGAAACTGGACCACACCTCCTTCCACGAGGCCGTCGAAAAGCTGGCCGCCCGGATCGGTTTCGAGCTCCGGTACGAGGACGGCGGCTCGGGCCCCAACCGCGAGGACATCGGCCGGCGCCAGCGGCTGCTGGATGCCCACAAGGTGGCCGACGAGTTCTTCCGCGCCCAGCTGCTGACGCCCGGCGCCACAGAAGGGCGCAACTTCCTGCATGGCCGCGGTTTCGACCGCGGTGCCGCCGAACAGTTCGGCGTCGGCTACGCCCCGCAGGGCTGGGACTCGCTGCTCAAGCACCTCCGGGGCCGCGGCTACACCGATCCCGAGCTCAAGCTGACGGGCATGTTCTCGGAAGGCGGCCGGGGGATCTACGACCGCTTCCGCGGCCGGCTGATCTGGCCCATCCGGGACACCGCCGGGGACACGATCGGCTTCGGCGCCCGCAAGCTCTACGAGGATGACCAGGGCCCCAAGTACCTCAACACCCCCGAGACCGCGCTCTACAAGAAGTCCCAGGTCCTCTACGGGATCGACCTCGCCAAGCGCAACATCGCCAAGGAACGCCAGCTCGTGGTGGTGGAGGGCTACACCGACGTGATGGCCTGCCACCTCGCGGGGATTACGACGGCGGTGGCCACCTGCGGTACAGCCTTCGGCACCGAGCACATCAAGATCGCCCGGCGCCTGCTCTCCGACGACGGCAGCGGGGGAGAGGTCATTTTCACCTTCGACGGCGACGCCGCCGGCCAGAAGGCCGCGCTGCGGGCCTTCGAAGAGGACCAGCGCTTCGTGGCGCAGACCTATGTTGCCGTGGAACCCAACGGCGCCGACCCCTGCGAGCTGCGCCAGTCCAAGGGCGACTCCGCCGTCCGGGACCTGATCGGCACCCGCCGCCCGCTCTTTGAATTCGCCATCCGGGCCACCCTGAAACGGCACAACCTGGACACGGTCGAGGGCCGGATCGGCGCCTTGCGGGAATCCGCGCCGGTGGTGGCCCAGATCCGCGACGCCGGAATGCGCCCGGCCTACGCCCGCGAACTGGCCGGCTGGCTGGGCATGCCGGTGGAGGAGGTCAGCCGTGCCGTCGGAGCGGCGGCCAAGCGTGCCACCCAAGGGCCATCCGGCGGGTCCGGGCACAGGGGCCAGGGCCAGGGCTCCGGCTACTCCCCGGGCGCCGGTGGAGCTCCGGCGCGGTCCGCACCGGGTGTGGCGCCCTTGCCGCCGTCGGCCGTCCTTCCGTCTTTCAACCGGCCGGACCCGCGCGATCCGGTGGCCGCCATGGAGCGGCAGGCGCTTGAGGTCGCCCTGCAGGAGCCCGCGATGCTGGAGGGGGAGACCTGGCAGCGTTTCTCCGAGGCCCGGTTCTCGACGCCGGCGTATCTGGCCATCCACGAGGCCATCCGGGCAACCGGTCTGGCCCTCACCGGGGATCCGCTGCGCTGGGTGGAAGGGCTCCTGCAGGAAGTCCCCGAGCCGCTGCGGCCGCTCGTGTCCGAGCTCGCCGTCGTGCCCCTGCCGGCCAGCACGGCAGAAGGCGTGCAGCGGTACTGCAAGGACATCCTGGCGCGCCTGTTTGAGCTGCAGATTACCCGGGTCAAGGCGGACAAAATGGGCCAGCTGCAGCGCCTGGACGCCTCGGCGGATCCGGAAGAGTTCCAGCGGCTGAACCGTGAGCTCATGCAGCTGGAGGTGCAGCGGAGGTCGTTGCGCTCGGATGCCTGATGGTCCCGCCCTGTTGTCCGTCAGTGCTGTCCCGCCGGGGGCGATTTCACTTCCCGGCGGAGTGTTTGCTAGGCTTATAGCCGCTTCATTCCTCCTTAGCTCAATTGGCAGAGCATTCGACTGTTAATCGAAGGGTTGCTGGTTCAAGTCCAGCAGGAGGAGCGCGCAGTCCCCGTCCCGGGTTTCCGGGACGGGGACTTTTTTATACCCGGAGGGGGTATTTACGGCGTTCGCCGGGCAGGGCGCGCGGCCGATTTCCAAAGCGGCAAAACCTTTGCTAATGTCATACCTGCTTCATTCCTCCTTAGCTCAATTGGCAGAGCATTCGACTGTTAATCGAAGGGTTGCTGGTTCAAGTCCAGCAGGAGGAGCGGACAGGTCCCGCGGCCGGTGAAAATCCGGCCGCGGGACCTTTTTTATGCCCTCTTACGGCGGCTCATGGATTGGCTCAGACGAAGTACATCTCCACCTGAAGGAAGCGCTCGGCTTCGGCCACAGCGGCTTCGAAGGCCTCGTGCTCCGTGGGGGACTTCCGCGGCTCGCGGGGGTGCCACTCGTGCGGAGCGGAGTGAACCTGGGTGAAGCCGCCTCCCGGCGGAGCGAAGAAAATGCCGAAACGCTGCACGGGCCATTCAGGCGAAGACTCGGGGGCCACCAGCAGGGCCGAGTCATAGGCCGGGTTGTACCACTGCGCGATCGGGCGCCGCCGGTCTTCGGTGAACAGTCCTGCGGCGAAGAGGGCGGCGGACTGGCGGCTGGTCTGGCTGCACAGCCGGTCCCACCACAGCGGCAGTATCCCGGCATCACACCGCTGCCACGTGGCCGGGACGGGCGGAGGATCCTGCCAGTGGGGCACGTTACAACTTTATCGCCCGCAGCGGACCGGGAATAGGGCCGTGGGACAGGGGTTGCGGGTCAGGGCCTCGTGGCCCACACCGCGCCGCCGTCGGGCATGTCCCGCGGTGGGGTTGGCGGGTGGACATAGGCCCGGTATGTCCAGTCCCGGGCTCGGGGAATGGGCATGTCCTCCCGGGGAGCTTGTCCTGTGCTCCGCGCCGCCGTCGGGCATGCTCCGCGTTGGGGTGGGCGGGTGGACATAGGCCCGGTATGTCCGGTCCCGGGCCCCAGGAATGGGCATGTCCCCCGGGGAGCTGCCGGGTGCTACTGGATTGAGGGCACGGTCCGGGGCCGGACGACCAGCCAGAGGGCGGCCGCGGCCAGGAAGATGCAGGCTGCCTGCACCCCGCCCATCGGGGTGGCGGAGCCGAGGCCGAGCCAGCCGACCACCGGCGAGATCAGGCCCGCCATCATGAACGTCGCCGCTCCCAGCAGGGAAGCGGCAGTTCCCGCCTGCGCGCCGTGCTTGGCCAGCGCCAGGACCTGCACACACGGGAAGGTGAAGCCGGCGCCGAGGATGTAGAACCAAAGCGGCACCATGACGCCCCACAACCCGAAGTCCAGCTGGTCGAAGGCGACGATCAGCACGGCCATGAGGAACATCCAGGCCGTGGAACATGCCAGGATCCACTGGGGCGGGACCCGGCGGATCAGCCGGGAGCTGGTCTGGACGCCTGCCACGATGCCCAGCGAGTTGATGCCGAAGAGCAGCCCGTACTGCTGGGGACTGAAGCCGTAGACGTCCTGGAAGAGGAACGGTGAGGCGGAGAGGTAGGTGAAGAGGCCAGCGAAGTTCATGCCGCCCACCATCAGCAGGCCCGAGAAGATCCGGTCCGCGAACAGCACACCGTAGCGCTGGCGCACTGTCATGCCGGACTTCCCGCGCAGCTCCCGCGGCAGGGTCTCGCGGACCACGAATATCGCAGCGATGAGCACACAGGTCCCGTAGCCGGCCAGGAAGACGAAGATGCCCGGCCACGGGGTCAGCAGGAGCAGCTGGGAGCCGATCACCGGAGCCAGGATGGGTGCCAAGCCGTTGACGAGGGCCATCCTCGAGAACATCCGGACCATGGCGTAGCCGCTGAACAGGTCCCGGACCATGGCCATGGCCACGACGCCGCCGCCGGCCGCGCCGATGCCCATCAGGACGCGGAAGAGGCCAAGCGTGGTGATGTCGGTGGACAGGGCGGCGCCCAGGGAGGCTGTGATGTGCACCGCTGTCGCCACGATCAGCGGCATCCGCCGGCCGAACTTGTCGCTCAGCGGCCCCACCACGAGCTGGCCCAGGGCGAAGCCCAATGTCGTGCCCGTGAGCGTCAGTTGCACGGCCGCCTCCGAGACGCCGAGGTCGGCTTCCAGGGCCGGGAACGCCGGCAGGTAGAGATCCACCGTGAAGGGCCCCAGGGCGGTCAGGGCGCCGAGCATCAGAATGTAGAGGAGCGTGCGGCGGCGGCTCAGGGAGTCGCCGGGATTGGGGGGTGTACTCACGGAGGTCAATCCTAGGCCCGGCACAGCTGCCGGGCGCGGGAGCCGGGGCGCGCCGCACTGTGCCCGCACGGGCCGGCCCGGGGCCAGAATGGTAGTTTTGACACCGGAGGGTGCGTCAAGCGGCGCGGACCGGCAAGTCCGCGCGAGCGGAATCACAGGTGTAACCAGTTAGGCGGGACCGATGAGCGGACGTCACAGCGGCGGGACAAACGGGGGACTGCGCATTTCCGCGCTGCCCAGAACCCTGAAACTGATCTTCAAGCTGGCCCCCCGGCAGCTCACTGACGAGATCGCCCTCGCGAAGATCGAAATCAAGCGCAAGGGAATCCAGGTCGGTATCGCCGCCGCCTTCTTCGCCGTCGCGCTGGCTTTTGTCGCGTTTCTGGTGATCGGCCTTGTCGTGGCTGGCATCATGGGCCTGGCCACGATCATGCCCGCCTGGCTTGCCGCGCTGCTTGTCTGCGGCGTCTTCCTGCTGATCGCCCTGATCGTTGGGTTGCTGGGACTCCGGAAGTTCAAGAAAGCCATGCCGCTGATGCCGGAAGACACCATCCGCGGCCTCAAGTACGACCTCGGCATCGCCAAGGTAGGCTCCGCCTTCGATCCGGCGGTCCTGGACCCCGACTCCGAGCAATACAAGGCCGCCCAAGCCGCCAAGGCTGCAGCCGCCGCCAAGGCCAAGGCGGAGAAGGCAGCCAAGAAGGCCGCCGAACCGGAGTTCGGGCCGCCGCCGACCGAAACGGAACTGCGGCGCCGGCTGGAGCAGCGCCGCACCCACCTCACCGGGGTCCGCGACGAACTCAACGGGGAACTCGACGTCAAGACCCAGGCACAGGCCGTGCTGGCCGCGGCCCAGGTCCGGCTGCAGGACGGCAAGGAGCAGCTCAGCGACAAGGTGGCCGGCTTCCGCTCGGCCCGCTCCGCGAAGAAGCCCGCGACGTCGAACGGCCGCGGTGCGGTGGAGCAGCTGAGCCAGCGCTGGAAGCCGCTCGCAGCGCTGGCCGCCTCGGCCGCTGCGTTGGTGTTCTTACTGCGCAAGCTGATCAAGGGCTAGGCAGCCCGCTGAACTGCAACGCCCGAACGTTGCCGGCCACGGAAAGGGGCACTGGATGAAGTTCATCGGCGCTGGTGCCCGGTCTGGTCGGCCCGAGATCCACCACGACGCGGTCTTCACCATCCCCAATGTGCTGACGGTGGTGCGGTTCCTTGGCGTCCCGCTCTTCATCTGGCTCGTGCTCGGGCCCAAGGAATACGGCTACGGCGCCTTGGTCCTGGTCATCATGGCCAGCACCGACTGGGTGGATGGCTACATCGCCCGGCGCTTCAACCAGATGTCCAAGCTCGGCCGGGTCATGGATCCCATCGCGGACCGGCTGGCGCTGATCGCCGTTGCCGTGACCCTCGCGATCGCCGGCGTCGTTCAGTGGTGGTACCTGGCGGCACTGCTGGTCCCGGACGCGGTCCTACTCTGCCTGTCGTTGTATTACTTCCACAGCCATCCGGACCTGCCCGTCAGCCGGGTGGGCAAAATCCGGACGGGCCTGCTGCTGGTAGGAACGCCGCTTCTGGTGCTCTCCAAACTGCCGATCCCGGCCACCGAGGTCTACGCCGTCGCCGCCTGGATCTTCCTTGGCCTGGGGCTCGTGGGGCACTGGATCGCCGGGTACAACTATTTCTGGGCCATCATCCGCAAGGGCAAACAGCTTAAAGCAGTCGACGGCGGCCTCGGCTGATGGTCTGGATCGCAGTACTGCTGGCGGTGCTCGGCGCCTTCTTCCTGGCCTTTGGCGCGCAGCGCCAAGGCAGTGCAGTCAAGGCCGATACCGGCGGCCTGGCGCTCAGCAGCCACGGGCTGCTCCGCCTCCTGCGCAGTCCCCGCTGGATGTTCGGGCTGCTGCTGCTGTGTACGGGCATGGCCATGAACGCCATCGCCCTGGTCTCGGCGCCCCTCACCGTGGTCCAGCCGATCGGCGCGATTGCCCTTGTCATCACCACGATCGTCAACTCCAAGGACCAGGGGCTGAGCATCAACCGGGCCACTGTGGTGGCCATTTCAGCCTGCGTAACGGGCTCGGCGCTGTTCGTCGTGCTGGCTGTCAACGTGACCCAGGAAAACCACCACGTCAGTTCCTCGGATGAGCTGACGATCGTGCTGCTGCTGGCCCTGGCGGTGGGCGTGTTCGGTACGCTCGCCGTGATGTTCAAACACCGGATGAGCGCCTTCGTCTACATCCTCGGCGCGGGAGTCCTGTTCGGCTTCGTGGCCGTGCTGACCCGCATCATCGGCAGGCACCTGCTGGACCCGAATGGCCTGGCCCTGCTGAATGTCCAGTGGTATTCAGTGGTCGCGATCGTGGCTGCGGGCGGCCTCGGCTCGTGGTTTGTGCAGAGCGCCTATTCAGGCGGCCCCCCGGACCTGGTGATCGCCGGACTCACCGTGATCGACCCGATTGTGGGGATCGCGATCGGCATCGTGATCCTCGGCGAGCTCCGCCCCGATGTCCACGCCGTGATGGCGATTGCGATGGGGACGGCCGCTTCCCTTGCTATCGTGGGAGTGATAGCCCTCTCCAGGCACCACCCCGAGGTCACCAAGCGCAGGAAGGATGCGCGGAGGGCCGGGGGCCGGTCGTCCTAGGGAGGGCATCGGATTCAGATTTCAGCAGTAGTAGGCCCGGCGCGCCTGCGCCGACGGCCAGCCGGCCACCCCAGCTGCCCGCACCGTGACCACCAGGAGCTTTCCACGTGACCATGTCCGACAACCAGAAACCGCTGACCATCCTGATTGCCGCGGACACGTACCCGCCCCACCTCAACGGCGCCGCCATGTTCGGCTACCGCCTCGCCAAGGGCATGAGCGCCCGCGGACACAACGTGCACGTCCTGGCCTGCCGTCCGAGCAAGGGCCCGAGCTACAGCGAGTTCAGCGACGAAGCCACGGTCCACCGGATCCGCTCGCACTCGGTGCCCACCCACGAATACTTCCGCATCACGTTCCCGTGGGAAATCAAGAAGGAAATCAGCCTGCTGTTCGACCGCGTCCGGCCGGACGTCGTGCACATCCAGAGCCACTACATGATCGGCGAGCATGTGCTCTACGAGGCCGTCAGGCGCGGCATCCGGATCGTGGCGACCAACCACTTCATGCCCGAGAACCTGAACCCGTTCCTGCCGTTCCCGCAGTGGTTCAAGGACATTGTGGGCCGCATCTCGTGGAAGGACATGGGCAAGGTCATGGGCCAGGCCGACGTCGTGACCACCCCCACGCCGCTGGCAGCCAAGGCGATGCACCGGCATGCCTTTCTCCGGAAGGTCCTCCCGCTCTCCAACGGGATCGACGCCGCCGCCTACGAGCTCCGGGCCGGCGAGACCCTGGAACGCCACACCAGCCCCACCGCGCTCTTCGTCGGCCGGCTCGCCGAGGAAAAGCACGTCGACGTGCTCATCGACGCCGTCGCCAAGGCACCCGCGGACCTGGATATCCACCTCGAAATCGTCGGCGGCGGGGAAGTGCGGCCGGCCCTCGAAGCGCAGGTGGTCCGGCTCGGGCTCCAGGACCGGGTCAGGTTCCTTGGCCTGGCGAGCGAAGCCGAGCTGAGGGAGGCCTACCTCGCGGCCGACGTCTTCTGCATGCCCGGTACCGCCGAGCTGCAGTCCCTCGTCACTCTCGAGGCGATGTCCGCGTCCACCCCGGTGCTGCTTGCGGACGCGATGGCGCTGCCGCATCTGGTGCGCGACGGCGAGAACGGCTACCTGTTCACGCCGAATGACAGCGACGACCTGGCCGCAAAGATCGTCCGGCTGTTCACGCTTCCCGCAGACGAGCTCGCGGCCATGGGCAAGACGAGCCGGGAGATGGTGGAGAACCACAGCCTCGGACGCACGCTCCAGAAGTTCGAAGACCTCTACCGCGGTGCCAGCTACGACGACCTGGTCGTCTGAGCCCAAGGCTCTGCTGGCACGTAACAACGAATAGTATTGTTAGAGTGTTTTTGCCCGGAGGCAGCCCGGCCCTCAGGGGCGGCACGGCCTCCGGGCGCAAGGGGCTATAGCTCAGCTGGTTAGAGCGCGGGACTCATAATCCTAAGGTCCTCGGTTCAAGTCCGAGTAGCCCTACTTTTCTGCGGGAATCCTTTCCGGGTCCGGACCACGGGACCCTGCATCACGAACAGCGGCCTGCATGCTGCCGTCCCCGGCCCGGACGCCCAGCCCGGACGCCTACCCCGGCGCCGGATCCAGCGGTGGCAGCAGGATGGAGGGCCGGAGGTCCATCACGAAGGCCAGCGGGTTGAGATACTCCTCTCCGCGCCTTACGCCCCAGTGCACACAGGGAACAGGTCCACAGTGGCCGGACATCACCGTGCCCAGGATCCCGCCGTCGGCCACCAGGGCCCCGGCCGCCAGCTGGCTTTCCACCGGCTCGAAACTGCTCCGCAGGCCGTTGCCGTGGTCTATCGTGATGACCGGCCTGTCCACCACGACTCCGACAAAGCTCACGGTGCCGGACGCGGGTGCGGTGACCGGGGCGCCGTCGGACGCCGCCTCAAGGTCCACGCCGCGGTGGCCGCTCAGCCACGGCCTGGCCGGCGGGTCGAAGGTCCGCAGCACTGCAGGCCTGGGGCTCAGCGGCCAGCTCCAGGCGGCGGACCCCGCCGGCGCGGGAGCCGCGGGCGTGGCAATCGGGGCAAGCGCCAGGAATATGGCCGCGAGGAACGCAGGGATTACTGCGGGTCCAGTCTTCATGGACCTAGCCTGCCGGCGCCGCCGGGCGTGCAGAAGTACCCGCCCCGGCTATGTGGACATGCCCCCGGGGTGGCCCCGGAGCAGCACCCGGAGCAGCCCCGGAGCAGCCCCCGCCGGCCACCGGAAACCGTCAAATCCGGCAGTGTCCCTGTAGTACACTTGCTGGAGCAGTTTGCTGTGCCCTCATGCTTGTTCAATTTGGATTGTCTTACTAGATTGTCTGAGCCGGCACGCCTCATTCAGGGGTGCGGGGGAGCAGCGGCTGACTACGCGTATCCAGCCCTCCCTATCTGAAGTCTTTTCTTCCGGTGCGGAGGACTGCGCCTCTTGCGGTCCGGACCCCAGGTCCGGGTAAGAAGCGCAGTGGATGCCAGGAGCAGCGCCCGCCCGGGTGTCTGCTAATTAACCGTCAACTATTGGCAGGGTAAGACAGCCCCAGGGGGCTGTCTCATGAATGACCTGCCGGAAGGAGCGCCGGCATGCCCGTCGTAACTATGCGCCAGCTGCTTGACAGCGGCGTCCACTTTGGACACCAGACCCGCCGTTGGAACCCGAAGATGAAGCGATTCATCTTCACGGAGCGCAACGGCATCTACATCATTGACCTGCAGCAGTCGCTGTCCTACATCGACCGTGCCTACGAGTTCGTGAAGGCCACCGTTGCGCACGGCGGCACCGTTCTCTTCGTCGGCACCAAGAAGCAGGCGCAGGAATCCATCGCCGATCAGGCCACCCGCGTTGGCCAGCCCTATGTCAACCAGCGTTGGCTCGGCGGTATGCTGACCAACTTCCAGACCGTCTCCAAGCGCATCCAGCGCATGAAGGAACTGGAAGAGATCGACTTCGACGACGTCGCCGGTTCCGCGTACACCAAGAAGGAACTGCTGCTCCTTCGTCGCGAACTCACCAAGCTGGAAACCAACCTCGGTGGTATCCGCAACCTGACCAAGGCGCCTTCCGCGCTGTGGATCGTTGACACCAAGAAGGAACACCTTGCTGTCGACGAAGCCAAGAAGCTGAACATCCCCGTTGTTGCCATCCTGGACACCAACTGCGATCCGGACGAAGTCGATTTCCCGATCCCGGGCAACGACGACGCCATCCGCTCCGTCAACCTGCTGACCCGCGTTGTTGCTGACGCCGTTGCTGAGGGTCTCATCGCCCGCAACCAGCGCGCCACCGGCACCACGGAAGCTCCGGAAGAGCCGCTGGCCGAGTGGGAGCGCGAGCTCCTCGAAGGCAACAAGGCTGAAGAGGCTGCTGCCGCTGCTGCCGCTCCGGCCGCTGAAGAGGCTCCCGCTGCTGCTCCGGCCGCTGCTACCGAGAAAGCTCCTGCTGCTGAAGCTGCTGTCGCTCCGGAAGCCGAAGCTGCAGACGAAACCCCGGCTGCTGCCGAGGCCACCCCGGCTGACGAAGCCAAGTAGCCTGCCGGCTCAGCTGACAAGTAAAACTGGATCGCCCCACACGCTCTCCGCAGCGTAGGGGAACTGACAGGATGGCCGCTCACTGGGTGAGCAGCCGTCCTGTCGGTCCGTACACCACACAAAATTTCTAGACAGAGGGGTTCACATGGCGAACTACACTGCCGCTGATATCAAGGCACTGCGCGAGCGCACCGGCGCCGGCATGATGGATGTCAAGAAGGCTCTTGACGAAGCCAACGGCGACGCCGAGAAGGCCATCGAAATCATCCGCATTAAGGGCCTGAAGGGCGCTACCAAACGCGAAGGCCGCTCCACCGCAGAAGGCCTGGTTGCTGCCAAGGTCGACGGCGGCGTCGGCGTGATGATCGAAGTCAACTGCGAGACCGACTTCGTCGCGAAGGCTGACAAGTTCATCCAGCTCGCCGACAAGGTCCTGGCCGTTGCTGTCGAGTCCGGCGCTGCCGACCTTGAGACCCTGCTGGCCACCGAGGTTGACGGCAAGGCGCTGTCCGAGGTCGTCGTCGAAGAAGGCGCCGTTCTGGGCGAAAAGGTTGTTGTCCGCCGCATCTCCCGCATCGAGGGTGCAACGGTGGACGCTTACCTGCACAAGACCTCCAAGGACCTCCCGGCCCAGGTCGGCGTCCTGTTCGCCGTTGACGGCGAAGGCGAAGCAGCTGCTACCGCAGCCCACGACGTCGCCGTCCACGTCGCCGCGATGTCCCCTAACTACCTCTCCCGTGAGGATGTTCCGGCCGAGCTCGTCGAGTCCGAGCGTCGCATCGCCGAGGAAACCGCCAAGGCTGAAGGCAAGCCCGAGGCAGCAATGACCAAGATTGTGGAGGGCCGCGTCACGGGCTTCTACAAGGGCGAGGTTCTCCTCGACCAGGCATTCGCCAAGGATGCCAAGAAGTCTGTCGCGCAGGTCCTCGAAGGGGCCGGCGTCAAGGGCACCGCTTTTGCGCGTTTCCGCGTCGGTTCCTAGTCAGACACCCGTAGGACACAAGTCAGACACTGTCGGTTCCTAGTCAGACACCTGTCAGACACGCTAAGGGGTGGTCACCGCGGTGGCCACCCCTTTTGCATGCACCCGGGGCACGCCCCCGAACGAACCCACCCGGGGCACGCACCGGCCAGGGCGGAATGACGCCTTTGGCCCCCGGCACGATAACCTTTTTCAGAGTTCACCAACGGGAAGGCACCATGGAAACCGTCACTAATTCAGCCCAGCCGAAGAAGAGCCGGCGCAGAGTCCTGTTGAAGCTTTCCGGCGAGGTCTTCGGCGGCGGGAAACTGGGCGTTGACCCCGATACCGTCCGCGGCGTGGCCAAGCAGATCGCGGCCGCAGTGCCCGACGTCGAGGTGGCAATCGTCGTCGGCGGCGGCAATTTCTTCCGCGGTGCAGAACTGTCGCAGAGCGGCATGGACCGCTCGCGCGCCGACTACATGGGGATGCTCGGCACCGTGATGAACTGCCTGGCGCTGCAGGACTTCCTGGAGCAGGCCGGCGTCGAGACCCGCGTGCAGAGCGCCATCACGATGGGCCAGGTCGCCGAGGCCTACATTCCGCGCCGCGCCATCCGGCACATGGAGAAGGGCCGCGTGGTGATCTTCGGCGCCGGTGCCGGCCTCCCGTATTTCTCCACCGACACCGTGGCGGCGCAGCGGGCCCTGGAGGTCCACGCCGACGTCGTCCTGATGGCCAAGAGCGGGGTCGACGGCGTCTACACGGCGGACCCGAAGAAGGACCCCATGGCGGAGAAGCTCCACACCCTCAGCTACGACGATGCCCTGCGGCGCGATATCCGTGTCATGGACCAGACCGCGATGACCATGTGCAAGGACAACAACCTCACCATGGTGGTCTTCGGCATGGAGGGCGAAGGCAACGTCACCCGTGCCATCCTCGGCGAGGACCTGGGCACCGTGGTCACCCCCTAGCAACGGCTAGGATGTTTTCAGGACAGTTCCGCGCCCGGACCGGGCCATGACCAGGCGGAAGAAACAGACGGAACCAACACCGTGCAGCACTCCCGTCCGCCGGGAGGCACCAATTTCTGAGGAGAGACCGTGATCGAAGAAACCTTGCTCGAGGCCGGGGACAAGATGGACAAGGCGGTTGAGGTAGCCAAGGAAGACTTCGCCTCGATCCGTACGGGCCGGGCGACGCCGGGCCTGTACAACCGGGTGCTCGTGGACTACTACGGATCGCCGACGCCGCTGCAGCAGCTGGCCTCCTTCGCCGTTCCGGATGCCCGCACCATCCTGATCACCCCGTTCGACAAGACCTCGCTGCGCGATATCGAGCGTGCCCTGAGCGACTCCGAGGTGGGCGCCAACCCGTCCAACGACGGCAACGTCATCCGGATCACCATCCCGGACCTGACGCAGGAACGGCGCAAGGAATACGTCAAGATCGTGAAGTCCAAGGGCGAAGACGCCAAGATCTCCATCCGCAACATCCGCCGCAAGGCAAAGGAAACGCTGGACAAGCTCGTCAAGGACGGCGACGCCGGCGAGGACGAGGGCAGCCGCGGCGAAAAGGAACTCGACGCCCTGACCAAGGCACACGTCGACGGCATCGACGAGCTGCTCAAGCGCAAGGAAGCCGAGCTGCTCGAGGTCTGATGGGTCAGGCACAGCAGGCCCCCGGACCACACGTCAGGGGGCAGGGGAAGCAACGCAGTAACCCGACGCCCAAGGGCGGCAGGAACCTTCCTGCCGCCACTGCGGTGGGCCTCGGCATGCTCTTCCTCGTCCTGGGCGGACTGCTGTTCCTGCCGCTGGGCTTCGTGCTCATCACCACCGCCTTCGCGGTTTTCGGCGTCTGGGAGATCTTCCGGGCGCTGGAGGCCTCGGGCACGAGGCTGCCCATCATCCCGGTGATGACGGGCACGGTAGGCATGCCCCTCGCCGCCTACTTCGGCGGCCTGGAAAGCCTGCTTTTCGCCATGCTGCTCAGCAGCGTGGCCGTGCTGCTGTGGCGCTCCCTGGAGGGCGCAGCCGGTTCGGCGCGGAGCATCTTCGCCGGCGTCTTCACCCTGACCTGGGTGCCGTTCCTGATCAGCTTTGCCGTGCTGCCCCTGCATACCTCCGGCGGCGAGACGCCGATAGGACTCTGGCCCGGCGGCGTGGTGCCCCCGGGTGCCTGGCAGACCGCCACCCTGCTGCTGCTCGTGGTCTCCAACGACACCTTCGGCTACCTGGTGGGCGCCTCGCTGGGCAAGCACCCGATGGCTCCGAAAATCAGCCCCAAAAAGACCTGGGAAGGCTTCAGCGGCTCGATCGCCGGCGCCCTGGTGATCGGCGTGCTGGCCAGCGTCTTCGTGCTGGGCAAGCCCTGGTGGGTGGGTGCGGTGCTGGCGGTGGGCATGGTCGCCGCCGCCACAGCCGGGGACCTGGCCGAATCCATGGTGAAGCGCGAACTGGGCATCAAGGACATGAGCAGCATCCTGCCGGGCCACGGCGGAGTGATGGACCGGCTGGACTCGATCGTGTTCGCCTCGCCCGTGGCTTTCATCCTCTTCTCCGCCGTTGTCGGCACCTAGCGCGTGCCCGATTCCAACGTCGTTCCAACTTCCGGCCCTTAGAATGGTGCCAGCAAACCAGCCGAACGGCATTGAAGGAAACATAGTTACAGTGGACATTCAACAGCAGATTCCTGCTTCCTTTGACCGCGTGCAGCGGAACCAGTACGGCTACAACGCCAAGCAGGTCGATCAGTTCCTGCAGCGCGCACGGGTGTCTTTTGAGGCCCCGAATGCCGCGGGCCGTCCGGTCAAAAGCGCCGACGTCCGGGCCGTCACCTTCGACCCCGTCAAGGGCGGCTACGCGGCGGCCGGCGTGGACGCCGCCCTGGACCGGCTCGAGGACGCGCTTGCGCTGCGGGAACGCGATGACCTGATCGGAGAACGCGGCGAGGAAGCCTGGCTCCGCGACATCGGCCGGCTGGCCGGCCTGCTCCGCGGACGGCTTCACCGTCCCGACGGCCAGCGCTTCCGACGCCCGGGCAAAGCCAAGGTCCGGAGCTACAACACCACGGACGTGGATGACCTGTGCCACGAGCTGATCGGCTACCTGGAAGAGGACAGGCCGCTGAGCGTGGACAATGTCAGGCGCGCCGTCTTCCGGCCGACCGTGGGCCGCGAAGGCTATGAGGAAGGCCAGGTGGATGCCTTCCTGGACCGCGCCGTTGAACTGATGGCCGCCATCGACTGACGGTCGCCGTCACCGTTCGGTCACCAGCGGCCGTTCGGGTGTGTGCAGCCTGGTCATCAACCGGGTGATCGACCGCGGCACGCGGTGTCTGGTGGCCCGGGACACCAGGACCACGACGGCGAAAGCCGCCGGGACCGTCCAAGCGGCGGGCTGTGCAAGCCACGACGGCGTGCCGGCGCCCCCCAGCACGGAGCCGGCCACCATGGCTCCGCCGCAGAGCAGCCCGCCGGTCACCATGCCGGCGATCGCCCCGGCGTCCGTCAGCCCGCGCCACCAGATGCCCAGCAGCAGCACCGGGCAGATCGTAGACGCCGTGAAGGCAAACACCAGCCCCACGCTGCCGGCCAGCCCCAGGGAGTCCGTCATGGACGCGATCCCCAGCGGCACGATTGCCGAGATGACCGCCGCGAGCCGGAAGCCGCGCACACTGCCGCCGAGCACGTCCTGGCTGATCACGCCCGCCAGCGAGACCACCAGTCCGGACGTGGTGGAGAGGAACGCGGCGAACGCGCCGGCCACCACCAGGGCGGACAGCAGATCCCCGGCGGCCCCGCCGATCATCCGGCCCGGCAGCAGCAACACCAGCGCGTCGGCCTGGCCGCTCTGCGCCAGCCCGGGCGTGAAGAGGCGCCCGATCAGGCCGTAGGCCGTGGGGAAAAGGTAGAAGACCGAAAGCAGGCCCAGCACAATCAGCGTGGTCCGCCGGGCGGACTGGCCGTCCGGGTTGGTGTAGAACCGCACCAGCACATGCGGCAGCCCCAGGGTGCCGAACAGCAGCGCCACCAGCAGGGAGATGTTCTGGTACGGGCTGGCCGGAGCGGCGGCGGTGGGATTCACCCCGGCCTCGGCCACCGCGGGGGCGCCGGTACCGGCCAGCACGAACAGGATGAAGAGAACCGGCACGGCCAGCGCCGTCAGCTTGAGCCAGTACTGGAAGGCCTGGACGAAGGTGATGGAACGCATCCCGCCTGCCACGACGTTCACGCAGACGACGGCGACCACCGCCACCGGCCCCACCCACGCCGGCAGTCCGGTGGTGATCCGGATGGCCAGGGCGGCCCCGTGGAGCTGCGGGACGATGTAGAGCCAGCCGACCAGCACCACCACAACGCTGGTGACACGGCGGACCGCCCGCGAATCGAGCCTGGCTTCGGTGAAATCCGGGATGGTGTACGCGCCGGAACGCCGCAGGGGAGCGGCCACGAAGAGCAGCAACATCAGGTAACCGGCGGTGTAGCCCACAGGGAACCACAGGGCGTCGGTGCCGGAGAGCAGGATCAGCCCCGCGACGCCGAGGAAACTGGCGGCGGAGAGGTACTCCCCGCCGATCGCCGAGGCGTTCCACCACGGCCGCACGGTGCGCGACGCCACATAGAAGTCTCCGGTGGTGCGTGAGATCCGGAGGCCGTAAAAACCGACCACGGCCGTGGCCAGCGAGACGGCGGCGAAGGCCGCGACGCCGACGGCCGGGTTCACCGGCGCCTCACTTGTCCCCGGCCAGATCCCGGTAGCGGGCCTCGTTCCGCTGTGCCGTCCGTACATAGAGCCACGCGCTGAGCCCGATCACGGGATAGATACCGGCGCCCAGCAGCACCCAGTCGAAGGGAAGGCCGGCAATCGTCGAGTCCGCCAGCCCGGGAACCAGCCCCAACATGAGCGGGAACGCCAGCAGGATCAGCAGGAAGCCGCCTGCCACCACCAGTCCGAGCCGCAGCTGGGAGCGGATCAGCGAGCGGACGAAGACCTGTCCGGCGTCGGATTCCTCCGCCGCTTCACGGGCATCAGTGGTGGACCGGGCATCAGTGGTGGACCGGGCATCAGCGGCTGACCGGGCGGCGGCCAGCGCCGTACGGCCCTGCGTCAGGCCGCGCGGTGCGGTCACGCGGACGCGGGTCATGCCTGCGGCCGGATCCGGGTCGACTGCAGCTTCTCCCGCACGGACGGCAGGTGCCGGCGGCTGATGGGAAGCTCGGCCCCGGCCACGGTGACGCTGGGGCGCGCCGCCGCGAGCTTCAGATGGCTGACGTGGTTCAGTGCGATCAGGTAGGAGCGGTGGGTGCGGATGAATCCGGCGTCGGCCCATTGCTGCTCAAGGTCGGCCAGCGGGACCCGGATGAGGTAACTCGCGTCGGCGGTGTGGAGCCTGGCGTAGTCGCCCTGCGCCTGGACGTAGGTGACGTCCTCGCGCCGGATCATCCTGGTGTGGCCGCCGAGGTCCACGGTGATCATTTCCGGCGTCGGGGCGCCGTCCTTGAGCAGCTCGCTGATCCGGCCGATGGACTTTGCGAGCCGCTCTGCCCGCACGGGCTTCAGCAGGTAGTCCACGGCGGCCAGCTCGAACGCTTCCAGCGCGCGGTCCTCGTCGGCCGTCACGAACACAACGGCCGGCGGGCGGGAGCTGCGGGAGATGACGCGGGCGATGTCCAGCCCGGACAGGGCCGGCATATGGATGTCGAGGAAGACGGCGTCCACCTCCTCGGCTTCGAGCGCACGGAGGGCCTCGGCGCCGGAGGAGGCGCGGTAAATCGTGCCGATCCGGTCATCTTTGCGGAGCAGGAAAGCCAGTTCCTCGACGGCGGGGAACTCGTCGTCGGCGACGAGGACGTTAATCATGGTTCCAGCCTACTGCCGGAGGCATTTTGCTGTATCAGAGCGACGATCAGGCGTCGTGACGGGGCTGCGACTTGGGCACCCGCATGGTGATCAGGGTGCCCTCCCCGGGAGCCGTTTCGATCACGAGCCCGTTGTCCTCGCCGTAGACCTGCCGCAGCCTGGTGTCGACGTTGCGGAGTCCGACGTGGTCGCCGTCGCTGTGCCCGGCGAGCACCGAGCGCAGCTGTTCGGGATCCATGCCCACCCCGTCGTCCTCGATTCTCACCTCGGCAAAGGCTCCGGAGTCATTGGCCGTGATCGAGATATGCCCCGGCCCCTCCTTGGCTTCGAGCCCGTGCCGGACCGCGTTCTCCACGAGCGGTTGCAGGCTCAGGAACGGGATCACCGTGCTGAGCACTTCAGGCGCAATCCGCAGGCTGACCTGCACCCGGTCGCCAAAGCGGGCGCGTTCCAGGAGCAGGTAGCGGTCGATGCAGCGCAGCTCCTCGGCCAGGGTGGTGAAATCGCCGTGCCGGCGGAAGGAATAGCGGGTGAAGTCGGCGAATTCAACCACGAGTTCGCGCGCCCGCACCGGGTCCGTGTTGATGAAGGACGCGATTGCGTTCAACGAGTTGTAGATGAAATGCGGGCTGATCTGGGCACGGAGCGCCCGGACCTCGGCCTCCATCAGCAGCGTACGGGAGGCGTCGAGCTCAGCCAGTTCCACCTGGGTGGCCACCCAGTCGGCCACCTCGCTCGTGGCGCGCACCAGTCCCGCGCCGGCCGACGGGGCGAAGGCTGCCACGACGCCCACCACCCGCGTGCCGGCCTTGATCGGGGCGATCACGACGGCGCGTTCCACCTCCGGGGCCAGCGTCCCGGCTGCGGTGCCGCCGGCAAGCAGCTGCAGCTCGCCGGCCGGGATCACGGCTGTGTGGCCGCCGTCGAGCACGCGGGCCGCGAGCCCCATCAAAGCGGGCTTGAGTTCCTCGCCGGCGCCATCCCACGCGAGGACGCCCGTCGTGTCGGTAATCGCCAGCGCGTCGCTTCCCAGCAGGCTGCGCAACTGCCGGCTGGCCTTGGCCGCGCCGGCGGGATTGAGTCCGGTCCGCAGGTGCTGGCCGGCCTGGGAAGCGGCGTGCAGGGTCTTGTACGTGGCTTGTTCCGCGTCGGTGCCCAGCTCCCGGAACGAGCGGAGGACCTTGAGGCCGACGGCGACGACGACGGCGATCGCCATCGCGATCACGGCGATGGCGGCGGCGGTAAACAGCGGAGAGTCCGGCATGCTGCCAGCGTATCGCGGGCACCGGCGGGGCGTTGCGCGGCCGCCGTTGAGCGCAGCATCAGGACCGTTGAGCGACGCCGGCACGGCGACTATGGACTGTAGTGCACATCACGATGCACAGTGATAGTAGTCACGCCGGCCCGGGGGACTGTATCCATCAGGCTAACGCAGCCGGTGTCGACGAGCCAGTCTCAATGAGGAGGAACGATGGGTCAGCACGCCCAAGAAGCGGACGCAGCGGCGGCCGTGGACTTCAAGGAAGTCCAGTCGACGGAACGGTTCCAGCAACTACGCAAACGTCACCGCAGCTTTGTCTTTCCCATGGCCATTGCATTCCTGCTCTGGTATTTCGCCTACGTCGTGTTGGCCGACTACGCGGTCGGCTTCATGTCCACCAAGGTCTGGGGCAACATCAACATCGGCCTGATCCTGGGCCTGCTGCAGTTCGTGTCCACATTCGCCATCACCGGCTGGTATGTCAGCTACTCGAACCGGAAGCTTGACCCCATCGCCGCCGAGATCCGCCACGAAATCGAAGGCCACGAGTTCGACAAGCACGGCAATCAAATTGGCGGGGCAACAAAATGACATTCATGGTTCCCACGGTAAATGTTTCGGATCTCAAGGACACCACCCTGCTGAACATGGGGATCTTCGCCCTGTTCGTCGCGATCACGATGGTGATTGTGCTCAGGGCCAGCCGCAGCAACAAGACGGCTGCGGACTACTACGCGGCCGGGCGTTCCTTCACCGGCCCGCAGAACGGCACCGCCATCGCCGGCGACTACCTCTCGGCGGCCTCCTTCCTCGGGATCACCGGCGCGATCGCCGTCAACGGGTACGACGGCTTCATGTACTCCATCGGCTTCCTCGTCGCCTGGCTCGTCGCCCTGCTGCTCGTCGCCGAACTGCTCCGCAATACCGGCAAGTTCACCATGGCCGATGTGCTCTCCTTCCGGCTCAAGCAGCGCCCGGTGCGCATCGCGGCTGCCATCTCCACCCTCGCGGTCTGCTTCTTCTACCTGCTGGCGCAGATGGCGGGAGCCGGCAGCCTGATCTCCCTGCTCCTGGGCATCAGCGACTGGGGCGGTCAGGCCCTGGTGATCGTCGTCGTCGGCGCCCTGATGATCATGTACGTCCTGATCGGCGGCATGAAGGGCACCACATGGGTGCAGATCATCAAGGCGATGCTCCTGATCGCCGGCGCCGCCGTCATGACCTTCTGGGTCCTCGCGATCTACGGCTTCAACCTTTCGGACCTGCTCGGCGGGGCGGTGGAGACCTCGAAGAACCCGAACATCCTCAACCCGGGCCTGCAGTACGGCAAGTCCGAGACGTCCAAGCTGGACTTCATGTCCCTGGGCCTGGCCCTTGTGCTCGGCACCGCGGCCCTGCCCCACGTGCTGATGCGGTTCTACACGGTTCCGACCGCCAAGGAAGCCCGCAAGTCCGTGGTCTGGTCCATCTGGCTGATCGGCATCTTCTACCTGTTCACCCTGGTCCTGGGCTACGGCGCGGCCGCGCTGGTGGGCGCTGACACCATCAAGGGTGCCCCGGGCGGGGTCAACTCCGCGGCACCGCTGCTGGCCTTCCACCTGGGCGGACCGCTGCTGCTCGGCTTCATCTCGGCGGTGGCCTTCGCCACCATCCTGGCGGTGGTCGCCGGCCTGACCATCACCGCGGCGGCATCCTTCGCCCACGACATCTACGCCAGCGTGATCGCCAAGGGCAAGGCCGACGCCGACACCGAGGTCAAGGTGGCGCGCCGCACCGTAGTGGTGATCGGCCTGCTCGCCATCATCGGCGGCATCTTCGCCAACGGACAGAACATCGCGTTCCTCGTGGCGCTCGCCTTCGCTGTGGCCGCCTCGGCCAACCTGCCCACCATCGTGTACTCGCTGTTCTGGCGCCGTTTCACCACCCAGGGTGCCATCTGGAGCATGTACGGCGGCCTCGGTTCGGCCATCATCCTGATCGCGCTGTCCCCGGTGGTCTCGGGGACGAAGACGTCCATGATCCCGGGCGCCAACTTCGCGATCTTCCCGCTCAGCAACCCCGGCATTGTCTCCATCCCGCTCGCGTTCTTCCTGGGCTGGCTCGGTACGGTGCTGGACAAGAAGCTGGAAGACACCACCAAGCAGGCCGAAATGGAAGTCCGCTCCCTCACGGGTGTGGGCGCCGAAAAGGCCACCAACCACTGACGCTCCCTCACGTTTCGCCCGGTAGAGCCGGACGCTCCCTCACGTTTCGCCCGATGGGCGCGAGATGTGAGGGAGCGTCTGCGTAGGCCTCGCAGGATGTGAGGGAGCGTCGGACTGTGCCCCGCTCAGCCTTCCGCGGAACCGCGTTCCAGCAGCGGCTGGATCCGGAACGGAATCAGCTCACCCATGGCCAGGGCGGTATCGGTCCGGTCTACTCCGTCGCAGGCCAGGATCTTGCCGTTAATCCGGAACAGATCCTCGGCGTCGAGCGCCACAACCCGCAACAGGAGGTCCGCCGAGCCGGTCAGGCCGAAGCCCTCCAGGATTTCCGGGATGCCGGCCAGCTCAACGGCCAACCGGCCCAGTTTTTGCTGCTGGACGTGCACGGAAATAAAGGCCATCAGCGGATACCCCAGCGAGGCCGGATTGATGCGCCGCTCGAAGGAGAGGAACACGTGTTTTTTCTCCAGCTGGGCCATCCGCGCCTGCACTGTATTCCGGGACAGGCCGAGCTTCTGGGCCAGGGCGACGACGGTGCGCCGGGGGTCGCTGGCCAGGGCCGAAAGCAGGCGTGTGTCGGTGCCATCCAAGGTTTGCATAATGCGCAAGATTAGCACGGTCCTCACGGTCCAGACAGGGCATAATGCTCAATATTTTTGCGGGTGGTTGTACCCGATGAGCATTGTGAGTAGGGTCACAATTATCCGGGGCAACGGCGCCCGGGCGGCTGGCGCGCAGCGGGATTACGAGTCCTGCGAGCACCGGTCAGACGACGTCAGAAGGTTGCGGACAACTGTGTTTACCGACGACGCGGGCAAGGGCGGCATTGCCGCCGGAGGCCCGGGAAACAGTGCAGAATCACACCGGCGCACGGGCGGGGATCTCGTCCAGCTCATCACCCCGGGGGGTGAACGCGTCAGCCATCCGGAGTTCGACCCCTGGGTTCAGGACGTCACCGACGAGCAGCTCGGCGCGCTCTACGAAGACATGGTGGTGATCCGCCGGATCGACGCCGAGGCCACCGCCCTGCAGCGCCAGGGCGAGCTTGCCCTCTGGCCGCCGCTGCTGGGCCAGGAAGCTGCCCAGATCGGCTCGGCCCGGTCCCTCCGCGACGACGACTTCGTCTTCCCCAGCTACCGCGACAACGGCGTTGCCTACTGCCGCGGGGTAAACCCGGAGGACCTCGTGCGGGCCTGGCGTGGCAACGCTTTGGCCGGCTGGAACCCCTACACGGTGAACGTGGCCACGCAGCAGATCATGATCGGCTCCCAGACGCTGCACGCCACCGGCTATGCCATGGGCATCCAGAACGATGGTGCCGACTCGGTTGCCGTGGCCTACTTCGGCGACGGTGCCACGAGCGAAGGCGACGTCAGCGAGGCCATGGTCTTCGCCGCGAGCTTCCAGGTGCCGGTCGTGTTTTTCTGCCAGAACAACCACTGGGCCATCTCGGAACCCGTACGGCTGCAGTCCCACATCCAGCTCGCGGACCGGGCCTCCGGCTTCGGCATCCCCAGCATGCGGGTGGACGGCAATGACGTTCTGGCCGTGATGGCCGCCACCCGGATCGCCATCGACCGGGCACGGCGCGGCGGCGGACCCACCTTTATCGAAGCCGTCACCTACCGGATGGGCCCGCACACGACGGCGGATGATCCCACCCGCTACCGGGATGCCAACGAGCTGGAGGACTGGGCCGCCAAGGATCCGATCGCCCGGCTGAAGTCCCTGCTCGACCGCAAGGGCCTGCTGAGCGAAGATTTTGAAGCCGCCGTCGCCACCAAGGCAGACGCCGTGGCCAAGGCGCTGCGGGCCGGCACCATCAACATGCCCGAGCCGCAGCCGATGGATATTTTCAAGCACGTCTACAGCTCGCCCAATTCCTCGCTGGACCGCCAGCAGGACCACTACTCCCGTTACCTGGCTTCCTTCGGCGATCCCGCAGAAGCCGCTTCTGAAGAAGGTGCACGCTGATGACGCAGATGACCTTTGCCCGAGCCATCAACTCGGGCCTGCGCAAGTCCCTCGAAAATGATCCCAAGGTGATCCTGATGGGGGAGGACATCGGTGCCCTCGGCGGCGTCTTCCGCGTTACGGACGGCCTGCAGAAGGATTTCGGCACGCACCGCGTCGTTGACACGCCGCTCGCCGAGTCCGGCATCATCGGCACCGCCGTCGGTCTGGCCTACCGCGGCTACCGCCCGGTGGTGGAGATCCAGTTCGACGGCTTCATCTACCCGGCCTTCGACCAGATCGTCAGCCAGGTCGCCAAGATGCACTACCGCACCCAGGGCGCCGTCAAGATGCCCATCACCATCCGCGTGCCGTTCGGCGGCGGCATCGGCTCCCCGGAACACCACTCCGAATCGCCGGAGGCGTACTTCACGCACACCTCCGGCCTGCGCGTGGTCAGCGTCTCCAACCCGCAGGATGCGCACACGGTGATCCAGCAGGCCATCGCCTCGGACGATCCGGTGCTCTACTTCGAGCCCAAGCGCCGCTACCACGACAAGGGCGAGGTGGACGAGTCCCTTGACCTCGGCGCCGCCCTGTCCCTGGAGAAGGCCAGGGTCGTCACCGAGGGCAAGGACGTGACCCTTGTGGCCTACGGCCCGCTCGTTAAGACCGCCCGTGACGCCGCGCTCGCCGCCGCCGACGAGGGCGTGTCGATCGAGGTCATCGACCTGCGCTCGCTGGCCCCGCTGGACTTCGCAACCCTGGAAGCCTCGGTCCGCAAGACCGGCCGGCTCGTTATCACCCACGAGGCGGGCCAGTCCGGAGGGATCGGCGCCGAAGTGGCCGCCAGCATCACCGAACGCTGCTTCTTTCACCTCGAGGCGGCCCCGGTCCGGGTCACCGGCTTCGACGTCCCCTACCCGTACTCCAAACTCGAAATGCACCACCTGCCGAGCCTTGACCGGATCCTCGACGGCGTCGACCGTGCCCTGGGCCGCCCCAACTCCCTCAGCGGGCTGGAAGGATGACCGCCACCATGATCAAGGAATTCAGGCTCCCGGACCTCGGCGAGGGTCTCACTGAATCGGAAATCGTCGCCTGGAAGGTCGCGGTAGGGGACACCGTCGCGCTCAACCAGATCATCGCCGAGGTGGAGACCGCCAAGGCCGTCGTCGAGCTTCCCTCGCCGTACGCCGGTGTGATCACCGCCCTGCACGAACAGCCGGGCACCGTGGTGGAGGTGGGCAAGCCGATCGTTTCGTTCGAGATTGAGGGCGACGACGGCGGCCTCGCCGGCGGTTCCGGCGGCGCCCTCGGCTCGGGCGACTCTGTCGCCGGTGAGGCGGCCGCCAAGCGTGAACCGAATCTCGTCGGCTACGGCGCGGTCCTCGAGGACTCCGGCCGCCCGGCCCGCCGCGCCCGCAGCTTCGCGGCCCCGGCTGCTTCGGGCGTCGCGCCTGTCACAGTTGCCGAACCTGTTAGAACCGCTCCGGTAGGTGCAACGGCTCCGGTGGTTGAAACCACTCCGGTAGTTGAAGTGGCTCCGGTAGTTGAAACTGCTCCGGTGGTGGCCGCGCCCGCCGAACGTCCGCGGTCCACGCCGCCGGTCCGGAAACTCGCCAAGGACCTCGGCGTCGACCTCGAAGCCGTCACCGGCACCGGGGAGCACGGGCTCATCATCCGGGACGATGTCCTGAACTTCGTCGGCGGAGGGGACCTCGCCGCGGTATCCCAGGAGCTGGCCGGAACCCGGGCTGCAGGCCTTGGCACCGGTACGGGCCAGGGCCTGAAGCGGGGTGAGCGGGAGACGCGCACTCCGATCAAGGGCGTCCGGAAGTTCACGGCGGCCGCGATGGTGTCCAGCGCCTTCACCGCGCCGCACGTCACGGAGTTCCTGACCGTCGACGTCACGCCCACCATGGAACTGCTGGCCAGGCTCAAGGCCAGCCGCGCGTTCGCCGGCTACAAGCTCACACCGTTGACCATCGTGTCCAAGGCCGTGCTGATCGCGCTGCGGAACCACCCGACGCTCAACACCCGCTGGGATGAAGCCAAGCAGGAGATCGTCCAGTACAACTACGTGAACCTGGGCATCGCGGCGGCGACTCCGCGCGGCCTGACCGTGCCGAACATCAAGGATGCGGACCGGATGTCGCTGCTGGAGCTCTCCGCGGCCTTGACTGCGCTGACCGACACGGCGCGGGCAGGCAAGACCGCCCCGGCCGAGCTCTCCGGCGGCACCATCTCCATTACGAACATCGGTGTCTTCGGCATCGATGCGGGCACCCCCATCCTCAACCCGGGCGAGGCCGCCATCCTCGCCCTCGGCGCGGTCCGCAAGATGCCGTGGGAGTACCGGGACGAGGTGGCACTGCGCCAGGTCATGACGCTCAGCCTCTCGTTTGACCACCGCCTGGTCGACGGCGAGCAAGGCTCGCGCTTCCTGCAGGACCTCGGCGCCATCCTGGCCGACCCGGGTATGGCGCTCGCCATGGTCTAACAGTTCTTCGCCACAAGCTGCCGGCTGTTCCTTCCCAGGGGCAGCCGGCAGCTTTGTTGTGTGCAGAGGTGCTCGGTCCGGGGGCACTTTGAGCCCAATGTTCGACGGCGGCGCCATGGTTCGCGGCGTGTCCGCGCCAAAGTGCCCCCGGGCGGAGTCCTGGAATCCTGGATTCGCTGGAGTGCCCGGGTGCGGTGGAGGAGTTGCTTAGCCGAGGGGCGTGGCCGGCGCCATCAGGGCGGCCAGCGCCATGCTTTCCAGCAAGGGACGGGCACGCTTGACGGCCATCCGGCGCCCGGGGCTGCGCACCGAGTGCGGGGTGGAGTTGATCAGGCCGAAGGTGGCATGGGCGCGCATCCGGAGGTCGGTGGCCTCGGTGTCGGCGTGCAGCCCGGCCAGGACGTCGACCCACAGTTCCACGTAGTTGCGCTGGAGCGTGCGGACCTCGGCCTGGTCGTCGTCGGCCAGGTTGCTGAAGTCCTGGTCCTGCACCCGGATGACGTCGGGGTTGCTGAGCGCGAAGTCCACGTGGAACTCCACCAGCCGGGCCAGCGCCACCGCATCGCCGTCGGATTCCGCCACGACCCGCCGGCCGCCGTCGAGCAGCTCCTGGCTGACGCTCAGGAGCAGGGCCCCGAGAACGGCCTGCTTGCCCGCGAAGTGCCGGTAGACCGCGGGCCCGCTGACTCCCGCCGCGGCGCCGAGGTCCTCCAGCGAGACGCGGTTGAAGCCGTCGACGGCGAACAGCGCGGCGGCCGCGGAGAGCAGCGCCTGCCGGCGGTTCTCCTTGGCCTGGCTGCGCTGGGTTGAAGGGGGTTGGGTTGCCGGAGGTTGAGTTGAAGGGGCCTGGATAGTCTGGTTGGGTTCAATCACCGGCACATCCCTCGTTTCACATTCCACGCGGCCGCGTGGCTTATTTGCGCGGCCGCGTGTTGGACATCACAGTTAATAGAGACTAACCTAAATCTCAGTTATGCGGTACTAACCGAAGTGGCTGGAAAGCGGCAGTGCGGGCCCCCGGCATGAAGGCCCCCGGCTTGAAAGCCCCAGCATGCAGGCCCCCAGCATGAAGGCCCAGAACGGAAGCAGTCAATGGAGACAATCGCCAGCCAGGTCGACGCCGCGAGCGCAGCCTTCGCCGCGAACCGGGAAGCCCAGCTGGGGCTGGCCCGTGAGCTGAAGGAACGGCTCGCCACCGCCGCGCTGGGCGGGCCGGAAAGGTCCCGGGAGCGCCATGTGGCCCGCGGCAAGCTCCTCCCGCGCGAACGCATCGACCAGCTGCTCGATGACGGCAGCCCCTTCCTGGAAATCGCACCGCTCGCCGCCAACGGCATGTACAACGACGACTCGCCCGGCGCCGGCGTGATCGCCGGCATCGGCCTCGTGCACGGCCGCCAGGTCCTCGTGATCTCCAACGACGCCACCGTCAAGGGCGGCACCTACTATCCCATGACCGTGAAGAAGCACCTGCGGGCGCAGGAGATCGCGCTGGAGAACCGGCTGCCTTGCATCTACCTCGTGGACTCCGGCGGAGCCTTCCTGCCCAAGCAGGACGAGGTCTTCCCGGACAAGGAGCACTTCGGCCGGATCTTCTTCAACCAGGCTAAGATGTCCGCCGCCAGGATCCCGCAGATCGCCTCGGTGATGGGTTCCTGCACCGCCGGCGGCGCCTACGTTCCCGCGATGAGCGACGAGACCGTGATTGTCCGCAACCAGGGCACCATCTTCCTGGGCGGGCCGCCGCTCGTGAAGGCCGCCATCGGCGAGATCGTCACGGCCGAGGAACTCGGCGGCGGGGACGTGCACTCGAAGATCTCCGGCGTCACGGACCACCTGGCCGAGAACGATGGGCATGCCCTGCAGATCGTCCGGGATATCGTCTCCACCCTGTCCCGCCCGGCAGACCCCGTCTGGGACGTGGACACCGCCGTCGAACCCCTGGCGGACCCGGACGAGCTCTACGGTGCCGTCCCCACGGACGTCAACGCGCAGTACGACGTGCGCGAGGTGATCGCCCGGCTGGTGGACGGCAGCCGCTTCCACGAGTTCAAGAAGAACTACGGCACCACCCTGGTCACCGGTTTCGCGAAGCTGCACGGCCACCCTGTCGGCATCGTGGCCAACAACGGGGTGCTCTTCAGCGAGTCCTCGCTCAAGGGCGCCCACTTCATCGAATTGTGCGACCAGCGCGGCATCCCGCTGATCTTCCTGCAGAACCTCTCCGGCTTCATGGTGGGCAAGGACTACGAGCAGGGCGGCATCGCCAAGAACGGCGCCAAGATGGTCACCGCCGTCGCCACCGCGCGCGTGCCCAAGCTGACCGTGGTGATCGGGGGCTCCTTCGGCGCCGGCAACTATTCCATGTGCGGGCGGGCATACTCGCCGCGATTCCTGTGGATGTGGCCGGCCAGCCGGATCTCGGTGATGGGCGGCAACCAGGCCTCCAGCGTGCTCGCCACCGTGAAGCGGGACCAGTACGAGGCCCGCGGCGAGGAATGGTCCGCCGCGGACGAGGAAGCCTTCAAGGCCCCGATCAGGGCCCAGTACGAGGACCAGGGCAGCCCCTACTATTCCACCGCCCGCCTCTGGGACGACGGCGTGATCGACCCCGCGGACACCCGCACCGTCCTGGGACTGGCGCTGGACGTCGTCTCCCGCACCCCGCTGCCGGAGACCTCCTTCGGCCTTTTCCGGATGTGAGCCAGCAGTGACTACTCCTCTTTCGACACCCCAGAAGCCGCTGTTCGGCACCGTGCTCATCGCCAACCGCGGCGAGATCGCCTGCCGGGTGATCCGGGCCCTGCGCGCCCTGGGCATCCGCTCGGTGGCCGTCTATTCCGACGCCGACGCCGGCGCCCGGCACGTGCGCGAAGCCGACCTCGCGGTGCGGATCGGCCCGGCTGCCGCCGCCGAAAGCTACCTCAAGATCGAGGCCATCATCCAGGCCTGCCGCGACACCGGTGCCGAGGCCGTCCACCCGGGCTACGGCTTCCTGAGCGAGAACGTCGACTTTGCCCGGGCCCTGGAAGCGGCCGGCATCACGTTCATCGGTCCCGGCGTGGAATCCCTCAATGTCATGGGCGACAAGATCCGCTCCAAGAACCACGTCGCGGGCTACGGGGTTCCCGTGGTTCCGGGCATCGCCGAACCCGGGATGACGGACGCGCAGCTGATCGAGGCCGCGGCCGGCGTCGGCTTCCCGCTGCTGATCAAGCCCTCCGCCGGCGGCGGCGGCAAGGGGATGCACATCGTGGAACGTCCCGAGGAGCTGGAGGCCACCCTGGCCACCGCCCGCCGGGTCGCCGCCAGTGCCTTCGGCGACGACACCCTGTTCCTGGAACGGCTGGTGCTCACGCCGCGGCACATCGAGGTGCAGGTCCTGGCGGACAACCACGGCAACGTCATCCATCTGGGGGAGCGCGAGTGCTCACTGCAGCGCCGCCACCAGAAGGTCATCGAGGAGGCCCCGTCCCCGCTGCTGGAGTCCCTGCCCGACGGGGCCAACATCCGGGCCCGGATCGGCGAGGCGGCCTGCAACGCCGCGCGCAGCGTCAAGTACACCGGTGCCGGCACCGTGGAGTTCCTGGTCTCGGACAACGCGCCGGACGAGTTCTTCTTCATGGAGATGAACACCCGGCTGCAGGTCGAACACCCTGTCACCGAGATGGTCACCGGCGTCGACCTCGTGGAATGGCAGGTCCGGATCGCCGCCGGCGAGGTGCTCACCGTGGCGCAGGACGGCATCGTGCTCAACGGCCACTCGGTGGAAGCCCGGGTGTATGCGGAAGTCCCGCAGAAGAACTTCCTGCCCTCGGCTGGAACAGTCGTGCTGCTGGACGAACTGCCGGACACCGCGAATGGCAAAGTCCGGGTCGACTCGGCCCTGCTGGAGGGCCTCCAAATCTCGTCCAGCTACGACCCGATGATCTCCAAGGTCATCGCGTGGGGCGAGGACCGGGCGGATGCTTTGGATACCCTGGACCGGGCGCTCGCCGGCTACACGGCCCTGGGCGTCGACACCAACGTTGAGTACCTGCGGCTGCTGATCAACGACGCCGACGTCCGGGCCGGGCGCCTCGACACCGGCCTGATCGAGCGCAAGATGCCGGAGTTCTCCTTCCGCCGCCCGGGCGACTTCGAGATCTCTGCCGCTGCCGTCTTCGCCGCTGCCACGCAGGACCATGATGCGCAGGCCGCAGGGAAAGGCCCGTGGGACCTCCGCGACGGTTGGCGGCTTGGTGCGCGCGCCCCACGGCGGATCAGCGTTGGCACGCCCGACGGCGGTGTCGCCACGGTTGAGGTGTTCGGCACCGTGGTGCAGGGCACCGCGGCGGTGACCGTCGACGGCGGGCCGCCGCGCACGGCATCACTTCGATTCCCCCAACGAAACCACGCAGAGGTGACTCTCGACGGCGAAGCCCGGGTCTACTCGCTCGTGGCTGCGTCTCAGGGACCCGTCCGCCCAGGCCGGGACAACTCGGTGCCCACGGAAATTTTCCTCGGCAACGGGGGCTGGTCCTGCCGCCTCGAGGTGCTCACCCGCGAGGCGAGGCTGGCCCGGGTGCTGGCGGCGCTCGAACGCGACGAGGGCGCCGCAGACCCGGAGGTGCGCTCGCCGATGCCCGGCACGGTGGTGTCCGTGTCCGTCAGCAACGGCGACACCGTGGAAGCCGGGCAGGTGCTTCTCTCGGTGGAGGCCATGAAGATGGAACACCAGCTGGTGGCGCCGCTGGACGGGACGGTACACATCAGCATCACGTCCGGCGACCTGGTCAAGGCGGACCAGGTCCTGGCCACCATCCACGCTCCCGTTCACCCGCCGGAGCCGTCCAAGGCCGAGGACACCATCGAGGAAGCCGTCATCGCGATGGGCGCGGCGGAGTAACAACACCAGCTTTCAGCGCCGGACCACAGACAAAGCGGTACAGGCAATCAGTACAGACAAAGCAGTACAGACGAAGGAGTCACCCCCATGCCAGATTTTGAACTCAGCGAGGATTACCAGGACCTCAGCAACACCGTCCGCGAATTCGCCGACGAAGTGGTTGCCCCGGTCTCGGCCAAGCACGACGAGGAGCACAGCTTCCCCTACGAGATCGTCTCCCAGATGGCGGACATGGGCCTCTTCGGCCTGCCCTTCCCGGAGGAGTTCGGCGGCATGGGCGGGGACTACTTCGCCCTGGCGCTGGCCCTGGAACAGCTCGGCCGGGTGGACCAGTCCGTCGCCATCACGCTCGAGGCCGGCGTCTCGCTCGGCGCCATGCCGATCCACCGTTTCGGCAACGCCGCCCAGAAGGAGGAGTGGCTGCCGCTGCTGGCCTCCGGCAAGGCGCTCGCAGGCTTCGGCCTGACGGAGCCGGAAGCCGGCTCGGATGCCGGCGGCACCAAGACCGCTGCCAAGCTGGGCGGCGGGGAGTGGGTCATCAACGGCAACAAGGAGTTTATCACCAACTCCGGCACCGACATCACCAGGCTCGTCACCGTCACCGCGGTGACCGGCCAGGAGGAGCGTCCGGACGGCAGCATCAAGAAGGAGATCTCCACCATCCTGGTGCCCACCAACACCCCCGGCTTCAAGGCGGAGAAGGCCTACAACAAGGTCGGCTGGAACGCCTCCGACACCCACCCGCTGACTCTGGACAATGTCCATGTCCCGGAGGCCAACCTGCTGGGCACCCAGGGCCGCGGCTACGCCAACTTCCTCTCCATCCTGGACGAGGGCCGGATCGCCATCGCCGCCCTCGCCGTCGGTGCGGCCCAGGGCTGCGTGGACCAGTCGGTGAAATACGCCAAGGAACGCAGCGCATTCGGGCAGAACATCGGCAAATACCAGGCCATCGCATTCAAGATCGCCCGGATGGAAGCACGCGCCCACACGGCCCGACTGGCCTACTACGACGCCGCCGCCCGGATGCTCGCCGGCAAGCCGTTCAAGACGCAGGCCGCCATCGCTAAGATGGTCGCAGGCGAGGCAGCCATGGACAACGCGCGGGACGCCACCCAGGTGTTCGGCGGCTATGGCTTCATCAACGAATTCACCGTGGCGCGCCACTACCGCGACTCCAAGATCCTTGAAGTCGGCGAGGGCACCACGGAGGTCCAGCTGATGCTGATCGCCCGCGAACTGGGGCTCTAACCGGCCCGCTGGCCGCAACTTTCCACCCGGTGGTCGAGCTTGTCGAGACCCCTGAAAGGATCAACGATGATTGACAAAGTTGTTGCCAGCGCCGCCGAGGCAGTGGCGGACATCCACGACGGTGCCTCGCTCGCCGTCGGCGGCTTCGGGCTCTGCGGCATTCCGGTGGCCCTGATCGATGCCCTGCACCAGCACGGCACCAAGGACCTGGAAACCGTCAGCAACAACTGCGGGGTGGACGACTGGGGACTCGGGATCCTGCTCAAGGACGGCCGGATCCGCCGCACCATCAGCTCTTACGTGGGGGAGAACAAGGAGTTCGCCCGGCAGTACCTCTCCGGCGAACTCGAGGTGGTCCTCACCCCGCAGGGCACCCTGGCTGAGAAGATGCGTGCCGGCGGGGCGGGGATCCCCGCGTTCTACACTCCGGCCGGCGTCGGCACCCAGGTGTCCGAGGGCGGGCTGCCGCAGAAGTACGACGCCGAGGGCAACATCGCGATCGCCTCGTCGCCGAAGGAGGTCCGCAGCTTCAACGGGGCCGACTACGTCCTGGAGGAATCGCTGAACCCCGACTTCGGCCTGGTGCATGCCTGGAAGGGCGACCGGCACGGCAACCTGGTCTTCCACGCCACCGCGATGAACTTCAACCCGCTCTGCGCCATGGCCGGGAAGATCACCATCGCCGAGGTCGAGGAACTCGTGGAACCCGGCGAACTGGACCCGGAGCACATTCACGTTCCCGGAATCTTCGTCCAGCGTGTGGTACTCGCGCCGCAGGTCCAGAAGCGCATCGAAAAGCGGACAGTCGCAGCGGTGCCGTCCGGGAACACCTCCGGGACCTCTTCGGGGACCACCTCCGGCAACACCGACCAGGCAGGAGCATAACCGTGGAAACGAACAGCTCGCAGGGCGCCCCTCCCCGTCCGGAAGCCGTCCGGCACGAATACCGGCGATCCGCCGTCGAACATCCCGAAGTCAAGGGCTGGACGCGCAACGAACTAGCCGCCCGGGTGGCGCAGGAGCTGCATAACGGCCAGTACGTGAACCTGGGCATCGGCATGCCCACGCTGATCCCCAACTACATCCCGGCCGGCATCGAGGTGGTCCTGCATTCCGAGAACGGCATCCTCGGCGTCGGACCTTACCCGCGCGAGGATGAGGTCGATCCGGACCTGATCAACGCGGGCAAGGAAACCGTCACGGTCAACAAGGGCGCCGCGTTCTTCGATTCCGCTGCCTCGTTCGGCATGATCCGGGGCGGGCATGTGGACGTGGCCGTGCTCGGTGCGATGGAGGTCGCCGCCAACGGCGACCTGGCCAACTGGATGATCCCGGGCAAGATGGTGAAGGGCATGGGCGGCGCGATGGACCTCGTCTTCGGAGCCAAAAAGGTGATCGTGATGATGGAGCACGTGGACCGGAACGGCAAGCCGAAGATCGTGGAGCGGTGCACGCTCCCGCTGACCGGCAAGGGCTGCGTGGACCGGATCATCACCGACCTCGCCGTGATGGACGTCGTGGCCGAGGGCGGAAAGCCCCGGCTGGTGCTGCGTGAACTGGCCCCCAACGTCTCGGTTGAGGACGTGGTTGCGGCCACCGGTGCCGAGCTTTTCGAGGAAGACCAGGAACTGACCGTATGACGACGAACCCCGCGCCACAGCCAGCCATCGGACCCCGGGTGCCCGGACCCCGGGTCATTGAACAGCGCGGACTCTACTACGACGAGCTCGAGGAGGACGTGGTCTACGCGCACCGTCCCGGCCGGACCGTGACGGAGACGGACAACGTCCTGTTCACCACCATGACCATGAACACCCAGGCACTCCACCTCGATGCCGCCTGGAGCGCCGGGCAGCCGTTCGGCCAGCGCCTGATGAACTCGATGTTCACCCTGGCCACGGTGGTGGGGCAGTCGGTCCCGCAACTGACCCAGGGCACCATCATCGCCCAGCTGGGAATGACGGATGTGTCCTTCCCGCACCCGATGTACCACGGCGACACGCTGTACACGGAGACCGTCGTGACCGGGAAACGGCTGTCCTCCTCCCGGCCGGGCCAGGGGATCGTGACCATGAAGCACACCGGCCGGAACCAGCACGGCGACGTGGTGGCCCTCGCCACGCGCAGCTGCCTGATGTGGATGCGAGAAGCCCACACCTCTGCGCAGAAGGAAAACGCTGTCCAGAAAGAAAACGCTGTCCAGAAAGAACGCGCGGAAAAGCGGAGAATAGACACATGAGTTTCCTGATGGGCCCTGCCCTGCTGTTCTGCCCTGCCGACCGCCCCGAGCGCTACCAGAAGGCCGCCGAGCGCTCTGACGCCGTCATCGTGGACCTGGAGGACGCCGTCGCGCCGGCTGACAAGCAGCGCGCCCGCGGCGCCATCCTGGCCCAGCTCGGTTCCACCGGCGACGTCCCCGAACTGGACCCGAGCCGGACCATCATCCGGGTCAACCCGGCGGGCACGGAGGAGTTCGAGAAGGACCTGCACTGCCTCAAGCACACCCCGTACCGGCACGTCATGCTTGCCAAGGCCGAAAGCGTGGCCCAGCTCAAAGAGCTTGACGGCTACAGCGTGATTGCACTGTGTGAGACGGCGGCCGGGATCCTGAACGCGGCCGCCATCGCTGCCGAGCCCAATGTCGTGGGATTGATGTGGGGCGCCGAGGACCTGCTGGCCTCCCTCGGCGGCACCTCCAGCCGGACCGACGACGACGGCGGCTACCGTGCCGTGGCGTTGCACGCCCGCTCCACGGTGCTGCTGGCGGCGAAGGCCTTCGGCAAGGAAGCCATCGACTCGGTCTACGTCAACATTCCGGACCTTGACGGTCTGGCCGTCGAAGCCGGGGACGCCGCCGCCTCAGGGTTCGGCTCGAAGGCCTGCATCCACCCGAACCAGGTGGCGGCGGTCCGCGGTGCCTACGCGCCCTCCGAAGCCGACGTCGCCGCGGCCACGGAACTGCTCCACGCCGCCGCCGGAGCAGGCACTGGCGTGTTCCAGTACAAGGGCAAAATGATCGACGGGCCCATCCTCAAGCACGCCGAGTCCACCCTCCGCCGCGCGGGCGGCTAACTTCAGGAGGTTCGTGCCGTCGTCCCGCTGGCCACCGAAGTGTGGCGAGGTGGTGGCTCCGCAGGTCTGAACCTCGTCGATTCGCCAGTAATGGCCGGATTGGCGGCCCCTATTGCGGCCATCTGTGTCGAATGGGGTGCTCCGTTGCGCTCATCCCTGCCCCACGGCCGCCGTCATAGGCGCATTGGTCCACCTACGGCAAAGGGCCAGAAGTCGTGAGACTTCCGGCCCTTTGCCGCGTGCACCCCTATTCAGCCACGCCAGCCAGGCCAGGCCAGCCAGCTAGGTCGCCGGGGCTGCCTTGACGGCGAGGATGGGGCAATCTGCCTCGAGGAGGATCTGCTGCGCGGTGCTGCCCATGATCAGTTTGCCCACGGGCGTGCGCTTCCGCAGACCGATGACGATCAGCTCCGCACGGTAGTCCTCGGCGGCCTGCAGGACCTCGCTGGCCGCGTCGTTGCCCCGGACCGGCTGAAGGATGTGATGTTCCACTCCCTCACGTCCGAGCCGCTCTTCGATGCTCGCGATTTCGCTGCCCTGGGCATAGCGTTTGTCCACCGTCGCGTCTCCGCGTGAGGAGTTGATGACCACCAGGAACGTGCTGTTCCTTCGTGCCTCTGAGACTGCGCGTTCCAGTGCCGCTTCCCCTTCGGGAGTGGGCACGTATCCAACGATGATGCTCACAGTTTTTCCTGTCCTGCTCGGGTGTGGACGGCGTCGACGGTGCCGTCGGCCTGTTCCGAAGCCTGGGTGACGTCGGCTTCGGGCGCCTTGGACACTTTATTTTCTGGCCCCAGGTCCGTCCCGCCAGTAGCGGCGGGTGCGGTGGTGGGCCTGGATTTGCGCCACAGTTTGAGCAGCAGCGGCCAGACGAGGATGATCGCCACGATGACGTAGATTCCGACGGCGATGGGCTCGCTCCAGAGACCGGCGGGGTTGCCGGCGCTGAGCTGCAGGGTCTGGCGCAGCTGGCCCTCGAGACGCGGCCCCAGGATCACGCCGAGGATGAGCGGCAGGACGGGGAGTCCGAAGCGCCGCATCATGAACCCGAGAGCGCCGAGCACCAGCAGGAGCACCAGGTCGAACGCCTGCAGGTTCACCGAGTAGGCGCCCAGCGTGGCGAAGAACAGGATTCCCGCATACAGGTAGGGACGCGGCAGCTGCAGGAGTTTGGCCCACAGGGGTGCCAAGGGCAGGTTGATGATCAGGAGCAGGAAGTTGCCGATGAAGAGGCTGGCAATCAGTGCCCACACCAGGGGCCCCTGGCTCTCGAACAGCTGGGGTCCGGGCTGGATGCCGTACCCGGTGAACGCTGCCAGCATCACCGCCGCGGTGGCGTTGGTAGGTAGCCCCATCGCCAGCAGCGGGGTCAGTGTGCCGGCCGCGGATGCGTTGTTCGCAGCTTCCGGCCCGGCAACACCCTCGATGGCGCCATGTCCGAACTCCTCGGGGTGCTTGCTGAGGCGCTTTTCCGTGACGTAGGACAGGAAGGTGGGGATCTCGGCGCCGCCGGCCGGAAGCGCACCGAACGGGAAGCCGAAGGCAGTTCCCCGCAGCCAGGGCTTCCAGGACCGCTTCCAGTCCTGCTTGCCCATCCAGGGATTCCCCACCGGGATGACGTTAAGGGGGGTCCGGCGCAGGTGGGCGGCCACCCACAGGGCTTCACCCACGGCGAAGATGGCGACGGCCACCACCACGATATCCAGGCCGTCGGTGAGCAGCGGTTGGCCGAAGGTGAGCCGCCGCTGTCCCGTGACAGAGTCCATCCCGATCAGGCCGATCGCCAGGCCCAGGCCCAGCGAGGCAAAGCCGCGGAGCCGGGAGGACCCCAGCACGGCAGTAACGGCAAGGAGCGAAAGGACCATGATGGCGAAGTAGCTGGGGGATCCCAGACTGACCGCGAATTTGACCACGATAGGTGCACAGACGGCCAGCAGTGTGGTGCCGATGGTGCCGGCCACGAACGAGCCGATGGCTGCCGTCGCCAGCGCCTGGGCGGCCCTGCCGGCCTTAGCCATCTTGTGGCCCTCGATGGCCGTGACCACCGAGGAAGACTCACCGGGCGTGTTGAGCAGGATGGAGGTGGTGGATCCGCCGTACATGCCGCCGTAGTAGATGCCGGCGAACATGATGAAAGCGCTCGTGGGCTCGAGTACAGACGTCACAGGAAGCAGCAGGGCCACGGTCATCGCCGGGCCCAGTCCCGGCAGGACGCCGACGGCGGTGCCCAGGATAACGCCGATCACGGCGTAGAGGAGGTTCATGGGTGTCAGGGCGGTGGCAAAGCCGTCCATGAGGGAGGTGAAGACGTCCATTTAGAGAATCCCTTCCAGCAGGCCGGCGGGGAGCG
Organism: Arthrobacter sp. UYEF20; assembly: GCF_040546335.1. Classification (NCBI taxonomy): domain Bacteria; kingdom Bacillati; phylum Actinomycetota; class Actinomycetes; order Micrococcales; family Micrococcaceae; genus Arthrobacter; species Arthrobacter sp. UYEF20. The sequence goes on along the minus strand of NZ_JBEPNP010000013.1, from coordinate 84,349 downwards.
AGATCCCGAGGCCGAGGTAGAAGCCGTAGAAGGTCAGGAGGGACAGGGCTACGGCGATGAGGCCGTCGCGGACATAGCGCCGGCTGCCCAGGGCCAGGACGCTGCCCCAAAAGAGGACGGTCCCGGAAATGACCCAGCCGGCCCAATCGATGAGCAGGATGTTGGCGATGAAGGCGCCAGCGAGGGGGAGCACGGTCTTCCAGTCGGCAGGGTGGGTCAGGTCGACGTCTTCGCCGCCTTCCGCTTCGCCGTGGCCGCCACGGAGAACGTTGATGGCCAGCATCACCGCGCAGACGATCAGCAGGCCCGCGACGATGTAGGGAACGGTCTTGGGTCCGACAGGGTCAGACTTGGAGTACGGGGTGACCAGGCCGGCGGCGTCCCACAGGACGAGCCCGCCGGCCGCCCCGAGCAGGAGGGCGACCCCCAGCTCGGAGCGGCCTTTGAGTTTGGTGGCTAAGGAACTCACGCCAGCCCAAGCTTGGTCAGTACGTCGGCCACCCGCTTGTCCTGCTCGGTCAGGAAGGTCTTGAACTCATCCCCGGTGATGAACGCGTCGGTCCAGCCCCGCGTCTTGAGGACTTCCTTCCAGGACTGGCTTCCGTGCATCTTCTCCAAGGCGGCGATCAGGGATGCCTTGTCCGCATCGCTGATGCCGGGAGGCGCCACCATGCCGCGCCAGTTGCTGAAGACCAGGTCGATGCCCGATTCCTTCAGGGTGGGGGCATCGACGCCGTCAAGACGCTTGTCCCCGCTGGTGGCCAGGACGCGGACGTCGCCGGACTCGATCTGCTTGAGGAACTCACCGGCACCGGACGCGGCGAAACCCAGCTTGTTTCCGAGGATTGCGGGAAGAAGAGCGCCGCCGCCGTCGTAAGAGACAAAGTTAACCTTCGTGGCGTCAATGCCAACGGCTCCGGCCAGCTGCATCGGCAGCAGGTGGTCCGGGCCGCCGGGGGAGGAGCCGCCGCCCACGGCGATGGAGCCCGGATCTGCCTTCCATGCTGACACGAGGTCGCCGATGGTCTTGTAGGGCGAATCCTTGCCGACCATGATCGCGCCCGGCTCTTCGATGAGCTTGGCCAGGGGAGTGGTGTCCGTCAGCTTGGATTCGGTCTTGTTCGTGTAGCTCGCGCCCACCACGCCAAGGCCCATCAGCATGGCCAGGTCGCCGTTGCCCTTCTCGTTGACCACGCGGGCCAGCCCCACGGTGCCGCCGGCGCCGGCGAGGTTGAACACCTCGGTGTTCGTGGCAATCTTCTCGTCGTCGAGAACCTTCGCCGCCGCCCGGGCGGTGGTGTCGTAACCGCCGCCGGCGGTGTTGGGGACCAGGATCTGCAGCCCCGTCACGGGGCCTGCAGCGGCGCCGGAGCTGGCGGGAGCGGTGGAGCTCTTGGTGGTCGCACCGCAACCGGTGGCCATCAGGGCGATGCCGGCAGCGACGGCGGCAATTCGCAATGCGCGGATCTGGCGCATGGTGTTCCTCTTCTCAATGAACTGACCAGCAAATCTGACTGGTGATCTGATGCTAGGTGCGGAAGTGATAGGCATCACTCTTGTGTAACCAGAGAAAGTTAAGTTCATTGCGTTCATATTTCCGGTTTCCAACAGCTGCCCAACATATCGCGGGGCGGTGCTGCACCTTGGGGTATAGTCCACTGTGCCGGACGGACCCCGGTGCGCACCCTCTCCAGCCCGGACGGCGGCTGAACCACGCACAAGGAAGACAGCACGTGACTCGACGAAGAGGGATGTCCCTTGCCGGGCAATACCTGGTCCTTCAGCTGCTGATCGTTCTGGCCGTCCTGGTAGCTGTCGTTGCAATCTCCCTCGCGCAGTCGGCAGCTGCCTTCGAGCGGATTGAGGGGCGCCGGGCGCTCTCTGCCGCGGAGGCGCTGGGCAACAATCCCACTGTCCGTGCGTTGCTGCCGAGTGCAGAGTCCCGGGGCGGTTCGGCGCTGCCGGCGGTGGCTGAATCGGTCAGGACTGTTTCCGGATCCTCCCAGGTGGCGCTCGCCTGGCCGGATGGAACCGTCGTGGCCTCATCGGATCCATCCTTGCTGGGCAGGGGACTTGAGCTCGGCAGCAGCCGCGTGATGGAGGGCCGCGCCTGGACCGGCGTGGTGGGCGGGACCGCAACCGCGATGCTGTCGGCGCACGTCCCGGTCCTGGACGATACCGGGGCGATGATCGGCATTGCGGCCATCAGCAGGAACTATCCCTCGACCTGGGAGCGGCTCGGCGATGCCGTGCCCAACCTCTTGACGTACCTCGGCGTTGCGAGCGTCCTGGGCGTGGCCGGGTCGCTGCTGCTCGCCCGCCGGGTCAAGCGCCAGACGCTGGGAATGGAGCCCACCGAGATCACCGGCCTGGTGGAAAACCGCGAGGCCATGCTGCACGGCCTCAAGGAGGGTGTGGTGGCCTTGGATCCGAATGAGCGGATCACCGTGGTGAACGAAAGCGCCCGCCAGTTGTTGGGCCTGGCGCCGGACTGTGTGGGCAAGAGCCTCAATGCCTTGGCCGTTGAATCGGCACTGCGGGAGGTGCTGACACGTGACCAGCCCGGCCCGGACCGCTTGGTGCTGGTGGGCGAACGGCTGGTGGTCCTGAACCGGATGCCAATGTTGTCGCACGGGCGGACCATCGGTTCGGTGACCACCCTGCGCGACCGTACGGAGCTCGCCTCCCTGGAACGGGAACTCGGCGCCACGCGCACCGCGACGGATACGCTCCGCGCGCAGGCCCACGAATTTGCGAACCAGCTGCACACAATTTCCGGGCTGATCCAGATCGGGGAGTATGACGCGGTGGTGCAGTTCGTGAACGGCACAACCCTGGACCGGACCCGGCTCAGCGACGACGTCACGAGCCGGATCGAGGACCCGGCGCTGGCGGCCCTGCTCATCGCAAAATCGAGCCTCGCGGCTGAGCGCGGAGTGGCTCTGCAACTTTCCCCCGACTCCCGTCTGGAACGGGTGGACGACGAATTGTCGAGGGATCTGACCACCGTGGTAGGCAACCTTGTGGACAACGCATTGGACGCCGTTACGGGCACGGCCGACGCCGCCGTTCAAGTGTTCATAGACGGCCGGGACGAAAAGCTGAGCATCGTGGTCCGCGACACGGGCCCCGGCGTTCCTGCCGAAGTCCTCGAGGACGTGTTCCGGCAGGGGTTCACGACGAAACAGCCCACCTCGGAAGGCGGCCGGGGCTACGGGCTGGCGCTGTCACGGGTCGTCTGCCAGCGGCGGGGCGGACAGCTCATGGTGCACAACGACGGCGGTGCCATCTTCTCTGCCCGGCTCTTCAGAAGGAGGTTTCAGCCATGATCAGGGTCCTGATCGTCGACGACGACTTCATGGTCGCGAAGGTCCACGCCGGCTTCATCCAGCGCAGTCCGGGATTTGAGGTGGTCGGTGCGGCCCACAGCGGTAGCGAAGCCCTCGCAAAGGCCACGGAACTGGCGCCCGACCTCGTCCTGCTGGACATCCATCTACCTGACGCCAACGGGCTTGACCTGATCTCGCAGTTGCGCGGCATAGTGCCTGACCTGGACGTCCTGGTGATCAGTGCAGCACGGGAGAGCGAGACGGTGCGGCGGGCACTCCGCGGCGGCATCGTGCACTACCTGATCAAGCCGTTCTCGCAGTCGGACCTCCAGGAGCGGCTCGCGCACTACCTGAGCGCCTATCACGGCCTGGACGCCGCCAAGGATGTGGCCGAGCAGTCGGACGTGAACCGGGTTTTCGGTGTTGAGCGCATGCAGCCGGGGGACTTCCCGTTGCCCAAGGGATGCAGCGTCGAGACGCTGAGGGTGGTTGTAGAGGCGCTCCGTTCAGCCGACGCAGACCTCTCGGCCGCAGAAGTCGCTGACCTGTTGGGCGCATCACGGGTAAGTGCCCGCCGGTATCTCGAGTACCTCCACGATTCGGGCAGGGCGGACGTGCGGCTCAAATACGGGGCAGGCCGGCCGGAACGGCGGTACGTGCTGAAGCCGGGCTCCCGGCCGTAGCACCAGCCCCGTCTCAGCCCTCCGGCGGCAGGGACATCGGCGCGATGGCTACGTACAGCGGGATCCGGATCCACCGCTGGCCCGTCGCGCGGAACTCGGCCCGGCTGGAGAAGCGGTAGAGGTAGCTGCGGGCCCGCACCCAGCGGGGGCGTTCGCCGTCGAACGGGTCATGGCGCAGCAGCCGCAGTGTGGGCCTGTCAGCGGCGAGCAGCCTGGCCAGCAACGCGTAGAACCACTCCTCGTGCACGGTGCGCAGCGGCAGGAACCACATCAGCCAGTCCAGCCGCAGATGGTACGGGGCGTACTGGCGCGGGATGCGGCGGACATCGCCGGGTTTGCCCTTGAAGCCATACTCCCGCCACTCGGTGCCATCTCCGGGCTCCGCGTCGAGGGTCCCCTCCACCACGATCTCGATCCGCCGCTTCGTGACAGTGCCGAAGGCGCCATAGGTGTTCACGAGCTGCCAGCGGTTGAAACTGGCGTTCATCAGCTGGTAGTGGGAGAACAGGTTCTCGATCGGCCGGTAGCTGAGCACCACATGCAGCACAGTGGCGAGCAGGACCACAACGAGCCACGGGACCGGCGCCAGGCTGCCGGCGCCGGTGGCCGTCCCGCCGGCGGCAGCACCAGCACCCCACGCCGCTCCAGCACCCCCGGCCGCGGCGTGCCAGTCGAGCGGGATCGCCGGCAGCACGGCGTGCGCCACGGGGTCACTGACCGCGGCGAAGGCGAGCAGGATCGCCATCCAGTTGAGCCAGGCGAAGTTGCCGCTCGCCACGAGCCAGAGCTGCGTGAAGATGATGATCCCGGCCGCGGCACTGCCCAGGGGCTGCGGGGCGAAGAGGAAGAACGGCACCACCAGCTGGGCGAAATGGTTGCCCAGGACCTCCAGCCGGTGCCACGCCTTCGGGAGCAGATGTGCCTGCCGGCTCAGCGGCCCGGGCATCGGCTGGGTCTCGTGGTGGTAGTACAGTGCCGTCAGATCCCGCCACTCCCGGCCGCCCCGGATCTTGATCATGCCGGCACCGAACTCCAGCCGGAACACCAGCCAGGCCAGCAGGATCAGGATCGGCCGCGGCGGGGGAGTCTGGTCGGAGCCGAGGAACGCCACCGTGAACCCCGCCTCCAGCAGCAGCATCTCCCAGCCGAAGCCGTAGAACGTCTGCCCCACGTTCACGATCGACATGTACAACAGCCACAGCGCCAGGAACGCGAGTAGCGGAACCCAGGGCGGGCCCAGCTGGGGCAGCCCCACAATGAGCGTGGCGGCAACGGCCATCCCGCTCCAGCAGACGCCGCGCAGCAGCCGGTCCGAGTAGCGCCACTGGAACAGGCTGGGCCGGCGCAGGCGGCTGAACCCCGCCAGATACTCCGGCACCGGCAAGAGACCGCGCTCGCCGAGGAGGGCCGGGAACTGGTTGAGCGAGGAAAGGAAGGCCACAAAGTAGAGCGTGGCGATGCCGCGCTGCAGCACCTGCCGGGCGAATTCGTACTCCGGCGCGTCGAACCATGCGGTCCACTCCACAATTTCCACGTTACGCCCGCGGTGCGGGCCGTCAATCGGCGGGCCGCCAATCAGGGGCCGACTATCCGGGCGCCGCCAATCAGGGGCGGACTATCCCGGCAGCCAGGCCGCGCTGGCGTCCGCCGGGTCATTCCGGGCAGCATTTCACTGCGGCACTAAGATCGAGTCATGTTTGCTCTGGTCCTCATCGCCGTAGTGGCCGGGGCATTGGCTCAGCGGCTTGCCGGGCTTGGCTTCGGCCTCCTCGTATCCCCGGTGCTTGTGGTTCTGCTCGGCCCCTTTGACGGGGTGATGATCGTCAACCTCTGCGGTGCGGCGTCGTCGCTGCTGATCCTGTCCAGGGTGTGGCGGCATGTTCAGTGGAGACGCTACGCGGGCCTCGCCATCTCTGCCCTGCTGGGGGTGGTCCCCGGCGCCTGGCTGGCCAGCCATGCACCGGCGGCGCCGCTGGAAATCTGCATCGGGGTACTGCTCATCATCGCCCTGCTGGCTTCGCAGCGGCTGAACCGCAGCTCATGGCGCGCCAACGGCCCGGTTCCCATGGTGTCACTCGGATTTTCCAGCGGTCTCATGAACGCCGCGGCCGGCGTCGGTGGGCCGGCGATCACGGCCTATGCCATCGCCACCCGCTGGGATCAGAAGAGCTTCAGCGCCACCCTGCAGCCCTACTTCGTCACCACCGGGCTGTCCTCGTTGCTGAGTAAATACTTATTTTCCGGCGGCCATCTTCCAGCCCTGGAGGGCTGGCAGTGGCTGGGCATTCTAGCGGCCATGGTGCTGGGCATCGCGGCCGGCGATCTCCTGTCAGGGCGGATCCGGCCCGGAATTGTCCGCCGGATTGTGGTCGTCGTTGCCTACACGGGCGCGGTATCCACGATGACGAAGGGCGTGGTGGAGCTGGCGTTCCGGTAGGCCTTCCCGCGTGCATCGGTTCGCCAAAAATGGCCGGTATGGACGGGTCGGTAGCGGCCAGGTGTGGCAAATGGATGCGGTCGAGCACGGGTCTAGGCAGGCCGGGGGAGTGCCATGCCCCGTAGGAATGGGCCGTGCGGGATACTTAAACCATGCAGCCGCGCAAGATCGTCCTCCTCGGGTCCACCGGTTCCATCGGCAGGCAGGCGATTGACGTCGTCGACGGCGCCCCGCACCGTTTCGAGGTCGTGGCGCTCAGTGCGGGCGGCGGCAACCTGGAACTCCTGGCCGAACAGGCCGTGCACACCCGCGCCCACGCGATCGGCGTCGCGTCCGGCGACGCCTCCGTGCTGCAAAAGCTGATCGACGACGCCGCCCGCGCGGCCGGCGTCACAAGCTACGGCCCGGACATCATCACGGGCCCGGATGCCGCCACCCGGATCGCGGAGATCGACGCCGACGTTGTGCTCAACGGCATCACCGGCTCCATCGGCCTTGCGCCCACCCTCGCCGCACTCAAATCGGGCGCAACCCTGGCCCTGGCCAACAAGGAATCCCTGATTGTGGGCGGCGCCCTCGTCAAGGCCGCGGCGCGCGAAGGCCAGATTGTTCCGGTGGATTCGGAGCACTCCGCGATCGCCCAGTGCCTGCGCTCCGGCACGGCCGCCGAGGTGGACCGGCTGGTCCTCACCGCCTCCGGCGGGCCGTTCCGCGGCAAGACCCGCGAGGAGCTGCAGGGCGTCTCACCGCGGGAAGCCCTCGCACATCCCACCTGGGACATGGGTCTCATGGTCACCACCAACTCCGCCAGCCTGGTCAACAAGGGCCTGGAAGTGATCGAGGCGCACCTGCTCTTCGACATCCCGCTGGAGAGGATCGACGTCGTGGTCCATCCGCAGTCCGTGGTGCATTCCATGGTCCAGTTCATCGACGGCTCCACCATCGCCCAGGCCTCCCCGCCGGACATGCGCCTGCCCATCGCCCTGGGCCTCGGCTGGCCGGACCGCGTTCCCCGGGCCGCCCAGGCCTGCGACTGGACCCGGGCCACCAACTGGACGTTCGAGCCGCTGGACACCGTGGCCTTCCCCGCCGTCGGGCTGGCCAAGGACGCGGCCAGGCGGGGGAGCACCTACCCGGCCGTCTTCAACGCCGCGAATGAGGAGGCGGTGATGGCCTTCCACGCGGGCCGGATCCGCTTCACCGACATTGTCGATACCATCGAAGCCGTACTCAGCGAACACACAGGGTCCTCCGGGCTGACGGTGGAGTCCGTGCTGGAAGCTGAGAGATGGGCACGCGCCCGCACCCACGAACGTTTAGCCGTCAGAAGCGTCTGAACAGTTGAGAAGCGTCTAGGAAGCAGCAGATCAAAGCATGAGCCCCGTCCTCCTCTTTATCCTCGGTGTCGTCTTTGTGGCGATCGGCATCGCCGTGTCCATTGCCCTGCACGAGGTGGGACACCTGCTGCCGGCCAAGCTGTTCAAGGTCCGCGTCACCAAGTACATGATCGGCTTCGGGCCCACGCTCTGGTCGCGGAAGACGGGCGAGACCGAATACGGTTTCAAGGCCATCCCGCTGGGCGGCTTCGTGTCCATGATCGGCATGTACCCGCCGAACAAGGAGGACGGCACGGTGCGGCCCTCCAGCACCGGCATGTTCCAGTCGCTCGCCAGCGACGCCCGCTCCATGGCCCACGAGGAAGTGGGCCCCGAGGATGAGAACCGGGTCTTCTACCGGCTCCCGGTCTGGAAGAAGATCATCATCATGCTCGGCGGTCCGGCCATGAACCTGCTGATCGGCGTCGTGCTCACGGCCGTGCTGCTGATGGGATTCGGCGTCGCCACGCAGACCACCGCCATCGCCGATGTCTCCAAATGCCAGGTCAAGGCCGGCGAGACCGTGGACCCGAACTCTGCCGACTGCAAGCCCACGCCCGCCGCGGCCGCGGGGCTCAAGCCGAACGACGTCATTACCTCCTTCGACGGCAAGTCCGTGACCAGCTGGGACGAACTCACCGGCTGGATCCGCTCCTCCGCGGGCAAGCAGGTCAGCGTTACGGTGCAGCGCGACGGCGGCCCCGTCACCACCACTGTGACCCCGGTGCTGTCCGCGCGGCCGGTCATCGGCGACGACGGCCGGCAGGCCAAGGACGCCGACGGGAAGCTGCAGTACCAGGACGTCGGCTTCCTGGGCATCGGCGCGCAGACCGCGCTCGTGCAGCAGCCGGCCTCGGCGGTGCTGCCGATGGCGGGCGAGAACATCAAGCAGATCGCCGGCGTCGTGGTGAACCTCCCGGCGCGGGTGGCCGGCGTGGCGAAGGCGGCCTTCAGCGAAGAGCCGCGCGACCCCAACGGACCCATCAGTGTGGTGGGCGTGGGCCGGGTGGCCGGTGAGGTCGCCGCGATGGAGCAGGTGCCGCTGCAGTCCAGGATCGGCGCCCTGGTGGGCCTGCTGGCCGGACTGAACTTCGCCCTGGCCGTCTTCAACCTGATCCCGCTGTTGCCGCTCGACGGCGGCCATGTGGCGGGCGCGCTGTATGAGGGCGCCCGGCGCAGGATCGCCAAGCTGTTCGGCCGTCCGGATCCCGGTGCCTTCGACATCGCCAAGCTGCTGCCGGTGACCTATGTGGTGGCGGTGCTGCTGATGGGCATGGGCGCCCTGCTGATCTACGCGGACATCGTCAAGCCGGTCAACCTCTTCGGCTAGCGGGCCCGCCGGCCGGCTGACCTGATCGTGACCCTGACCCTGACCACCGCTAAACAAGGCCTCAAACCCCAGCCTGCGATCCGGGCCGGCTTTGGCCTGCGGACCGGGGGCACATAGGGGCTTTGCTGCGATCCGTGCCGGCTTTGCCCCGGTCCGGGGGCACTTTGCCGCAGTCCGGCGTCGAAATGGACGAGGGCGCCCGGCGTTTCGTGTCAAAGTGCCCCCGGAGGGCGCCGGGTCCGCCCCCGGAAGCCCCCGCCGTCCCGCCTGCCCAGCTTGCCCAGGTGTGATTGCGGGCGAACCGGATTACGGTGATTAGTCATTATCAGCTTATTCTAGCTGATTATTGGTAATCAGTTGAAAATGATTGATTCTGAAAGATCAGCCCCTTAGGGTGGGGCTATGTACGTGATGACCATCGACCAGCGCGGCAGTACTTCCGACGCCGACCGCGTGCCCGGGCTCCTCGTGGAACTGGCGGCACTGTCCAGCGCCGGGGGTTTCGAGCGCTCGGTCGGTGACGAAGTCCAGGGAGTCGTGGAGCGTCCGGACGAGGTCGTGGAGATCGCCCAGCATGCCCTGCGCAGCGGCCGCTGGTACGTCGGGATCGGCGTGGGGGCGGTGGACCTTCCGCTGCCGGCCAGCCCGCGCGAAGGGTCCGGCCCGGCCTTCGTCGCGGCCCGGCTTGCGGTGGAAAGGGCCAAGGGCGCGGCGGCCCATGTGCCGCTCGCCGTCGTCTCCGGCGGCGCCGGCAGGGGAGGGGCCGCGCGGTCACCGGAAGCATCCGCGGGGGCGAGGGCCTGCGCCAATGCCGAGGCGGTGCTGCGGCTGATCGGGCGGCTGGTCCAGGACCGGACCGAGGCGCAGTGGAGGGTGCTCGATGTGCTCCGCTCTGTCCGGCACGGCCATTCCGGCACCCGTGGCACCCAGAAAATCGCGGCCCGAACACTCGGAATCACGGAACAATCGGTGAGCCGCGCACTCCTGCGGTCCGGCTGGCAGGAAGAATGGGCCGCGAGGCCGGCCGCCGAAATGCTGCTGTCCCTCGCCCACGGACTGATAACCGGGACGGATGACGCCGCCGCCCAGTCCAAGGACAACGGCGCCGGGGACAACGGCGCCGGGGACACCCGCACTAAGGAAACCAGCGCAGAAGGAGACAGGTGAACGCCCTCTGGATCACCCTGGCCCTGCTCACGGCTGGTTTCGTTGGCTGGCCGGTCACCGCGCTGGTCTTCCGGCTCGCCCGGACCATCGACGACCGCGCCGACGCCGGCGCACATGCCGCCGGCTCTGACGCCGTCGGCTCTGATCCCGCCAGTGCGGAAGCTGCCGTTGAGGATCCCGCCGCGGACACCACCACCGACGTCGCGAACCCCCAGTCGGCCCCTCAACCGGCAGCGGACGCCGCCGCGGCCGCCGCGGACGCAGCAGATGCCGCAGCACACGCGGCAGCACACGCCGCCGCGGTCAACAGCTCCCGCATCCTGCGCGGTGGAGCGATTATCGGCGTCCTGGAACGGCTGGCGGTCTGCGTCGCGGTCCTGGCGGGCCAGCCGGTCGCCATTGCCTACGTCGTCGCCATCAAGGGGCTGGGCCGCTTCGCCGAACTGAAGGAGACGCCGGTCGCAGCCGAGAGATTCATCATCGGAACCCTTACGTCCATGCTGTGGGCGGCCGGCATTGCCGCCCTGGCGAAGCTGCTTTTCCTCGGCTGATCCCGAGCCGGCCGGTCGCCGGCTGATCACGAGCCGGCCGGTCGAGCAGTGCAGTCCGAGCCTCGCCTGGCCGGCCGCCGGATGGGTACCTGGCCGCCGGGGCGATAGTGTATCCGTATGACTGTTTTTGCTGTTGAGTACGTGTACGACGCCGAATCCTCCGAAGCCCGTGACGCCAGCCGCCCCGCGCACCGCGAATGGACCGCTGGACTGGCGCAGGAGGGCGCGCTGCTCGCCAGCGGACCCTACGGCGACGGCGCCGGTGCGCTCCTCATCTTCAAGGCGGCCGATGAAACGGCACTGAACGAGATCCTCAAGCAGGATCCGTACGCCGCCGCCGGCGCCATTTCCGGAACCCGCACCACCGTCTGGGCACCCCTGACCGGCCTGCTGGCCAGCCACGCCGCCTAGCCCGTCCCCGCAAACCGCCCATCGATCCTTCGATCTACAAGGAGTCCATGTGACCTCGGTCAGCCTGGGAATGCCGTCAGCACCGCCCCCCGTTCTTGCTCCCCGTCGGAAGACCCGCCAGATCAAGGTGGGCTCGGTCGGCGTGGGCTCGGATTCCCCCATCAGCGTCCAGTCGATGACCACCACGCCCACCACCGACATCAACGCGACGCTGCAGCAGATCGCCGAACTTACCGCCTCCGGCTGTGACATCGTGCGCGTTGCCTGCCCGTCTGCCGACGACGCCGAGGCCCTGCCGATCATCGCCCGCAAATCCCAGATCCCCGTGATCGCGGACATCCACTTCCAGCCGAAATACGTCTTCGCAGCCATTGAAGCCGGCTGCGCCGCCGTGCGCGTCAACCCCGGCAACATCCGCAAGTTCGACGACCAGGTCAAGGAAATCGCCCGCGCCGCCAAGGACCACGGCACCTCCATCCGGATCGGCATCAACGCAGGATCGCTGGAGCCGGGCATCCTCAAGAAGTACGGCAAGGCCACTCCGGAAGCCCTCGTGGAGTCCGCCGTCTGGGAAGCCTCGCTGTTCGAGGAACACGGCTTTTACGACTTCAAGATTTCGGTCAAGCACAATGACCCGGTCATCATGGTGGCCGCCTACGAAATGCTCGCCGAAAAAGGCGACTGGCCGCTGCACCTCGGCGTCACCGAGGCGGGCCCCGCCTTCCAGGGCACCATCAAGTCAGCCACCGCCTTCGGGGCCCTGCTCTCGCGCGGCATCGGGGACACCATCCGGGTCTCCCTATCCGCGCCGCCGGTCGAGGAGATCAAGGTGGGCAACCAGATCCTGCAGTCGCTCAACCTGCGCCCGCGCAAGCTCGAGATCGTCTCCTGCCCCTCCTGCGGCCGCGCCCAGGTGGATGTGTACACGCTCGCCGAGCAGGTCACGGCAGGGCTGGAAGGCATGGAGATTCCGCTGCGCGTTGCCGTCATGGGCTGCGTCGTGAACGGCCCCGGTGAAGCACGCGAGGCCGACCTCGGTGTGGCCTCGGGCAACGGCAAGGGCCAGATCTTTGTGCGTGGCGAGGTCATCAAGACTGTCCCCGAGGACCAGATTGTTGAGACACTGATCGAAGAGGCCATGCGTATCGCTGAAGAGATGGGGGAGGCCGGTGGCGAAGATGCTGTCAAGGGTAGCCCCGTGGTTAGCGTCTCGTAGGGACGGCGCCGGCTCCGGCGTCGCAGTCCGTGCCCTGAACGGCCCGGACACGTCACAATTGCGGGACCTGGCGGGGCAGGACGCCGTCGCCAACGTCTTCATGCTCTCGCACCTGGAAACCGCCGGCACGGCAGCTCCCACGGCCGGCGGAGCCAGCATCCTCGGCGTGTTCGACGGCGCCACCCTGGTGGGTGCCTGCTGGGCCGGCGCCAACCTGGTGCCGGTGCAGCTTGACCCGGAATTCGCCGGCCTCGTGGCGATGGCCGCGCACAGCACCGGGCGCCGCTACGCCTCCATCTTCGGTCCGGCCGAGACCGTGATGGCCCTCTATTCCGGCCTGGAACGGCTAGGCCAACCCGCGCACGAGGTCCGGGACGACCAGCCGCTGATGACCATTTCCGGGCCTCCGGCCGTCCCGCCGAACCCTGCCCTGAGCTTCGGCCAGCTCGCGGATTTCGACAGGATCCTGCCCGCCTGCGCGGCGATGTTCGAGGAGGAAGTGGGCTATTCGCCGTATCTCGGCGGCCGGGAGTATTACAGCCGCCGGGTGAGGGGCCTGATCCGGCAGGGACATTCCCTGGTCCATCTGGACCCGGACGGCGAGGTTGTCTTCAAGGCCGAGCTTGGCGCGGTGACGCCCGGCGTAAGCCAGGTCCAAGGGGTCTGGATGAACCCGGCCTTCCGCGGGCTGGGTCAGAGCGCCGGCTACATGGCCGCCGTCGTGGTCCTGGCCCAGACGCTTGCCCCGGTGACCAGCCTCTACGTCAACGGCTTCAACACCCGGGCCCGTGCCACCTACGAGCGCGTGGGCTTCCGGCAGGTGGGCACCTTCGCAACCGTTCTCTTCTAGGACGAGCCACCGGCACGGGCGCGTCCGAAAATAACCGGATGCGGACTCTTGTTTTAGGCCCGGAAGTCACATAGGTTTTACCTAGCCGTGTCGCAAGGGCACGTGCGGCCCGCGGGAGAACCCCGGGGCTGTAAATGCCTTCAAGGGCAACACAAAAGTAGCTCACAGCCGGAGATCTGGCGGCGTTGGGGGCCGCAGAGCCACGCCATGACGGGATGACCAGCCGGAGACGGCCAGGGGCTTCCAGCTGTGATGGCGTGGCTCTTCCGTGTCCGGGCTGACGGTAGATTAGTACCTAGACGCTTTTACTCAGTTCTACCCGGTTTTACTGGGTTTTCCCGGCACCTCCCAGAAACGGATACTCCTCCAGTGGTCCTTCGACTCTCCAAGCTGTTCCTGCGCACCCTGCGTGAAGACCCCGCCGACGCCGAAGTGGCCAGCCACCGGCTCCTCGTCCGGGCCGGCTACATCCGCCGCGCCGCGCCCGGCATCTACACCTGGCTGCCGCTCGGGCTGAGCGTGCTGCGCAAGGTGGAGCAGGTCATCCGCGAGGAAATGACGGCCATCGGCGCCCAGGAAGTCCACTTCCCCGCACTGCTGCCCAAGGAGCCCTACGAGGTAACCAACCGCTGGACCGAGTACGGCGAGGGGATCTTCCGGCTCAAGGACCGCAAGGGCAACGACTACCTGCTCGCCCCGACGCACGAGGAAATGTTCACCCTGCTGGTCAAGGACCTGTATTCCTCGTACAAGGACCTGCCGCTGAGCATCTACCAGATCCAGAACAAGTACCGCGACGAGGCACGCCCCCGGGCAGGCCTGCTGCGCGGCCGCGAATTCATCATGAAGGACTCCTACTCCTTCGACGTCGACGACGCCGGCCTGGACGCCAGCTACGCCGCGCACCGCGGCGCCTACCTGAAGATCTTCGGGCGCCTCGGCCTCGAGGTGATCCCGGTTGCCGCCACGGCCGGCGCCATGGGCGGCTCCAAGAGCGAGGAATTCCTGCACCCCACCGAGATCGGCGAGGACACCTTCGTGCGCTCCGCGGGCGGCTATGCGGCCAACGTCGAGGCCGTCACCACCGTGGTCCCCGCGGACATCGACTTCAGCGACGCCCCGGCCGCGGAAGTCCGGGACACCCCGGACACCCCGACGATCGACACCCTGGTCGACGCCGCCAACCACCTCGTTCCCCGTGTCGAGTCCGACGGCGGCGCCTGGACTGCCGCCGACACGCTCAAGAACGTCGTGCTCGCCGTGACGCTGCCGACCGGCGAACGCCAGATCGTCGTCATCGGGCTGCCGGGCGACCGCGGCGTCGACCTCAAGCGGGTGGAAGCGAACATCGGTTCCTTCCTGCCGATCGCCGGCGAGATCACGCTGGAGGCTGCCAACGACGAAGACCTCAAGAAGCGGCCGCTCATCGTCAAGGGCTACCTCGGCCCGGGTCTGTCCCTGGACGCGCCCCTGCTGGGCACCGAGGGCGCGGCCAAGCTGCTCTACCTCGTGGATCCCCGCGTCGTCAGCGGCTCCGGCTGGGTCACCGGCGCCAACGAGGCCGGCAAGCACGTGTTCGGGCTGGTCGCGGGCCGCGACTTCGGCTGGGACGGCGTGATCGAGTGCACCGACGTTCGTGCCGGCGACGAGGCCCCCGACGGGTCCGGACCGCTGGAAACGGCGCGGGGCATCGAAATGGGACACATCTTCCAGCTCGGCCGGAAGTACGCCGCGGCGCTTGACCTCAAGGTCCTGGACCAGAACGGCAAGCAGGTGGTCGTCACCATGGGCTCCTACGGCGTCGGGGTCACCCGCGCCGTCGCCGCCCTGGCCGAATCCAACCACGACGACAGGGGCCTGGTCTGGCCGCGCGCCGTCGCACCGGCCGATGTCCACGTGGTGGCCGTGGGCCGCGGCGAGGAAATCTTCGCAGCCGCGGAAAAGCTGTCCCTCGACCTCGAAGCCGCCGGCCTGGACGTCATCTATGACGACCGCCCCAAGGTGTCCCCGGGGGTGAAGTTCGGCGACGCCGAACTCGTCGGCGTGCCCACCATCCTCGCCGTAGGGCGCGGACTCGTGGACGGGGTGGTGGAGATCAAGGACCGCCGCAGCGGCAATGCCGAAAACATCGCCGTTGAGAAGGCCGTTGACTACGTGGTCAACGCCGTCCGCAACAGCTAACGCGCTTTCCTAGGCAGCGGCGTGGTCTCGGGACTGGAGTCGATCGAACTCAGTACCCTCATCCTGATCGTGGTGGCCGGCTTCGCCGCAGGCTGGGTGGACGCCGTCGTGGGCGGCGGCGGACTGATCCAGCTCCCGGCGATGCTGCTGGTGCCGGGCATCAGCCCGGTGCAGGCGCTGGCCACCAACAAGATGGGATCGATCTTCGGCACCACCACCAGTGCCGTGACCTATTACGGCCGGGTCCGGCCGGACCTGCGCACCGCCGTGCCCATGGCGGTGATCGCGCTGGCCGGCAGCTTCGGCGGGGCGGTGCTCGCGGCCACCCTGCCGGCCAGCGTGTTCAAGCCGATCATCGTCGCCGCGCTCGTCGCCGTCGCCCTGTTCACGGCCTTTCGCCCGAACGTGGGGGAGCTGACCAGGCTGCGGCATGACGGGCACCGGCACTACGTGGTGGCCTGCCTGATCGGCGGCGTGATCGGCTTCTACGACGGCCTGATCGGCCCGGGCACGGGCTCGTTCCTGATCATCGCGCTGGTCTCGGCGATGGGCTATGCCTTCCTGGAGGCGAGCGCCAAGGCCAAGATCGTGAACATGGCCACCAACGCCGGCGCCCTGCTGTTCTTCCTGCCCCACGGCGCCGTCTTGTGGGGCCTCGGGCTGGTGCTCGGCGCGGCGAATATGGCCGGCGGCTACCTGGGCGCACGGACGGCGGTCAAGCAGGGGAGCAAGTTCATCCGGATCGTGTTCCTTGTGGTGGTCGGGGCCCTCATCCTCAAGCTCGGTTCCGATATCTGGCAGGACTCTTTCGCATAGCACCCGCTCCCGCCGGCCGGTCCCCGGGGGCACCTTCCCGGATGGACCGCGGAGACTCCCCGGACAGTACCCTCCCCGAACAGGGGCCGTCGGCGTAGCATGCACCTATGTCAGCACCTGAAGAACGCTACAGCGATGCCCTGGCGGCCGCGGTCCGGCATGCACGTTCCTGGCTCGAAAGCCAGGAAACACGGCACGTAGGCCCGCGCGTCACAGCGTCCGAGCTGGCGGCCGACTTCGGCGGTCCGCTGCCCCGGCAGGGAATGCCGGCCGCGGAGGTGGTGGACTACCTGGCCAGGAAGGCCGAACCCGGCCTGATGGCGATGCCCTCCGGACGGTTCTTCGGCTGGGTCATCGGCGGCACCCTGCCGGCGGCCCTGGCCGCGGACTGGCTGGTCAGCGCCTGGGACCAGAACGCCGGACTGCGTTTCGCCACTCCCGCGACGGCCGCCATCGAGGAAGCCGCCGGCCAGTGGCTGCTGGAGCTGCTGGGGCTTCCGGAACAGTCCGGCGTCGGCTTCGCCACCGGTGCCACGATGGCGAACTTCACCGGCCTGGCCGCGGCACGGTGGCGCCTGATGGCCGACGCCGGCTGGGACCTCGACGGCGGCGGCCTCTCCGGGGCGCCCCGGATCCACTGCTTCGTCGGGCAGGAACGGCACGACACCATCGACCTTGGCCTGCGGTACCTGGGCCTGGGGCGGCCCACGGTGGTTCCCGCGGACCGGCAGGGCCGCATTGACGCGGCGGAACTGGACTGCGCCCTGGACAGCGTCCGTAATAAAGCCTCGGCCGGTGCGGGCGGAACCGGGCCGGCGCCGCTGCTGGTCTGCCTGCAGGCCGGAAACCTGCATTCCGGAGCCTTCGATCCCTTCCTGGAGGCGGTCGCCGTCGCAAAAGCGCACGGCGCCTGGGTGCATGTGGACGGTGCGTTCGGACTCTGGGCCGCCGCCGTGCCGGAACTCTCAGCCCTGACCGCCGGGTTGGAAGGGGCCGATTCGTGGGGCACGGACGCGCACAAGACCCTCAACGTCCCGTACGACTGCGGGATCGCGGTGGTCCGGGACTCCCATGCGCTGCGTTCTGCCATGGGCCTGCACACCAGCTACCTGATCCAGGACACGGACGGCGCCGCGGACCCGTTCGAGACCGTTCCGGAGCTGTCCCGCCGGGCCCGCGGGGTGCCGGTCTGGGCGGCGCTGAAGTCACTGGGCCGGGACGGCGCCGCCAACCAGGTCCGTGGGCTCGTGCGCTGCGCCTCGCAACTGGCGGAGCGGCTATCGGCGCTGGACGGCGTCGAGGTGCTTAACGACGTCGGCTACACCCAGGTCTCGCTGGCCTTCGGCGACGACGCCACGACCCGCGCGGTGACGGCACGGATCATCGGCGACGGCCGGGTCTGGATGTCCGGTTCGCGCTGGCAGGACCGGGACATCCTGCGGATTTCCGTCAGCAACTGGAGCACGGACGACGCCGATGTGACGGTCGCCGTCGACGCTGTCCGGGACGCCGTGGCCGCGGTGGCCGGGCACGCCAGTTAGCCGGCCGCTTCCCCGGGTCCCGGCAGGTCGGCGGCTGCGGGCAGTTCCGGCAGGGTGCGTCCGGCGAGCGTGCTGGCCACCCAGAGCGAGCGGGCCAGGTCCCCTTCGTGGCGGGGCTTCGAGGCGTACCAGAGGGCGTTGTCCACTTCGCGGGCCAGGCTCCACTGGCGGGCAATTTCGGCGTCGAGGCCTGCGGCGGCGCTGAAGTCCCGGCAGCGCTCCAGCAGTCCCCGTTCCGGATCCGCCCGTGACAGCTCGGGAATCCGGTTCCACAGCAGCGGGGCGACCGCGAATTCCGCCTCGCCGATCATGGGCTGCGGATCGATCGCGGCGTAGCTTTCCGGGTTGGAAACTTCCGCACCGTCCGCATCCTGCGGCCAGTTCGGGCCGGCCGGGCTGCCGGGACGGGCCAGGATATTTAGGTAGTGCAGGTCGGTGTGGACCAGCACATCCTTCCCCGAGCGGCGGCCGACGGCGCCGCGGGTCTGGCACACCTCGAGTGCCGCCTCCAGCAGCCAGCGCGGGAACGGGCGGCCCAGTTGCTCCCAGGTCTCGGGCAGCTCATCGCTCCATTGCTCGGCCCGGGCCGCAATATGGTCGAATTCCTGCCACTCCGGCCGGCCGGCTGGCGTCAGGTCGGGCACCAGGCTGAGCCGGCGCACCACGGCTCCCCAGACGGGAACGGCCGCATCAAGGGGAACGTCCTGCAGGGAGCGGGCGGCGTCCAGGCGCTCCAGCAGCAGCGCCCCGGCATCGGCGTCGGATGCCAGCAGCCGGACGGCGCCGTCCCCGCCCCACAAGGTGAGCGCGTGCCGTTCCACGAGCGCCTCGTCGTGCGGATAGGCGATTTTCAGGACGACAGCTTCCCGCATCCCGCTGTCGGTCTCTCGACGCCGGACCGGCACCACGATGGCCCCGTGTCCGGTCCACGGCAGGGCGCCCGGCGCAAGGTCCAGCACCAGGTGCCACTGGTCCAGGCAGCGGTTGACCAGCCCGGGGAGCGAGGCCAGCCAGTCGCGGCCGGTGGCGCTGACGCCGTAGCGGCGGGAGAGATCGGGCGGGATCGGGATATCTGCAGGCTGCCTCATCGGGTCCAGCGTAGTTGCTGGGAATGTGCCGCATACCGTCTGGACGCCGAATCTGGGTGCCGGATGGCGGGCCCGCCGCCGAAGGGCCTTAGCCGATAGCGACACCGCTTGCACCGAGCAGGTTGCCGATCAGGAAGGTCGCGACCAGCGCCAAGGCACCGCCGGCCACCACGCGCCCGGCGGCCTTCAGTTGCGAGCCGCCGCCAATCCAGGCGCCCAGGGCACCCGTCGCGGCCAGGGCCACGAGGACGGCCACGAAGGTCAGCGGCACGCGGATATTTTCCGGGGGAAGCAGGATCGCCAGCATGGGCAGGATCGCGCCGGCCAGGAACGCGACGGCGGACGCAAACGCGGCATGCCAGGGGCTCACGATGTCTGTCTCGTCGATGTTCAGTTCAGCGGAGAGGTGGGCGCCGAGGGCGTCGTGGGCGGTGAGTTCCCTGGCGACAGTGCGTGCCGTGTCGGCGCTGAGGCCCTTGCCCTGGTAGATCGCGGCGAGCTCCTCGAGCTCTTCCTCGGGCTCCTCCAGCAACTCCCGGCGTTCCTTTTCGATCAGGGCCCGCTGGCTGTCCTTCTGGCTGCTGACGGAGACGTATTCGCCCAGGGCCATGGAGATCGCACCGCCCACCACGCCGGCGGTGCCGGCGACCAGGATGGGTCCGGAGTCCGTGGTGACGCCGGCGACGCCGACTACGATGGCGGCGACCGAGACGATTCCGTCATTGGCGCCCAGCACACCGGCACGAAGCCAATTGAGGCGGTGGGCGAGGTCGTTGTGGTGCGGCTCGTTCTCATGAAGTGTGGGTGCGCGGCTGTCCATGATTACAGCAAAGCACCGGCGCCGTCAGCTGGCCAGTAGTGCGAGGCTAAGAAAACTAAGCCCAGGCTGGGTCCGACGCCCGCTTCGCTTGCCACGCGCCGCCCGCCGCGGGGCCGGGCGGGGGCACTTTGACACGGACTCGCCGCGTTCTGACCGGTCATCGCCATTTTGGGGGCTCAAAGTAGCCCCGGACGGTGCAGTCACCCTGCCTGCGAGCGAACCGGGCTGGACGACGGAGGAAGTTCCGGGAGGGTCGGGAAGGCGTCCGGGTCTGCCGCCAGGCCGGGCACGGGCCCGGGCTCAGCGCCCCACAGCACGGCCCGGCGGGCGGCGCCCACGAAAGCGGAGAGGGCCCATTGCCTGGTTTCTCCCTCGCTCAGGGCCACCAGATCGGCGTAGACGGGCAGTGCGGCGGTTTCAAGTCCGGCGAGTCCGGCGGCGGGCGAGGCCAGGAAGGACGGCGCCAAGGCATAGCCGGCCTCCCTCGGCGGAGGGGAAACACAGTGGCTGCGGCTCAGGGATTCCGCGCCGCTGACAAGCGCTTCGTGGCGGGCCAGCTGTTCAGCCGCCGATTTCGCCGCGTCGCCGCCCAGCCTGGTCAGGGCAAGCTGATAGCCGTAGATGCTTTGGAGTTCTGTCCGCACTGCCGCTTCAAGCGCCGCCTGAATCGTCGCCTCGATCACCGGGCCGCCGTCCGCAGCGCTCGTGCGGGCCGGCGAGGCCGATGCCGGTGCCGATGGGCTGGGGCAGGCTCCGGTCAATTGTGGTGGCGCCGGGTCCGCCTGCGGGGGTGCCGGGGCGCCGGAGGCCGCCGCGAGCGAGGACGCCTGAAGAAGCTGCGCGGTCCCGACGGCGGCCAGTAGCCGGGCCATGCCGCCGTCGGCCACGGCAGCGTCAGCGATCCGTTCGGAGCCGCTGCCGGCGAGGGCGGCGGCCAGCCCGGCGGCTGTGTCCGGCAGGGGAGCCGCCGCGGACGACGGGTCTCCGGTTGGGGAAGGGGTTGACTGCGAGGACCGGGTTGACTGCACGGACGGGGTAATCAGCGCAGACTGGCCGGGGGCCAGCAGCGCCCGGGCCTGGCTTGTCAGCAACGTCACAGTCCGCGAAAGGGAGGACTGGCCGGCGCCCGATGCGGAGTTGCCGAGCTGCTCGCCGGCTGCCCGGAGGCGCAGGGTTTCGGACAGTGCCGCAGCCCGCGCCCGCACGGAAAACGGCGGTTCCCCGGGCGCTTTGGGGCTCCGGGGAATCAAAGCCACGCCGAGGCTGACCACCACCACGGCGATGCACGCCAAGAGGGCCCAGCGGGGAAGAGACCGGGGCAGGAACCGCGGAGTGAGCCCGCGCCAACGCTTTTCCCTGGTGTCGTCTTTCACAACAGACCATGTTGTCATGCCGGCCGGGAACTCCGTGCACCAAGGTGCCCGGAAAATCGCTAGGCTAGTACACACAACATCATCTAGCGGGAGGCGGCCGGCATCATGACCAACGCAGAAGCCACGACTTCAACAGACCGGACCGGGACGGGGAAGGCTGAAGCCGCACCCGCTCAGAATTTGGAGGCCGAGCGTCTTCGCGCCCTCCTCGAACCCGCAGTCCTGGCAAACCGCCTGTACCTTGAAGACGTTTCCATCCACGTCGCCGGCGCCAACCGGGTGGTCCACGTAGTGGTGGACCTGCCCCAGGCAGAGACCGGCGGCGTCACCCTCGACGTCATCGCCGAGATTTCCAGGACCCTCTCGGACGTCCTGGACAACGATCCCAGCACGGATGCCCGCCCGTACGAGCTCGAGGTCTCATCGCCCGGCGTCGGGCGTGCCCTCGCCGAGGAGCGGCACTGGCACCGCGCCCGCGGGCGGATGGTCACGGTCAAAGTCCTGCAGGGCGAAAACGTCACCGGCAGGATCCAGTCCGTCGACGACGGCGGCGTCACCCTGGTCCCGGAAATCGCCGTCAAGAAGGGCATGAAGCCCAAGCAGGGCGAGCCGGTCAAAATTCCTTTCGACAGGATCCGCAGCGGAAAAGTCGAGATAGAGTTCAGCCACCTCGAAGAGGGCGGGCTGGAAGACGCAAACAATGGACCTTCTGAGGAGGCCTGATGGATATTGACATGAGCGCACTAAGACTCCTGGAGCGTGAGCGTGAAATCCCGCTGGACCTCCTGATCCCGACCATCGAGCAGGCCCTGCTGGTGGCCTATCACAAGACCCCGGGGGCCTTCGAGAAGGCACGCGCCGAGCTGGACCGCAAGAGCGGCCACGTGACCATCTGGGCCACCGAGATCGACGACGACGGCGCCCCGATCGGCGAGTTCGAGGACACCCCCGCGGGCTTTGGCCGCATTGCCGCAAGCACCGCACGGCAGATCATCCTGCAGCGTCTGCGCGATGCTGAGGATGACAACGTCCTCGGCCAGTTCAAGGGCCGTGAAGGCGAACTCGTGGCCGGAACCATCCAGCAGGGCAACAACCCCCACATGATCCAGGTCAACCTCGGCACAGTGGAGGCGCTGCTCCCGCCGCCCGAGCAGGTTCCGGGGGAGAAGTACATCCACGGCAACCGGCTCCGCGCCTTCGTGATCGACGTCCACCGCGGCACCAAGGGCCCCTCCATCACGCTGTCCCGCTCGCACCCCGGGCTCGTCCGGAAGCTCTTCGAACTGGAAGTTCCGGAGATCGCGGACCGTTCCGTCGAGATCGTCGCCCTGGCCCGCGAAGCCGGTCACCGCACCAAGATTGCCGTCAAGGCGCACACCCCGGGCATCAATGCCAAGGGCGCCTGCATCGGTGAAATGGGTTCCCGCGTCCGGGCTGTCATGACCGAGCTGAACGACGAGAAGATCGATATCGTCGACTACAGCGATGACCCGGCCAGCTTCATCGCCAGCGCGCTGTCGCCGTCACGGGTGAATTCCGTCACGATCATGGACGAGGCGACCCGCTCCGCCCGCGTCGTCGTCCCTGACTACCAGCTCTCCCTCGCCATCGGCAAGGAAGGCCAGAACGCGCGGCTCGCCGCCAAGCTCACCGGCTGGCGGATCGACATCGTCTCCGACGCCGTCGTCAACCGCGACAAATAGGCCGCACAACCGGCCCGCCCGGCAGCGCCGGCGTCCCTCAGGTTCGGGGCCCGGGCGCCGGAGGGGCTAGAATAGACATGACCGCGCCTAAGGGCCGGTGTCCGCGTGCCCTCAGCGCATCCGGGTTTTCGCTTGGCAAAGTGGTAGTTTCCAGACACTTCGCCGGGCGGGCTCCGGATTCCACGGCAGGCAGACAGGTACTGGCAGGAAGATACTCGGACGTGGCACAAGTGCAACACCTCGGGAATCAGCCGCAGCGCACCTGCATCGGATGCCGACAAAAAGGCTCGCGGTCTGAGTTACTCCGGCTCGTCTCCGGCGGCAGCGGTTCATCCGCCGTCGTAGTGGATGAACGACGCCGGATGGCTGGCCGGGGTGCATGGCTGCACCCCAGCGAAAAGTGCCTGGCACTGGCGGTCAAACGTCGAGCGTTCGGACGCGCCCTCACCGGCGTAACCGGTACAGCCGACGTCGAGCGCCGGATCATGGCAGACACGAAAGCCGTGGACACCCCGGTGGCCGCAGCAACAACCGTCCAACCTGAAAGCGGGTCAGAAAACTGATGGAAACCCGATGAGTTCCCAGCGATGAGTGCGCAACGATGACAACTTTGTTGCGCTTTGCAATGGGCCTTTCAGCTGCACCCGCGGCGGAGGCCCGCATTAAGAAGTAGACGGTTCGTGCCTGGCTCGGTGCGGACCGAGACAGGAGAAATGTGGCCAAGGTCCGCGTACATGAGCTTGCTAAAGAGCTCGGTATTACTTCCAAAGATGCAGTAACCAAACTGCAGGAACTGGGCGAATTCGTTCGCTCTGCCTCTTCCACCATTGAGGCCCCCGTTGTGCGGAAACTGCGCAACGCCTTCCCCGCCGCGGCAGCTTCGAAGTCCGAAGCGCCCGCGTCCGCCCCCAAGGCACCCGCCAGTCCCTCGGCAACCCGTCCGGCGCCTGCGCCGGCTGCGCCCGGTGCCCCGGCGCAGGCAGCAGCAACCACGTCCGAAGCCCCGGCTCCGGCAGCAGCTGCCCCGGCACCCGCCGCCGCACCGGCTGCCCCCGCACCGGCTGCGGCCAGCGCTGCACCGGCAGCGCCCGCCGCACCGGCGGCACCCGCTGCCCAGGCTCCGGCCGCCCCGGCCGCTCCGTCGACGGGCATCAAGCCCGGCGCGCGGCCTGCCCCGAAGGCTGAGGCTCCGGCTGCTCCGGCACGCCAGGGCTCGGCACCCCGTCCGGGCGGCCCCCGTCCCGGCAACAACCCCTTCGCCACGTCCCAGGGCATGCCCCGGGGCCGCGGCGGCGACAACGATCGTCCCTCGCGTCCGGGCAACAACCCGTTCGCTCCTTCGCAGGGCATGCCGCGTCCGGGCGGAAGCCGCACCGAGGGCGAACGCCCCGGCGGCCCGCGTCCCGCAGCAGGCGCCGGCGGTCCCCGTCCGGGTGCCCCCCGCACCGGTGGCGCTCCGGGTGCACGCCCGGGTGCTCCGCGTCCGGCCGGCGCTCCCGGCGCTGGCCGTCCGGCAGGCGCCGGCGGAAACCGTCCCACTCCCGGCATGATGCCCAACCGCACCGAACGTCCCGCACCGGCCGGTGCAGGCCGTCCCGGCGGCGGCGCACGCGGTCCGGGCCGTCCGGGTGGCGCTCCAGGTACCGGTGCTCCCGGTGCCGGTGGCGGCGCTCCGGCCGGCGGTGGCTTCGGCAAGGGTGGCCGCGGTCGCGGTGGCACCCAGGGTGCATTCGGTAAGGGCGGCGCAGGCCGTGGCAAGCAGCGCAAGTCGAAGCGTGCCAAGCGCCAGGAACTCGAGCAGATGAGTGCTCCGTCGCTGGGCGGCGTGAGCGTACCCCGCGGCGACGGCAACACCGTAGTCCGGCTTCGCCGTGGCTCGTCCATCACGGACTTTGCCGACAAGATCGAGGCGAACCCCGCAGCACTGGTGACCGTGCTCTTCCACCTCGGCGAAATGGCCACGGCCACGCAGTCGCTGGATGAAGAGACCTTCGCACTGCTCGGCGAGGAGCTTGGCTACAAGCTCCAGGTCGTGTCCCCGGAGGATGAGGAGCGCGAGCTGCTCTCCGGCTTCGACATTGACTTCGAAGCCGAGCTGGAAGCCGAAGGCGATGAAGACCTCGAGGCACGTCCTCCGGTTGTCACCGTCATGGGTCACGTTGACCACGGTAAGACCCGACTGCTGGATGCCATCCGCAAGTCCGACGTCATGGCCGGCGAGCACGGCGGCATCACGCAGCACATCGGTGCCTACCAGGTCAGCCACGAGCACGAAGGCATCGATCGCAAGATCACCTTCATCGACACTCCGGGCCACGAGGCGTTCACCGCCATGCGTGCCCGTGGTGCGAAGGTCACCGACATCGCCATCCTGGTGGTCGCAGCGGACGACGGCGTGATGCCGCAGACCGTTGAGGCCCTCAACCACGCACAGGCGGCCAACGTGCCGATCGTCGTGGCTGTGAACAAGATCGACAAGGAAGGCGCCAACCCGGAGAAGGTCCGCGGCCAGCTGACCGAGTACGGACTGGTTCCGGAAGAGTACGGTGGCGACACCATGTTCGTGGAGGTCTCTGCCCGCCAGAACCTCAACATCGACGAGCTGCTCGAGGCTGTCCTGCTCACCGCAGACGCTGCCCTCGACATGCGCGCCAACCCGAACAAGGATGCCCGCGGTATCGCGATTGAAGCCAACCTGGACAAGGGCCGCGGTTCCGTGGCCACGGTCCTGGTTCAGTCCGGCACCCTGCACGTCGGCGACACCATCGTGGCAGGCACGGCCCACGGCCGTGTCCGTGCGATGTTCGACGACGACGGCAGCGTCCTGACCGAGGCCGGCCCGTCCCGCCCCGTGCAGGTCCTGGGTCTGTCCAACGTCCCGCGCGCCGGTGACACCTTCTTCGTGACCGCTGACGAGCGCACCGCCCGTCAGATCGCCGAGAAGCGTGAAACCGCCGACCGCAACGCCGCCCTGGCCAAGCGCCGCAAGCGCATCAGCCTGGAAGACTTCGACCAGGCCGTCGCCGAAGGCAAGATCGACACCCTCAACCTCATCCTCAAGGGTGACGTGTCCGGTGCCGTGGAAGCCCTCGAAGACGCGCTGCTCAAGATCGACGTCGGCGAGGGCGTCCAGCTGCGCATCATCCACCGCGGTGTGGGTGCGATCACGCAGAACGACGTCAACCTGGCAACGGTCGACAGCGCCGTCATCATCGGCTTCAACGTCAAGCCCGCCGAGCGTGTTGCCGAACTGGCAGACCGCGAAGGCGTGGACATGCGCTTCTACTCCGTCATCTACGCAGCAATCGATGACATTGAGATGGCCCTCAAGGGCATGCTCAAGCCGGAGTACGAAGAGATCCAGCTTGGCACCGCCGAGGTCCGCGAAGTGTTCCGTTCCTCCAAGTTCGGCAACATTGCAGGCTCGATCGTTCGCTCGGGTGTCATCCGACGCAACGCCAAGGCCCGCATCAGCCGCGACGGCAAGGTCATCGGTGACAACCTCGCCGTTGAGACGCTCAAGCGCTTCAAGGACGACGCCACCGAGGTCCGCACGGACTTCGAGTGTGGTATCGGCCTTGGCTCGTTCAACGACATCAACGAGGGTGACATCATCGAGACCTTCGAGATGCGCGAAAAGCCGCGCGTCTAGGTTGGTTTAGCGTTACAGGTGCGGGGCCGTTGGATTTTTCCGGCGGCCCCGCCCCTTCGCCGGACGGTTTCGATCTTCGATCGAACCCGCCCGGCTCCGACAGGCCCGATGCCACTCCCTGGCCGCCGGAAAAAATCCAACGGGAGTCCGTCGTAGACTCGCCTTAGGCGCGTGGCAATTAACCCAACGTGTGTACGCCAGCTGTTAACGCGCCGTCGTACATCCAAATTTTTAGGAGTGGAAATGGCTGATCCCGCACGGGCTGCCAAATTGGCGCAGCGGATTAAGGTTGTTGTTGCCGAGGCCCTGGGCCGCAGGGTCAAGGATCCGCGGCTTGAGGGTATTACTGTCACGGACGCGCGTGTGACCAACGATCTGCAGCACGCCACGATCTACTACACGGTGTTTGGTGACGAGCTGGTCCAGGCCGAGGCTGCCAAGGGGCTGGAGAAGGCCAAGGGTGTGCTCCGGCAGGAAGTCGGACGCAACATCACTGTCCGGTTGACCCCCACCCTGGAGTTCGTGGCTGACCAGATTCCGGTCAACGCCTCCAACCTGGAGGAACTGCTCCGGGCCGCGAAGAAGCGCGACGCCGAAGTGGCCGCGTTGGCCGCGAGCGCAACCCACGCCGGCGACGCCGATCCCTACAAGAGCGATACGCCCGAGGACGTGGAGCTCGACGAGGACGACTTCGACGAAGAGGACATCGACCTCACGCCAGACAGCGATCTGGACGAGGACAGCAACAAGTAGTCCCGAACACCGCAGTTTCCCGAACAGCGCAGTGTCCTAACAGCGCAGTGAAATGGCCGGACCCGGCGAGGGTCCGGCCATTGCTGCGTCCGGATCAGTCGTCCGAGTCACGGGACTCCCGGCCCAGTTTCAACATCATGACCTGCCCGTTCGGGGCCGTGGGGTCGGACGGCAGCGCATTCACGGTGGCGCACAGCGTTGACCCACGGAGATCGACGTCGGCCGTCGAGCCCGCGGCCAGCACCACGCTGGTCTTGCCGGTGTGTCCGTCCAGCTTGAGGACGCCGTCGCCGAACAAGGACGCAAGGTACACATCGCCGTTCTGGTCCACGGCTATCCCGGTAGGGGACATGATCCCTTCAGCCAGCAACTTCACGTGCCCGTGCTCCGGATCGACCGTGAAGACAGCCCCGCGGGCACCGGCGGCAGGGCTCTCCGGACCGCCCGGCAGGGTTGACACGTAGAGCCGGCCGTCCGGGCCCACCGCGACGTCCGTCGGCACCGGCTCGAAGGCGTAGGACCGGCCCACCACGCAGGGCGGCAGGTGCAGCTCTGCCGCAACAGCGGCCGAGATCCGGGACGGACGTGGCGGCAGTACCGCGACGGTTTCCGTCTTGCCGGACCGAAGATCCACCGACACCACGGTGTTCGCCCCGGCATCGGCGGCGTACACGGTGCCATCGGAGACTGCGATCCCATAGGGATGGGAGTCCACCTCGCCGGTATAGGAGGCAGGAAGCTCCGGCGGGAGCTGCGAAGCACAGTCCGCGGGAAGATCGCGGAAGCCGTAGTGGGCACCGCCGTCGGCATTGTCCTTCTTTTCCAGTGCCGCGAAGTCGCCGATGGTCCGCTGGCCGCCGTCGTCCGCAATGATCCGCACATGGGAGGCGAGATCCCGATGGTCCTCGGGTCCGGCTCCCTGGCTCTCCAGGACGTAGGTGGCGGAACCATGGTGGGTGTTCCCGGCGACCTCCCACTCGGTGTTTTCGTAGAGTACCTTTTTGGTGCCGTCAGCGGCGATCCGGGTCAGCCTGCTGGCGAACTCCTCGCTGACCGTCACCGAGCCGTTGCGGCCGGCGCTGACATGAAGCGGTCCCACGAGGCCATCAGTCAGCCGGACCGGTGCACTCCCTGCGGGGCCGTCTGCGGTGGTCCCTTCCGGCGCTTCAGCAGCCGCAGGACCTGCAGCGATGAAGAGGGCCGCCGTGGCGGCCGCAGCCAGCAAAGCCAATTGTTTTCTCATGGTGTGCTCCAAGGCGGTTGATGAACAATCCACAGCTTTGAGACCATTTCGACCACCTATTCGACCTCCGATTGAGGCCGGGCAGGCGGCCGGAAAAACGCAGCTGCCCTATGGGCGGATTTTATTCCGCAGCGCCGGCAAAGTCGACGTCGAATGTCTTCCTCCGCGGCCGAAGGCAGGCCACTGGCTATGATCGGACCATGGATACGCCCCACACAGCAGCAGAGGCCGCCGAGTACCTGAACCAGGCAATCCGCCTCGCTGTCCGCAACGTGGCCGACGGCGGCGGACCCTTCGGAGCAGTCGTGGTCACCGCGGACGGCCGGGCCTACGACGGCGTCAACCGCGTGACCCGGGACAACGACCCGACGGCCCACGCCGAAGTCGTGGCCATCCGCAATGCGGCCTCCGCGGCTGCCAGCTTCGACCTCAGCGGCGCCGTACTGTACGCCAGTTGCGAGCCGTGCCCGCTCTGCCTCGCTGCGGCCTTGTGGGCCCGGGTGGGTCAGGTGTATTTCGCGGCCGACCGGAATGCTGCCGCCGCCGCCGGCTTCGACGACGCCCTCTTCTACGAGTACTTCGAGGGGGCACGCCCGGAACTGATGCCGGTGCGCGAAGCTGCCGTTCCGGCGTCGGACCTGCCGTTCCAGGCCTGGCGCGACAACCCGGACCGCACCGAATACTGAGCGCGTGTCCTGGGAAGGGGCCGGCGGAGGGACTTTTGACTCTAGGAGGGCGCTGAACAGTGGCGTCCCATGGAACCATGACGGCGAGTACACGGGAAAACAGCGGCGAGCCGTGGTCTCGGGCCTGATCCAGTGTCCCCGTTGCGGGAAAACCAACCGGATTCCGACTGCGGCGTCCGGACACCCGCGTTGCGGCCACTGCCGAACGGACCTTCCGTGGATCGTAGAGGCCAGCGACCCGGACTTCGGAGTGATTGCCGAACAGTCCTCGACGCCGGCCCTGATCGACTTCTGGGCTGCGTGGTGCGGGCCGTGCAGGATGGTCAGCCCCGTCCTGGACAAACTGGCCTGTGAACGGGCCGGGCGGGTCAAGCTCGTCAAGGTCGACGTCGACAAGTCGCCCCTGCTATCGCGCCGCTTCGATGTCCAGGCCATTCCCACCAT
This sequence comes from Arthrobacter sp. UYEF20, assembly GCF_040546335.1. Lineage (NCBI taxonomy): Bacteria > Bacillati > Actinomycetota > Actinomycetes > Micrococcales > Micrococcaceae > Arthrobacter > Arthrobacter sp. UYEF20. The sequence continues at coordinate 54,699 of NZ_JBEPNP010000013.1, read as the reverse complement.
GCTCGTGATCCGGGACGGAAAAGTCGTGGCCCGGCAGACGGGGGCTCCGACGGCGGCTGCCCTCCGCAGCTGGCTTGACGGGGCACTTTGACGGGGCGCAGTCCTGGAAACCCACCTGCGCGTCCGCTCTTCACGCCTCCCGAAAACACGCCTCCCGAAACGTGACGGCGATTCCTTTAGCGGCGATTCCTCAGCGGCGCCTGCCCCGAGCCCCGCGGGCACCCAGGCCGCCCAGCAGGGGCGAACCCATACCCAGCAGGAACCCGAGGTCGTACCAGTTTCCGGCGCGGGCGGTGTTGTAGAAGGGGAACTCGCCCCACTGCCCAAAAACATGGACGATCAACACAATCCACGCCGTAATCCCGTTCCAGATGCCCCAAAGCAAGTCCTGCCACCACATGCCTTACCTCCCGACGGAACCATGTAACCCGGCTGCCATGCGTCCTGGGTTCAGGCTAAGGGCAACGGCGCCGGGGCACTAGGGACTATGGGCCCTTCGGCCGGGCCGCCATTCAGCCCTGCCGGGCCGGGAGCCGGCTGAGGCCTTCCACGAGTTCGTCCTGGCTGCTGCAGAGCGCAATCCGGATCCAGCCCTCGCCGATCGGGCCGAAGGCAGTGCCGGGGGCGAAGGCCACCCCGGAGCCGGCCAGGAAACACCGGACCCAGGACCGGACGTCGCCGCCGCTGACGTGCGACACGTCCCCCCAAAGGTAGAAGGCCCCCTGAGCCTTGAGGAACGGGATCCCCTTGGACTCCAAGACGGCCGAGGCGGCGTCCCGGTTGGCCCGGTAGTGGGCGTGGGCATGGCTGACGTAGTCCTGCGGGCCCGTGAGCGCGGCGAGCGCCGCGTACTGCGATGGCGAGGCGACACAGGAGACAATCGACTCCATCACGTTGTTCATCTTCTGCTCCAGGCCGGGCGGGCAGATCAGCGCCCCGATCCGCAGCCCTGTCAGACCGTAGGTCTTGGACAGTGTCAGCGAGGTGAACACGCGGGCTTCGCCCGGGACGTCGCTGTCGAAGCGGGCAGCGCTCACGTGCGGGACGTCGTAGGTGAACGCCTCGTAGCATTCGTCGGAGATGATCCACAGATCGTGGCGCCGGGCCAGTTCTACCAGGCTGCGCGTGAGCTCCTCGCCCAGGACAGCCCCCAACGGGTTGGACGGCGAATTCAGGATCAGGACCCTCGTCCGCGGCGTGATGAGCTCCTCGATGTCCTCGATCCGTGGCTGGAAGTCGTGCTCCGGATACAGCGGGTAGCGCACGGGGACTGCATGCAGCAGGCTGCTGGTCATCGCGAAGGTGGGGTAGCCCGGGTTGGGAATCAGGATTTCGTCGCCGGGTGAAAGCAGCAGGCTCATGGCGAAGTGCAGGCCCTGCTGGGCGCCGTCGACGACGTAGACCCGGTCCGCACCGACCGGCGTCGCGTTGTGTTCCCGGAACCTGGCCGCAAAGGCCTCGCGCAGCGCCGGGATGCCGGCGTTGGGCGTGTAGTTGGTTTCGTCACGGTCCAGGCAGGCCATGCCGGCCTCGAGGATGTGGCGGGGGAGGGCGAAGCCCGGCTCGCCGATGCTCAGGACGATGGCGCCGGGGGTACCCCAGGCAGCTTCGGTGATCTCGCGGATCTGGTTGGCGGGGACGTCGCGGATGTGGGCGGCAAGCTCGGGCATGTCTGCCATCCTAACCGCCTGCGCCTAACCGCCCGCGGGTTCCCGGAGCGGCTGTGGGCGGGAGGCCCGGCCGGGGCTGGTCGTCTGGGGCGGGCCCCGCGCAGATATACTGGGAAGCGTGCTTTCTGGACTGGTGATAGTGGACAAGCCGCAAGGCTGGACCAGCCACGATGTGGTTGGACGGATGCGGCGGCTCGCCGGTACCCGAAAGGTGGGCCACGCCGGCACCCTGGATCCGATGGCCACCGGCGTCCTGGTGATCGGCATCAACAAGGCCACGCGGCTGCTGACCTACATCGTGGGCACCTCCAAGACCTATACGGCGACCATCCGGCTGGGTGAATCAACCGTGACGGACGACGCCGAGGGCGAGGTCACTGCCACGCACAGTGCCGCCTCGGTCACCGAAGAGGCCGTCCTGGCCGGCGTCGCCGCCTTGACCGGCGAGATCGAGCAGGTTCCCAGCAGCGTCAGCGCCATCAAGGTCAACGGCGAACGCGCCTACGCCCGGGTCCGTTCCGGCGAGGAGGTCAAACTGGCCGCCCGTCCGGTCACCATCCACCGCTTCGAGGTCCACGAGGTCCGCCCCGCGCGCGACGGCGAGGCGCTGGACGTGGACGTCACGGTTGAGTGTTCCTCCGGCACCTACATCCGGGCCCTCGCCCGCGACCTGGGCAACGCGCTCGGCGTCGGCGGCCACCTCACGGCGCTGCGCAGGACCCAGGTGGGTCCGTACACGCTTGACCAGGCGCACACACTGGAGCAGCTGGCTGAAGAACTGGACGTGCTGGAAATGTCCCGGGCCGCGCGGGCACTGATGCCGAACCGTGAACTCAGCGACGAGGAAACCACCGAGATTTCCTTTGGCCGCAGGATCCCAGCGGGAGCGTCGGCCGGTACCCCCGAAGCCGCGACGGCGGACAAGCCGGCGGCGGGGTTCGCCCCGGACGGCACCCTCGTGGCACTGCTGGCCGACGCGGGAAGCTACGCCAAACCCGTGCTCGTCTTCGCCCCGGACAACGAGAAGCGCGCCGCCACGCAAGCGGCTCCGGAACAGCGGGGCCCGGGGCAGCAGGCCCCATCCCAGCAGGCCCCATCCCGGCAGGCCGGGCAGTAGTGGACGCGTATTTCTACATTATCCTGGCGGTCGGGCTGATCTCCAGCGTCATCTGCCTCACCGCCGGCATCCTCAAGAAGGCCCCGAACGACACGACGATCCTGTCCGTCGCCGCCGTCGAACTGTCCCTGCTGGTGTACCTGGTCGGTTCAATCGTCAGGGTCGCGGCCGGGGAGCACATCGCGGGGGAGACGTGGGAGTTTTGGGGCTACTTGCTGACCGCCCTGATGCTGCCCGTCGGCGCGGTGTACTGGTCCATCCTGGAGCGCACGCGCTGGAGCAACTTTGTCCTGGCCGCCGTCGGCGTCACCGCACTCGTGATGGCGGCACGGATGAACCAGATCTGGTACTGACTTGGAAGAGGCAAGAAACGTGACGGCAAAACCTTCGAACAAGGACACCGGGGCGCACACCACTGCGACAGAATCCGCGACGCCGGCGTTGGACACCCGGAATACCGGTCCCGGCCGGCTGTTGATCGCCGTTTACGCGGTGTTTGCCCTTTCGGCGACTGCCCGGGCCGGCTACCAGATCCTCACGAAGTTCTCCGAGGCGCCGCTGGCCTACCTGTTGTCTGCCTTCGCCGCCGTCGTCTACGTCGTGGCTACGGTATCCCTCGCGAAGGCCGGCCGCACCTGGTTCAAGGTGTCCGTCTCGGCTGTGCTGGTGGAGCTGATCGGAGTGCTGGTGGTCGGGGCGCTCAGCGTGTTCGACTCCGTGAACTTCCCGCACGAGACCGTCTGGTCCCTGTTCGGCCGCGGCTACGCCTTCATTCCGCTGGTGCTGCCCGTCCTGGGCCTTATCTGGCTGTACCGCCGTCGTCCGGCCCCGAAGCAGGCCTGACGCGTTTCAGTTGCTTTAGTTGCTAAGCCGGGGTTACCGCTGGGTCTGGGCCGCTTGGGTCTGGGCCGCTCGGTTCCGCCGCCGGTGAATTGTCAGTGCGCTTCGGTGCCTGTAGCCGACTCGGTCTCAATTCCGGTTTCCATGCCGGTCTCCATGCCGAGTAGCCGGCGGCGCAGTGCCGGCCAGGACGCGGCAAAACCCGGGTGCAGTTCCTTGTCGCGGACCTGGTCTACCGGGACCCACTGGAGCTCCAGACTTTCGGGGTCGCTGATGGCTGGCTCGAACAGTTCAATAACCTGCACCGCGACGGTGGTGTAGCTCCAGTACCCGACGTCGAATACCGAGGTGAAGAGGACCCGGACGTGGCCGGGCGGGACGGCGGCTTCTTCCTGGGCCTCTCGCAACGCCCCCTGAATGGCTTCTTCCCCCTCATGCAGGGCGCCGCCGGGGAGTCCCCAGGTTCCGCCCTGGTCGCTCCACAGGGCGCGGTGCTGGAGCAGGACTCCCTTGGCGGCGTCGTGAACAAGGAGCCCGGCCGAGCCGAAGCGCCCCCAGAACCTGCCGCGGCCGCCGTCGACCCATGCGTCGCCCGGATCGCGGGGACCGAGCGGCCGGCGGGGTTCGCCGGACAGTGGCCCTGCGAACGGTTCCCCGGGCTGCGGGACGAAGGTGCTATCCATCCCTACAGCTTGCCACGGTCTGGTCAGTGCCGGGCGTCGTGGGCCATGTCCGGTGGCCGGATTTCGGTGGCGGTTCCACAGGCGGTGGCTGGGGCGCTAAATTGTCGTACGCCTTTTGTAGTGTTTAGCTATGGAAGCCATTGGAGAATTCATCTCGGAGCAGGCCGCCCGGCCCGGGTCCGCGATTCCCACGGGCTTCCCCCAGCCGGCTGCCGCTGCCTGCGGCTCGGACGCCACGGATTGTTCCCTCACGGGGGCGCTTGCGCTGCTGCGAGATGCAACCACGACGGCGGCGGCAGATGCGGCGCTCTTTGGCGTGAGTGGCGCTTCGGACTTCGCCGGCCGTGTCGAGGAGCTCTCCCGCATGGCAGAGTACTTGCAGATCGTTGCCGCCGCCGCAGTCGACCGCACCCGCCACGACGCGCTAACGGCATCTGCAGCCGCAGCAGCAGGGAGCGGCTCGAGTACCGGAGCCCCTGCCGGCTGGTTGACCGGCTGGAATACTGCGGGGACCGCCGAGGCGGGCGCCCCCCAGGACGTTCCGCAAGGGACAGTCGCCGCGTTGGCGAAGGCGGCTGCGCCGGAATCCGTGGACGACGGGTACCGGGATACAACCGCGTTCTTGCGGGCGCGGCTACGGATCAGCGCCTCGGAAGCCCGACGCCGGCTTGCTCTGGCCAAGACCCTTCTGCCGCGTACCGGGATCGCGGGAAAGCCCCTTCCTCCGGCGCAGGAAGAGCTTGCTGCGGCGGTGGCCTCAGGAAGTATCGCTTCACGCGCCGCGACCATCATTGCGCTTGCGCTGGACCGTGTCCGGTATGCCGCCCCGCCAGAGACTGCCGCCCGGATGGAACACGCCCTGACCGTGACAGCTATGGAGAGCGACCACGATTTCCTGACCCGGATCGCCAAAGGCTGGATGGACGCCTTGGACCAGGACGGCGACGAACCCAGCGAAGAGGAACTGCGCCAGCGTCAGGGCGCGTTCATCCGGCGGACCAGCCGGGGGCTGCACCGTCTGGAAATCTTTGCCACGACAGACCAGTTCGAGCACCTGCTCACCGTCATGAACGTCGCCACGAACCCACGCATCGGCAACGTCACCACAGCTGCTGAGAATGTCGACGCCGCCGCTTCCTCAGCTCACCCTGCTTGCCCCGCCGGTGCGGATGCCGATGCGCCGGAGGAAGACGGTGCGGAACACCTGGATCAACGTTCCAGGCCGCAGCGACTCTTGGACGGTCTCGTGGGTGCCTGCAAGGCCGCGCTGGCCAGCGGGGGGCTGCCCTCGGCGGGAGGGCTCCGTCCGCAGGTCATGGTCACCATCGACTACCGGGATCTTCTGGGACGGCTCGAGGGCGCAGTCCCGCCCTACGGTATTCCCGGCTCGACCACAGGGATGCTTTCGACCGCAGGAGCGCTTTCGAACGCCGGAACGCTGATGTTTACTGGCCCGGTCACTGCCTCGACCGTGCGCAGGATCGCCTGCGATGCAGACGTCATCCCGGTCCTGCTCGGCGGAGAAGGCCGGATCCTGGACATCGGCCGCGCCTCACGCGTTTTCCCGCCCCATGTCCGGAAAGCCTTGGCCGCGCGGGACCGGGGATGCGCCTTTCCGCAATGCACCATTCCGGCGTCGTGGTGCGAGGCCCACCACATCAGCTACTGGTCCCGGGGCGGGAGCACGGGTACGGGAAATGGTGCCCTCCTGTGTTCACATCATCACCACCTGATTCACAAGGAACAGTGGACCATCCAGATGCGAAGTGGCATTCCCTGGTTCGTCCCGCCTCCGCACGTGGATCCACGCCAGGTGCCACGTCGAAACCGCTACTTCCGGCTGGAATGACGCAAGTCTGCCCAGCTTGTCCCGAAGGGCACCGGCCCCTGAAGGGCTCAGCCTGTCCTGAAGGGAAGCGGTGTGCCGCTTTCGAACGGCACAGCACCTTGGGCAGGGGTCTGCGTGAACCATTCACCGTCCTGATTGCGGGCATGGATCAGCATCCGTTGATTCCCGTCAAGCGGATCGCCGTCCGGATAGGTCTGGCCGCAGGTGACGGGTGTTGAGGCGATGCGCAGTGGTCCCGCCGTGGGCTCGCCTTTGAGAACAACCTCTACTTCCACCAGATGGATCCGTGCCCGGTAGCCGTAGATTTTGGTTTCCCCGTCCGTGCGGATGGGTTTCCCGATGACCACCAGGGCCGCGTCCTCGAACTGCTGCTGCGGCGACTCGAAGCGAATCCAATCGACGCATGTGTCCGTGGCTGCGCCGGGCAAGAGGCTGCAGCCAGCCGTCAGGGTGGAGGCCAGTAGTCCCAGAACCGTCAGCATCGGCGTCCGCATACTCCGAACCTAGCTGGCTGAGCGCAGGCGGTCTACAGGTACAACAGGGTTTCAAACGGATCCCGAGATGCCGTCCGTGATCTTGTTCCGCCGTCTCCGGGATCAACTAGCGGCGGCCAGGAATCTGACGCCGCAAAGAAGATTGCGGAGCCCTTGTCAGCCTGATAGTAAGCGCGCATACTATTTTTATGATCGAACTCGGACGAGGCCACGCCGTCTCCACCGCAAGCCCGGATTCCTACTTCGCGCTCTGGACGGACCATGCGACGTGGGCGTCGTGGTCTCCCGATACCGAATGGGTGAAGCTCGACGGACCCGTGCGGACGGGCACCCGGGGAACCATGAAGCCAAAAGGGGGACCGAGGACCAGATTCGTCATCAGCGTCTGCAGACCAGGCGAGGAATACACCGACACCACACTGCTACCCGGCGCCCAACTGGTGTTCCGGCACACCGCCGAGGCGCGCAGCAACGGCACGGTACTCGATGTCCTCGTGACCGTTTCGGGCCCCTTGGCGTTCATCTGGGCGAAGACCCTCGGGGCGGGCTTCCGGGACTCAGCCCAGGCCGATCTGGACCGCCTCGTGGGGCTCGCCGAGCGTGCAGCGTGACATCCTGGCTAGGCGTAGTCTCCGCGGAACATGTCCAGCGGGCCGTCGAGCTGGGCATTGCTCAACTCGGCCACGGGAAGCGTTCCGGCCTGGCGCGCATGCAGGAAGGCGACACCCTGATCGACTACTCACCGAGCCGCCGGCTGGGGGATACCGCTCCGTTGCGGCAGTTCACCGCCGTCGGAACGATTCCCGATAACGAGATCTGGCAGGCCGACGAGGGCTCCTTCACCCCTTTCCGGCGCAGGGTCCGCTATGAAGCGAGCCAGCCGGTGCCCCTCGAGGCCCTCAAAACCCGGTTGCAGCTGACAAGCACACCAAACTGGGGCTACCAGCTCCGCCGTGGACTCGTCGAACTGACGCCAGCCGATGCCGCGATCATCCGGTCCGCGATGTGCCGCGATGCGTGACGAGCACGAGGTACGGAATGCCGGGCGCATGAAGGCGCAGCTGCGCAGCGAATACTCCGACGCCGACGACAGCCCCGGCCTGATGCTGTGGCGCGTGACGAACTCCTGGCAGTCCGCGCAACGGGCGGCGCTCCAGCCATTCGGCCTCACGCACGTGCAATTCGTGCTGCTCGCTTCGCTGACCTGGCTCCAAACCGACCAGCCGGTCACCCAGCGCGCCGTCGCGGACCATGCCGGCACCGATCCCATGATGACGTCCCAGGTTCTCCGGGCCCTGGCAGCCAAAGGCCTCATCAGCCGCCGTCCCCACCCCACCGATGCGCGCGCGAGGGCGCTGATGGTGACCAAGAGCGGAGCCGGGCTCGCCAACGCCGCCGTTGCGGCCGTCGAGGAAACGGACCGCAGATTCTTTGCCCCGCTCGGGGCGGGGCAGCGCGACTTCACCGGCATGCTCAGCCGGCTGGCATCCCGGCAGCCTGCGTCGGCCGGAGAATCCGCAGCCGGTAACTAGCCGCCCGGAAGCCCCCGGCTTCGCGCGAAACAGCGTTCGGGAGGGCCGGCCGGGCCGTCCGGGGCCTGCAGCGATAGCGGGTAATCTTAGAGAGTTCCGGAGCCGGCACCCTTGCTCCGGAAGAGCTCATGGCAGGCAGCAAAAAGGCGAGGTTGATGGTCCACATCTGGAACGATCCGTCCGAAGTCCCGGCGGACTTCGGTCCTTCCGTCGTCACGTTCGGAAACTTCGACGGCGTGCACCGCGGCCACCAACAGGTGCTGTCCCAGCTCATCCGCATTGCCCGGCTGAACCACGCCCGCGCCGTCGCCATCACCTTCGATCCCCACCCCGCGCAGGTCCATCGGCCGGAGTCCGCGCCGGAACTGATCATGGGGCTGGAGGACAAGTTGGCGGCCCTCGGCGAGTTGGGCCTCGACGCAGTGCTGGTGATGAAGTACTCGCTCGAACTGGCCAGCCTCACTCCCGAGGAATTCGTCTCCTCCGTCCTGGTGGGCAGCCTCCGGGCCAGCCACGTGGTAATCGGCCATGATGCCCGCTTCGGCCGCGGCAACTCCGGGGACCTGCGCACGATGCAGGAACTCGGGAAAAAGCTCGGCTTCGAGGTGCTGGTCATCAGCGAGTTCGGTTCCGAGGGTTTCCCCATTCACGACGACGCCGGCAAGGACCGCCGCTGCTCCTCCACCTGGGTCCGCGAGGCCTTGCGGGAGGGCGACGTCGCCACCGCCGCCGCCGTCCTCGGCCGTCCGCACCGGATGCGCGGCGAAGTGGTGCACGGCGCCTCCCGCGGCCGCAACCTCGGATTCCCCACCGCCAACCTCGCCTCCAGTTCGAGCGGCTACATCCCAGCGGACGGCATTTACGCCGGTTGGCTGGTGGACCAGGCAGGCACCCGCTGGCCGGCCGCCATCTCGGTCGGCTCCAACCCCACCTTCGACGGCGTCAGCCGGCAGGTGGAAGCGCACGTGATCGGCCGTCCGGACGAGGCTGTGGAGGACTTCGATCTGTACGGCCAGACAGTAGTGGTGGAATTTGTCGCCAGACTGCGCGGCATGGTGGCGTACCGTGGCCCTGAAGCGTTGGTGGACCAGATGCGTTTGGACGTGGTCCAGGCCCACGACATCCTGTTTGCGCACCGGCCGCCCACCCAGTCGGCGCACCAACCGTACAACTGATTCATCAGCTGGCGTACCGGTGGTCCAATCCTGGGTTTCTGGGCCCCCGGGTCCCCGTGTCATTTCGCGGAACGATTCACAGCCCGTAGGCAAGGAAGGCAAGAGACGTGACCCTTGATAAGAATACGAGGGAGCTGGACAAAGATATTGTCCGCGATTTCAGCTCCCGGATGAGCTATGCGTCCTATCTGCAGCTGCCCACGCTGCTGAGCGCCCAGCAGCCGGTCAGCGCCCCGGAGCACCACGACGAGATGCTGTTCATCATCCAGCACCAGACCACGGAACTGTGGCTGAAACTGGTCCTGCATGAGCTCCGCAGCGCCGCCGGCTGGCTCCGCGCCGACGACCTCGGCTCGGCCCTGAAAGCGATCGCCCGGGTCAAGCACATCCAGAAGACGCTGACCGAGCAATGGTCCGTGCTGGCCACCCTCACGCCCACCGAGTACTCGCAATTCCGCGGCTTCCTGGGCAACTCCTCCGGGTTCCAGTCGAGCCAGTACCGGGCGGTCGAGTTCCTGCTCGGCAACAAGAACCGCAAGATGCTGCCGGTGTTCGAATCCGATCCGGAGGCCCACGCGATGCTGCTGGAGCTCCTCGAAGCCCCCAGCATCTACGACGACTTCCTCGGCTACCTCAAACGCCAGGGCTTCGACGTCCCGGCATCCCTGCTGGAGCGCGACGTCACGAAGGCCCACGAGTTCTGCCCCGAACTGGTCCCGGTGTTCAAGTACATCTACGAGAACGCGGCCGGCAACTGGGGCGCCTACGAAGCCTGCGAGGAACTCGTGGACCTGGAGGACAATTTCCAGCTCTGGCGCTTCCGCCACCTGCGCACTGTCCAGCGCACCATTGGCATGAAGTCAGGCACCGGCGGCTCCAGCGGCGCCGCGTTCCTGCAGAAGGCCCTTGAGCTGACCTTCTTCCCCGAGCTCTTCGCCGTCCGGACGGAGATCGGCCAATGAGCATGTCCGCCAGCACCGAAGCAACGGACACCCTGCGGCAGCGCGCCCGGGACCTCGACGCCGCCGACCCGCTCGCCGCGTACCGCGACCACTTCATCGGCACCGACACGGAACTGTCCTACCTCGACGGCAACTCCCTTGGCCGCCCGCTCAAGCGCACGGTCACGGACATCGGCAGCTTCATCCAGGACAGCTGGGGCGGCCGGCTGATCCGCGGCTGGGACGAGGAATGGCTCGAGCTCCCGCAGGCCATCGGGGACCAGCTCGGCCGCGCAGTCCTGGGCGCCGCACCGGGCCAGACCATCATCGCCGATTCCACCACCGTGGTGTTGTACAAACTGATCCGCGCCGCGCTGGCAGCCGTGACGGATCCGGCGCGGACCGAAATCGTGCTGGACACGGACAATTTCCCCACCGACCGCTACCTGGTCGAGGGCATCGCCCGCGAGGAGGGACTGACGCTGCGCTGGATCGACGCCGATCCCGCCTCCGGCGTGACCGTGGAGCAGGTGCGGGCCGCCACCGGGCCGGCCACCGCCGTCGTGGTCCTGAGCCAGATCGCCTACCGCTCCGGGTTCCTCGCGGATCTGCCGGGGATCACCGCTGCCGTGCACGACGCCGGCGCGCTGGTCGTGTGGGACCTGTGCCACTCCGCCGGCTCGGTGGAGATCGGCCTGGACACGGCAGGCGTCGATTTTGCCGCCGGGTGCACGTACAAGTACCTGAACGGGGGACCGGGCTCGCCTGCGTTCGCTTACGTCAACGCCCGGCACCTGCCCGGCCTGCAGCAGCCGATCTGGGGCTGGATGGGACGCAAGGACGCCTTTGAAATGGGCCCCGGCTATGAGGCCGCAGCCGGCATCCGGGGCTTCCTCAGCGGCACCCCGGCCATCTTCGGGATGCTCGCCATGCGCGGGACGCTTGACCTGCTCGAGGAGGCCGGGATGGCAGCCGTGCGGGAGAAATCGCGGAAGCTGACCGCGTTCGCCGTCGAACTCCACGACGCCTGGCTCGCGCCGGCCGGCGTGACGCTCGCAACCCCGAGGGAGCCGGAATTGCGGGGCAGCCACATCACGGTGGATCACCCTGTCTTCCGGGAAATGACGGCGACCCTGTGGGAGCAGGACGTCATTCCGGATTTCCGTGCGCCGCACGGCATCCGGATCGGACTCTCGCCCCTGAGTACCTCTTTCGCTGAGCTCCACCGCGGCGTCGCCGCCATCCGGGAACGGCTGCAGGGCGCCGGTTTCGACAAGATCACAAGCGTGCCGGTAAACTAAACGTTGGATCCGGCTGCAGTCCGTGGCGGCTGGTTCTTGGTGTGTACGGAAAACCCTCTGTTTCAGAACGGCGATCCGGCGCGGCACCCCCGGCAGTGAGTTACTGACTCGGGCCTCACGGCACATCTCTAGGAGTCATCGTGGCACTTGAAGCCGCTGTAAAGCAGTCCATCATCAAGGATTTCGCAACGTCCGAGGCCGATACCGGTTCGCCGGAGGTCCAGGTTGCAGTCCTGACTCAGCGGATCAAGGATCTCACTGAGCACATGAAGGTGCACAAGCACGATTACCACACCCAGCGCGGTCTGCTGGCCATGGTCGGTCGTCGCAAGCGCATGCTGACCTACCTCAAGAACACTGACATCACCCGCTACCGTGCGCTCATCGAGCGTCTCGGCCTGCGCCGCTAGTCAGCTTTAGGGGGCGGCCCCTTCCGGAACGGAAAGGGCCGCCTTCTTCAAACAAAACTCAACAGGAGGATCAACCGCATCACGCATTCGCGGTCCTCGGTAGTGATCTCCGGGAACGGCTTCAAGGAAATGAGGCCCGGCCCGTGGGTCTCGATCGATGACCGGGTGCAGTGCAGGCCAGTAGACAGATGCTGGACTGGGTTGATGCGGCTGGGCTCCGTGAACCATGAAACGGAGGTGACTCTCTATGGAGGGTCCCGAAATCCAGTTCTCAGAAGCAGTCATTGACAATGGCCGCTTCGGCAAGCGTGTAATCCGCTTTGAAACCGGCCGCCTTGCCAAGCAGGCAGCCGGCGCAGCGATGGTCTACCTCGACGAGGAGACCGCGCTGCTGTCCGCCACCACCGCCGGCAAGCACCCGCGTGAAGGCTTCGACTTCTTCCCGCTGACCGTCGACGTCGAAGAGCGCATGTACGCCGCCGGCCGCATCCCGGGCTCGTTCTTCCGCCGCGAAGGCCGCCCCTCCACGGAAGCCATCCTGGCCTGCCGCCTGATGGACCGCCCGCTGCGCCCCGCCTTCGTCAAGGGCCTGCGCAACGAGGTCCAGATCGTCGTCACCGTGCTCTCCATCAACCCGGACGAGCTCTACGACGTGGTCGCGATCAACGCGTCCTCGATGTCCACCCAGCTTTCCGGCCTGCCCTTCTCCGGCCCGATCGGCGGCGTCCGCGTTGCCCTCGTCGCCGACGAGAACGGCTCGCAGTGGGTTGCGTTCCCGAAGCACTCCCAGCTTGAGAACGCTGTCTTCAACATGGTTGTCGCCGGCCGCATCGCCGGTGACGACGTCGCCATCATGATGGTTGAAGCCGAAGCCACCGACAACTCCTGGAACCTCATCAAGGAACAGGGCGCTACCGCCCCGACCGAAGAGGTTGTCTCGGAAGGCCTCGAGGCTGCCAAGCCGTTCATCAAGGCCCTTTGCGAAGCACAGTCCGACCTGGCAGCCCGCGCCGCCAAGCCGACCGTCGAGTTCCCGGTCTTCCTGGACTACCAGGACGACGTCTACTCCGCTGTGGAGTCCGCTGCCGCCGAGAAGCTGGCCGCTGTCTTCCAGATTGCCGACAAGCAGGAACGCGACACCGCATCGGACGAGCTCAAGGACGAGGTCACCTCTTCCCTGGCCGGCCAGTTCGAAGGCCGCGAGAAGGAGCTGTCCGCAGCCTTCCGCTCCGTCACCAAGCAGGTTGTGCGCCAGCGCATCCTCACGGACCAGATCCGCATCGACGGCCGCGGCCTGACGGACATCCGCCAGCTCACCGCCGAGGTTGAGGTTCTGCCCCGCGTCCACGGCTCGGCCATCTTCGAACGCGGCGAGACCCAGATCATGGGTGTCACCACGCTGAACATGCTCAAGATGGAACAGCAGATCGACTCGCTGTCTCCCGTGACGCGCAAGCGCTACATGCACAACTACAACTTCCCGCCGTACTCCACCGGCGAGACCGGCCGCGTCGGTTCCCCGAAGCGCCGCGAAATCGGCCACGGTGCCCTCGCAGAGCGCGCCATCATGCCGGTGCTGCCCTCCCGCGAGGAATTCCCCTACGCCATCCGCCAGGTGTCTGAGGCTCTCAGCTCCAACGGTTCGACGTCGATGGGTTCCGTTTGCGCCTCCACGTTGTCCCTGCTCAACGCAGGCGTGCCGCTGAAGGCTGCCGTTGCCGGTATCGCCATGGGCCTGGTCTCTGACCAGGTCGACGGCCAGACCCGCTACGCCGCCCTGACCGATATCCTCGGCGCCGAAGACGCCTTCGGCGACATGGACTTCAAGGTTGCCGGCACCGCCGAGTTCGTCACGGCCATCCAGCTGGACACGAAGCTCGACGGCATCCCGGCCTCGGTCCTGGCCGCCGCCCTGAAGCAGGCCCGCGAAGCGCGCCTGCACATCCTGGACGTCCTGAACTCCGCGATCGACACCCCGGACGAGCTCTCCGAGTTCGCGCCGCGCGTCATCGCGGTCAAGATCCCGGTAGACAAGATCGGCGAGGTCATCGGGCCGAAGGGCAAGATGATCAACCAGATCCAGGAAGACACCGGAGCCGACATCTCGATCGAGGACGACGGAACTGTCTACATCGGCGCCACCAATGGCCCGTCTGCCGACGCAGCACGGTCCGCGATCAACGCCATCGCCAACCCGCAGATCCCGGAAATCGGCGAACGCTACCTGGGCACGGTGGTCAAGACCACCACCTTCGGCGCCTTCGTTTCCCTGACCCCGGGCAAGGACGGCCTCCTGCACATCTCCGAGCTGCGCAAGATCGCCGGCGGCAAGCGCGTTGACAACGTCGAGGACGTCGTCGCCGTGGGCCAGAAGATCCAGGTGGAAATCACCAAGATCGACGACCGCGGAAAGCTGTCCCTCTCGCCCGTTGTGGCTGGCGAGGCAGGCTCAGAAAACGCAGAACACGCCGACAACGCTGAGGTCTCCCTGGAGTCCGCAGAATAGTCTGACCTGTTCCAAGCGGCGGGGCCGGTGGATCATCCACCGGCCCCGCCGCCGTTTAAGCCGTCGCCGTAAGTGCCGCTGCCGGACCGTTGGGGTAGCGTCCCGCTGGTACGATTGCAGGCAGATTTGGCACATGTTTACTGAAAGGCCTTGATGACTGTCGTACCCCTGCCGCTAGAGCAGAACCAGCACGCTGACACCCTGATCCACGGAGCCGACGGCGGTTCAGAAGTGCGCCGCTCGGTCCTGCCCGGCGGCGTCCGCGTGCTCACTGAAGCGATGCCCGGCCAGCGCTCGGCCACCATCGGTTTCTGGGTCGGGGTCGGCTCCCGCGACGAGGCTCCCGGCCAGCACGGCTCCACGCACTTCCTGGAGCACCTCCTCTTCAAGGGCACCAAGCGCCGCACCGCACTGGAGATCGCCTCGGCCTTCGACGAGGTCGGCGGGGAATCAAACGCCGCCACCGCGAAGGAAAGCACCTGCTACTTTGCCCGGGTGCTGGACACCGACCTTCCCATGGCGATCGACGTCATCGCGGACATGATCACCGGTGCGGTCCTGGACGCGCAGGAGATGGAGCAGGAACGGGACGTCATCCTTGAGGAAATCGCGATGGACAGCGACGACCCCACCGACGTCGCGCACGAGAACTTCGTCGCCGCCGTGCTGGGAACCCACCCGCTCGGCCGCCCGATCGGCGGCACCCCGGACGCCATCCGGGCCGTCGCCCGCGACTCGGTCTGGGACCACTACCGCCGCTACTACCGCCCCGACGAGCTCGTCATCACCGCGGCCGGGGGACTGGACCACGACGTCGTCTGCGGCCTGGTGGTGGATGCCCTGCATTCCGCCGGCTGGAGCCTTGAGCCGGATGCGTCGCCGGTCCAGCGCCGCCCCACCCAGCGCGCCGACATTGCCGGTACCGCCGGGCTGCATGTGGTCAAGCGCCCCGTGGAGCAGGCCAACATCATCATGGGCTGCCCCACGATCGTTGCCACCGATGACCGGCGCTTCGTCATGAGCGTGCTCAACGCGGTGCTCGGCGGCGGCATGTCCTCCAGGCTCTTCCAGGAAGTGCGGGAGAAGCGCGGGCTGGTCTACTCGACCTACTCCTTCGCTTCCTCCTACGCCGACGCCGGCTACTTCGGCATGTACGCCGGCTGCACGCCGTCGAAAGTCCGGCAGGTGCTGGAGCTCCTCGGCGCCGAACTGGACAAGCTGGCCGAGGGCGGCATCTCCGACGAGGAGCTCCGCAAGGCCGTCGGTCAGCTCTGCGGCGGAATCGTGCTGGCCCTGGAGGACACCGGATCCCGGATGTCCCGGCTGGGCCGCGCCGAGCTGGTGTCCGGCGAGTACCAGGACATCGACGAGACGCTGCGCCAGATCAAGGCCGTGACCGCGGCCGAGGTCCAGGAGCTGGCCCGCGAGCTCGCGGCCGCCCCGCGGACCGTCACCGTGGTGGGACCCTTCGAGGAAACGGAGACCTTCGGCCTCTGAGGCTTGCGAGTCCTTGAAGGCCCCGGCCCGCCCGGGACTTAGACAGCACAGGGCCTAGACAGCACAGGCGGCACCGCGTGATGATGGGGGCGGGGTCACTCGGGAGGACCCCACCTGGAAAGGAAACCATGGACCGGCCGCTGCCAGGCAGTGCACACGAGGCGCTTGAGGCATTCCTGGGGCAGTGGACCGGCACCACGCAGTGGGAGGCCACGCCTTGGGGGCCGGCCCGGGCCGCGGCCATTGAATTGACCTTCGCCCGGGCGGCAGCCGGCCTGGCCATCACCCAGAGTTACCGGCACACGGAGGCCGACGGCAGCAGCTCCGAGGGCCACGGCGTCTTCACCGTGGACCCCGACCGCCCGGACACCCTCTGGTACCACGTGAACAGCGGCGGACTGCCCCCGGAGCCGCCCGCGCGCGCCAGCTGGCAGGAGGGTGTCCTCACCATGGAGCGGCGCAGCGACCGCGGCACCGCGCGGCATACCTTCCGGGTGGACGACGGCGTGCTGACGCACAGCGCCGGACTCCGGCTGGGCAAAGCAATCGAGTTCACCCCGTTCATGACCTCGGTCTGCCGACGCGTGGCCGGGGGAGCATCCAAGGGCGCCAGCGTTCCCGCCTGAGGCTCCCCTTAGCCTCCCTCACCCGGACGCTCCCTCACGTTCTGCGCCAATTCCAGGGACGCTCCCTCACGGGATGTGAGGCAGGGTCGCCGTGAAGGTCGCAGGATTTGAGGGAGCGTCGCTTAGCCGCCGGCGAACGGCGGCAGCACGTCGACGACGTCGGCCGGTTTGAGTGCCGTGGCACGGTTCCGCACTGCCACCTCGTTGAGCAGGAAGCTGCTCCGGGACAGCAGGCGCGCCAGCGGCGGCGTCCCGGCCGGGGGTTCCGGGCGCTCGACGGCGAGGATTGCTTCCAGGAGCGACGCGACGGTGGCGTCCGCGGGGAGGTCAAAGCGCTCCTCGTCGACGCCGGCGGCAGCGCGCGCGGCAGCGAAGTAACGTACGTTCACAGGTGGTTCAGCCTCCGATGGCGCTCATGCTGCGGTCCGGCTGGACGAAGTCCGGAGCGTCCAGTCCCACGTGGTCCATACCGTGGGCCTTGGGCTTGATCCACATGGCGTCCTGCCAGCGCCCGGCAAGTTGTTCGTCACTGGCGCCTTCGCGGAGCAGCCCCAGCAGGTCCACTTCCTCGCGGGAGAACAGGCAGCTCATGATCTTGCCCTCGGCCGTGATGCGGGTGCGGCGGCAATCGGAGCAGAAGGGCTCGGTCACGGAGGCGATGATCCCCACCGTTCCCAGCACGGGGCCGATCGCCTCGGCCGTGCCGGGCACGCGCGCCCGGACCTCGAAGCGTTCCGCCGGGGCGCCATCGCGGTCCCTCGGATCAGTGCTGAGCACGTAATCGACGGAAAGCAGCTCACGGATTTCCGCGGCGGTGATCATGTTCCGGCGGGTCCAGCCGTGGTCGGCGTCGAGCGGCATTTGCTCGATGAAGCGCAGCTCGTAGCCGCGGTCCAGCGCCCAGGCCAGCAGGGCCGGGGACTCGACGTCGTTGATGCCCCGCATCAGCACTGCGTTGAGTTTCACGGGGCCCAGCCCGGCGGCCCAGGCGGCGTCCACGCCGGCCAGGACTTTGTTCAGGAAGGGGCGGCGGGTCAGCTGCGTGAAAGTTTCCTCATGGAGCGAGTCCAGCGAGACGTTGATGCGGGAGAGTCCGGCGGCCTTGAGTCCGGCCGCTTTCTTGTCCAGGCCCACGGCATTTGTGGTCATGGAGATCGGAAGGTCAGGGTGGGCCTGGCGGAGCGCCGAAATGATGTCCAGCAGGTCGGCCCGGACCAGCGGTTCGCCGCCGGTGAGCCGCAGTTCACGCACGCCCAGCATATCGACGCCGATCCGCACGATCCGGACAATTTCCGCCGCGGACATCACCGCCTGCTTGGACAGCCACTCCAGGCCTTCGGCCGGCATGCAGTAGGTGCAGCGCAGATTGCATTTGTCCGTCAGGGAAAGCCGCATGTCCGTGGCACGGCGGCCGTAGCGGTCGACGAGGCCAGCAGGCATCTCGGCCGGGCGCCCGGGCAACTGCGGGCCGGAAGTGCCCGCGCCGGGGCCGTCATCCGTGCGGGGCTGGGGAATACCAAGCTGAACACTCATAAAATCAGGCTACGCCACCTCGGCGCCGGCATCACGCCTCTTGAGCCACAGGATTCCGCCGCTGGCATCCCACGGCATCCCTTTGGCATCCCTTTGGCATCCCACGGCATCCCGCCGGGTCCCGACGCCGTGACGCCAGGGCGGCGGAGCCAGGCTGAGCCAAGATGCCGTCCGGCGGGCGGTGCCGCGGACTCCTTGCGAACCTATGCTGGAGGAGTGAACACCTCCCCGCATGGGCAGCCCAGCACGCCTGCTGCCACCCCGTGGCCAAGCCGGCGGAGCGCCCGGCTGCCTGATTCTGAGCAGCGTAACCCTGAGCAGCGTAACTCTGGGCAGCACAGTCCCCTCCGGCGCCGTCCGGACCGGCAAGCGACCGGCTGGGCCGCGGCGGCCGGAGTCGCGGCCGTCGGCACGGGGCTTGCCCTGGGGGAGCTCGCGGCAGGACTCATGAGCCCCGCGCTCTCCCCGGTGACCGCTGTTGGCGGCGCCGTGATCGATGCGGTCCCGCCGGGCGTCAAGGATTGGGCCATTTCGCTCTTCGGCACGGCGGACAAGGCCGCGCTGCTGGGCGGCATGGGGCTCGCCATCGCCGCGCTGGCTGCCCTGTCCGGAATCGTGGAGTTGCGGCGCCGCTCCGCCGGGGTGGCCGTCATTGCCGTCTTCGGCGTGGTGGGGCTGGTGGCCGTTCTGGGCCGGGCAGAACTGACCGCGAACGCGATCCCGGCCCCGCTGCTCGCCGCCGCCGTAGGCATGATCCTGCTGCGGTGGCTGGTCCGGTGGCTGGGGGAGTGGCAAACCGAAGCCGGGCTTGTGGAAAGTCAGCTCCTGGAGAGCCCGACGTCGGGAGGCCCGGCTGGCGGTGCTTCCGACAGCACCGCACCAGAAAGTCATGTCCAGGTGGGTATTGCCCCGAAGGCGCAGACTCCTTCCCGCCGCCGTTTCTTCCAAGCGCTCGGCGGAACGGCCGCCGTCGCGGCGGTCGCCGGTGTGCTCGCCGCGACGTTTCGGGGGGCCGCCGCCGTCGTGAGTGAACTGCGCAGCAAGCTGGCGCTCCCCGCGGCAGTGTCCCCGGCTCCGCCGATCCCGGCCGGCGCCGAGGTCCGGCTGGAGGGTGTGGGCCCGCTGGTGACCCCCAACAAGGACTTCTACCGGATTGACACCGCACTGCGCGTCCCGGTGGTGGACCCGGGCCACTGGACCCTGAAGGTCACCGGACTCGTGGAGCGCGAGATCTCACTGGACTTCGCCACCCTGCTCGCCAAACCCCTGGTCGAACGACACGTCACCATTGCCTGCGTCTCCAATGAGGTGGGCGGGGACTTGATTGGCAACGCCCGCTGGCTCGGCTGGCCGGTCCGGGAACTGCTGGCCTTGGCCGGCCCGAAGGACGGCGCGGACATGGTGCTGTCCCGCAGCACGGACGGCTGGACCGCCGGCACACCGTTGGAGGTGCTGACGGACAGCCGGGACGCGCTGCTGGCCGTCGGCATGAACGGTGAACCGCTTCCCCTGGAGCACGGCTTCCCGGTCCGGCTCATCGTCCCCGGCCTGTACGGCTACGTGTCGGCGACCAAGTGGGTCGCCGAGCTCAAGGTGACGCGCTTCGCGGACGACGTCGGATACTGGACGCCCCGGGGCTGGAGCGAGCGGGGACCCATCAAGACCTCTTCCCGCATCGATGTGCCCCGGGACGGCCGCTCCGTGAGCGCCGGTTCGGTGGCCTTCGGCGGGGTCGCCTGGGCCCAGCACACCGGGATCGGCCGGGTGGAGCTCCGGGTCAACCGCGGTGACTGGCAGCAGGCCGAGCTGGCCCCCGGGATCTCCAAGGACACCTGGTACCAGTGGAAGCTGGCCCTGCCGCTGACCCCGGGGCAGCACGAGGTGCAGGTCCGGGCCACGGACCTCAATGGGGTCCCGCAGGTGGAGGGCCGCGCCCCGGTGGTGCCCGACGGGGCCACCGGCTATCACACGGTTAGAGTTGACGTGAAGTCCTAGCCGGCCGGGCCAACACACCGGGCCAACACGCTGGGCCAGGGAGCCGGGCCGGCGAGCCAAGACAAAGGCCCACGACGAGGGGACACGAACGCATGCACCGCACCCAGACACGGCGCGTCAGCGTGGAAGCACACCGCGAGGCGGTCCGCCGGCTGCTGGCCCGGCTCCGCACTCCGGACCGGATTGAAATGCTCCCGCTGCTCGCGGCACTCGGACGGGGACTCGCGGCGGACATCGTGGCGCCGGTGGACCTTCCGCCCTTCGCGAACTCCCAGATGGACGGCTTCGCCATCAGCAGCGCGGACGTGCCCGACGGTGGCAGGGAACTGCGCGTTGTGGCGCCCATCCCCGCCGGAGCCGCCCCGCAGGAACTCGCCCCCGGCACGGCCGCCCCCATCATGACCGGGGCCATGATGCCGCCGGGAGCGGACGCCGTCGTGCCCATTGAACAGGCCGTGCCGGACTCCTTTCCCGCGCCCGGGGAACCGGCCACGGTCACCCTGCCCGCCGCCCCGGCCGGGAACTTCGTCCGCGACGCCGGCAGCGACATCCACGCCGGAGAAACTGCCTTGGCCGCCGGGACGTTCCTGGGACCGGGACAGCTGGGACTGCTGGCCGCGCTCGGGCTCACCGAGGTGGCTGTCTACCCCACCCTGCGGATCCTGCTCGTCACCACCGGCGACGAAGTGGTGGAGCCCGGCAGCCCGCTGCAGGCCGGCAAGATCTACGATTCCAACGGAACCCTGCTCGAAGCCTCGATGCGCCAGGCGGGCCTGGCGGTGACCAGGACCGGGATCTCCACGGACCGGCCCGAGGAACTCGCCAAGCTGCTGCGCCGGCCCGCCCCGGACGTGGACCTGATCGTCACCACCGGCGGCGTCAGCCAGGGCGCCTACGAGGTGGTCCGGCAGGCGATGGAAGGCCACGACGTCGAGTTCCTCGGTGTCGCCATGCAGCCGGGCGGCCCGCAGGGGATCGGAACGTTCGACGGCGTCCCCGTCCTCGGGTTCCCGGGGAACCCCGTGAGCTGCCTTGTGTCTTTCGAAATGTTCCTGCGCCCGGTACTCGGCGCCCTGTTCGGCTCGCCCGCGCCGCGTCCGGCGGTCCGGGTCCGGCTGGCCGAAGCACTGACGTCCCCGCAGGGCAAGCACCAGATCCGGCGCGGCACACTCCAGCCGGACGGCACGGTCCGCCTCGAAGGCGGCGCAGGCTCGCACCTGGTCAGCGCCCTGGCACACTCGAACGCCCTCATCCACGTCCCCGAAGGAATTGCCGCGCTCGCCGAAGGCGCAGAGGTGGAAGTATGGATGTTGTGAACGATGCAGAAATCCCCACGATCGGAACTACCACAGCGGGATACCCGCCAAGTGTTAACGCGGACGCCGTTACCGCTGAAGCCGGAAAACCCGTCCTGACCCACCTGCGCCAGGACGGCACCGCCCAGATGGTGGACGTGTCCAACAAGGCCGAGTCAACGCGGGAGGCCACGGCCACCGCCACGGTCAACAGTACGGCCGAGGTCCTGGCCCTCCTGGGCTCCGGCGACCTGCCAAAGGGCGACGCCCTGGCCGTCGCCCGGATCGCCGGCATCATGGCCGCCAAAAAAACCGCTGAACTCATCCCGCTGTGCCACCCGCTGCCGATCGCCAAGGTCACGGTCGACTTCGAGCTCGACACCGCTTCGGTCACCGTGTTCGCCACGGTCAAGACCCGCGGCGTCACCGGCGTCGAGATGGAAGCGCTGACCGCTGCCTCGGTGGCCGCGCTCAGCGTGTACGACATGATCAAGGCCGTGGACAAGAACGCGGTCCTGAACGACATCAAAGTGCTGGCCAAAAGCGGCGGCAAGAGCGGGGACTGGACCATATGAGCATGCCCGAACCCCACCGCCACGGCGAAGCGACCGGGCGGAAGGCCGGCGTCGTGATCGCCTCCACGCGGGCCGCGGCCGGCGTCTATGACGACCTCACCGGCCCCGTCATCATCGACTGGCTTACCGAACACGGCTTCGAGGCGTTCCCTGCGCTCGTGGTCCCGGACGGGGCGCCGGTGGGCGCCGCCCTCCGCGCCCTCCTGACCCAGCAGCCCGCCGTCATCATCACCAGCGGCGGCACCGGCCTCAGCCCCACAGACGCCACCCCGGAACAGACCCTTCCGCTGCTGGACCGCGAGATCCCGGGCATCATGGAAGGCATCCGGAGCGCGGGAGCGGCCAAGACACCGATGGCCATGCTCAGCCGGGGCCACGCTGGCGCGGCCGGCCAGACCTTCATCGTCAACCTCCCCGGATCCCCGAAGGGCGTCATGGACGGCCTGAGCGTGCTGGATCCCATCCTCGGACACCTCTGCGACCAGCTGGAAGGCAGCCATGGGCACTGAATCAACCTTTGAAGTGGTACACGCGGTGCTCAGCGCCGAACCGATCTCCGTGGACCAGGCCATCGCCGCGGTCGAATCGGACACCGCCGGAGCAGTGGTCAGCTTCAGCGGTGTGGTCCGCAACCACGACGGCGGCAAGCCGGTGCAGCGGCTCAGCTACAGCGCGCACCCGACGGCGCACCAGGTGATGGCCGACGTCGTTGGGGCCCTCGTCGCCGAGCAGGCCGCTGCCGGGGGCCCCGGCGGTGAAACCGCCTCCGGGCACGGCCAGCACGTGCACGGCCAGCCGGGGCAGGGCCAACCGGTGCGGATCTGGGCGGCGCACCGGATCGGCATGCTAGAGATCGGCGACCCGGCCCTGGTCTGCGCCGTCTCGGCCGCACACCGCGGCCAGGCCTTCGCGGTCTGCTCGGAGCTGGTGGACCGGATCAAGGCGCAGGTCCCCATCTGGAAGGAACAGTTCTTCACCGACGGCACGGTCGAGTGGGTCGGCGCGGGCGAGTAAGGCCGGTCTGAGGGCGGGTAGCCCGCGATCAGGCGGAAAGGACCCTGTGCCGGACCTCGGCGCGGTCGACCGCCAGTTCATTGAGGAGCGAGGCCGCCGGATCATGTTCTTCGCGGTCCAGCAGCGACAGCAGAAGATTCGCGGTGGTGATCTGTCGTGACTTCTGGTTTATGGCGTACCGAAGCATGCCTTCCATGACCGACCGGGCACCTGAGCTGAAGGGCGGCTTTTTTCCTCGGCTGGGCATAGTGGCGCGTTCAAAGCCCTGGGCGTCTATTCCGATTGACGCGAGGGCCGCGCGGTCAAGCGTCGCTGCCGCTGCCCTTGCCTCATCGAGCGTGACACCAAGAATGCCGGCCGGACCGGGATCGTGGAGCGCCCCCAGCAACAGATGATCCGTGCCCAGGCGCTTGTCGCCGCTGTCGCGGGCCTCTTCCATTGCAAAGCCAACGATCTTACGGGTGTCGTCGGCAAATCGTTCAAACATCGTGATCTCACTCTCGGTATTTTGCGTGGACGGACTGCCGCGAGACGCCAAGGGCGTCACCGATTTGCTCCCAGGTCCATCCCTGTTGTCGAGCAGCTCTTACCTGCGCCGCCTCGACCTGTTCTGCCAGGCGATGAAGGGCACCGACCGCCCGTAGACCGACCGCGGGGTCAAGTGAATGAATATGCGCGGACAGTTCGTCAGGTTCCATGCCTGTCAGTTTAGACTGACAAGTCGGTGCCGTCAATCCAGCCTGACAGTCGCGGGGTTGGTATAAACCATCGGGTCGCCAGGTCTACGGCACCGCGGAACAGGCCTGTAACCCAAGTCCGCCGGTTCAGGAAGGCAGCGGCCCCGGCGGTAGGGTTGATGGCATGACCGAACAACTCGCAGTCGCCGTGCTGGGCGCGAACGGGCGCATGGGCGCCGAAGCGGTAAGGGCTGTCGAAGCCGCCGCGGACCTCAAGCTGGTGGCGGCCCTTGGCCGGCACGATTCCCTCGACACGCTCGTGGACGCCGGCGCCCGGATCGTGGTGGACCTGACGGTTCCGGAAAGCACCGAAGCCAACGTCCGCTTCGCCGTCGAACACGGCATGCACGCCGTCGTCGGCACCACCGGCTGGGACGCGGACCGGCTGGCACGACTCGAGGAACTGCTCGCCGGCCAGGAAGTCGGCGTCCTGATTGCCCCCAACTTTGCCCTGGGCTCGGTCCTCGCCTCAGCCTTCGCCGCCAAGGCCTCCCGGTACTTCGAATCGGTCGAAATCATCGAACTGCACCACCCGGACAAGGTGGACGCCCCCTCAGGAACGGCCGTGCGCACCGCCGCGCTGATCGCGGCCGAGCGAGCCGCCGCCGGCGTCCCCGCCAGCCCGGATGCCACCACCAGCGAACGCCCCGGTGCGCGGGGCTGCGACGTCGACGGCGTGCGTGTGCACAGCGTGCGGCTGCGCGGACTCGTGGCGCACCAGGAAGTGTTGCTGGGCGGGCCGGGGGAGCAGCTGACCTTCCGGCACGATTCCTTCGACCGGGCCTCCTTCATGCCCGGCGTGCTGCTGGGCATCCGCGACGTTGCCGCGAACCCGGGCCTCACCGTGGGCCTCGACGGCTATCTGGACCTGGGACTCTGAGCGCCGTGGCCAATGTGCTGACCGCCCTGAAAGCCAACCGCACCAAGATCTGGGTCGGCGCCGTCACCCTGCTGCTGGTGTTCTATCTGGTGGTGTCCTTCCAGCGCTCCGTGCTGCTGATGTCCGATCCCAACCTCGTGGCGAAGGCCATCGGCGTCGCCTACCTGCTCCTCCCGCTGGTCGGGGCCTGGGCCCTGGTCCGGGAGCTGCTGTTCGGCGCCCGCACCGAACAGCTGGCGAAAATCCTCGAAGCCGAAGGCGGGCTGCCGGAGGACACGCTCCCACGCACCCCGGCCGGGCGGATCATCCGCGAGGCCGCGGACCTCGAATTCGAGAAATACCGCGCCGAGACGGAAGCGGCGCCGGAGGACTGGCGCTCCTGGTTCCGGCTCAGCTGCGCCTACGACGCCGCGGGTGACCGCAAGCGCGCCCGCGCCTCGATGCGCGACGCAGTCCGCTTGTTCCGGGCCTGACCGGCCGGGACGCCCGCAGCCTAGCTCAGCGGATGCGGGCCGGCTGGTTCCGGCCCAGCTGGTTGGCCGCATGGGCCACCCATTCCAGCGGCCCGCGCCATGCCAGGGCCGCGAAGACCGACCCGATCAGCAGGACGGCGACGGCTTGTGCCCAGTAGATGCCCTCCACCGTCCAGCCGGGCCAGAGGGGCTTCTGGTACAGCGACGCTATGACGCACAAATGGGCCGTGTAGAGGCTCAACGTCAGGGCGCCGGCGCCGCGCAAGGGGAGCAGCATGTCCAGCTCGACCCACTCGGCAAGCCGGCCCAGCAGCAGGCAGAAGCCCACGACGGCGGCCGCGACCCCCGAAGTGTGCAGCAGATCCAGCGTGTTGCCCGAGTGCGGGGCACTCGTGGCCAGCCACCACCACGATCCGGCTTGTTCCACGCCGGCCAGGTTGACCTGCAGGACGCTCTCAAGCGGATAGCTCGGGTCGCGCAGAGACGCCTGCAAAGCAGCCCGGCCGCCCCAGTCCTCCATCATCACGGCGCTGGCCCATTTGGCCAGGATGGCCACCACGGCTCCGCCGGCCAGCAACAGCGCCGGAACGGCCGCCGTCGTGAGGGCCATCCGGCCGATGGCGAGGCCGATCAGCAGGTAGGCGATCCACTGGAACACGGGGTAATAGCCGGTCAGGAAGAGATCGCCGAGCAGGGCCGCCGGGGTGCCGAGGTCCTCCCAGCCGGGGTTGTGTCCGAGGTGCAGCGGCGGGGTGGCCGCCAGGAGCCATGGCCGCAGCAGGAAAGCCAGCACGGGAGTGACCAGCACAAAGGCGGCGGCGAGGGCCAACAGCCGTTTGACCCCCAGCCCGAGGAACGGAAGCACGCAGAGGAACAGGACTGCGTAGTGGACCAGGATGATTGCGATATTGACGTCGAGTCCGCCCAGCGAGAGCCCGACGGCGCCGACCACGAGGGCGCGCAGGGTGATGCCGCGCCGGGCACCCCACAGTTCCGGGCCCTGGAGCGGTAGCTGCTTTCCCGTGGACAGGGCCAGCCCGAGCCCGGCCAGCACGGCGAACAAGGCGGAGGCGCGTCCGGAAAACACCAGCCCCACCCACGTCGGGGTGAGCTGGGCATTGGACTCGAAGGTGGGCAGCACGTGGGTGGCCATCATGCCCAGGAGCGCCAGCCCGCGGGCGGCATCGATGCCGGCCAGCCGGGCGCCGGCCCGCTTGCCCCGGGCGGCCCGGGAATTTGAGGCCGTTACGCGCTGGGTCATCTTCCGATCGTCTCATGTCCGTCCGGCGCCACGCCCCCGCAGGCAGTGGCCCTGACATGTTCACAGGAGTTCCACAGGCCTTGTGTTCGAATATATGTTCGAATACCATGAGGCCATGAACAACGCATCAGAGCCCGGTTTTCAAGGTCAAACTTTGCAGGGTCAAACATGGCAAGGTCAAACATTGCAGGGTCAAGCATTGCAGGGTCGCGCAATTCCGGATGGGGCGCCCGGTGTGCTCAAGGCCATGAGTCCGGGCGTCGTGGATTTCCTGTTTCGGCAGCTCGTTACCGGCGAATCGGCGGAAGACCTCCAGTGGCATCGGGAGGGCACGGCGTTGTCGGCGCAGACACCCGGTGCCGAGCTTGCCCGCCGCCTCGCCGAGACCGACCTCGAAGCGCTGACGCCCACCGAACTGTTCCACTACGTGCGCGCCTCGCAGCGCCTTTCCGCCTGGGCGGAGTCCCTGCGCGAACACGCAGTCAGCCGCTACTGCGCAACGCCCTCAGCCGATGCCTCTCCGCCGCAGTGACTCGCCGGGTGGCCGCGGGGTTGTCCGCCGTGGCCGCTGGGCTGCCTAGGATGGCAGGGTGACCACAGCGCTGACGCTCTCCGCCATCCAATACCGGGCCCTCGACGGCGGAATCGCCGCCAATGTTCCGGAGCATATCCGCCTCATCGAGGATGCGGACGCCCATGGCGCGAGGCTCGTCCTTTTCCCGGAGCTTTCCCTCACGGGCTACGAGCTGGAACTGCTGGCGGACCCGGATCAGTGGGTGACGGCCGGGGACGGCCGGCTGGACGGAATCCGGGAAATCTGCCGCCGGACCGGCATCACGGCAGTCGTCGGTGCCCCGTTCCAGGAAGCCGACGGCACACCGCGGCTCGCCTCGCTCGCCCTCCATCCCTCCGGTGCCGTGGACTACGCGTTCAAGTCGAGGCTCCACGGCCCGGAAAACCGGTTGTTCACGCCCGGGGACGGGGCCGTCCTCCTCGAACTCGACGGCTGGAAGATCGCGCTTGCCATCTGTTTCGACGCCGCCCACTCCGGACATGCCCTGGATGCCGCGCAGGCAGGGGCGGACGTCTACGCCGTCTCGGCCCTCTACACCGCGGGGGAGGACAGCCAGCTGGACCGCCATCTTGCCGCCCGGGCCAAGGACAACCGGATCTTCGCCGTACTCGCCAACCTGGCCGGCAGCACCCCGCTGGGCCCGTCCTGCGGGTTGAGCGGTTTTTGGGGGCCGGACGGAAGGGTCATCCGCCAAGCCGGCGGCACGGGTACCGAGGTGCTGACCGCGACCCTGCAACGTCCTGCCGGCCGGATTTGATCTTCATCACGCCGCCGGCATTGTCCTAACACGCCGGAGACAGGGTAACGTTTTTACCATGGCTGACTCTGACATTCGCTCTTACACGTTCGGAACCCTCGTGACCGCCATGGTCACGCCTTTCACCACCGACGGTGAGGTCGACTACCAGAAGTCCGCAGAGCTGGCCAATAAGCTCGTCGACGACGGTAATGATGCCCTCGTCATCTCCGGCACCACGGGCGAAACCTCCACGCTGGAGGACGACGAAAAGGAAAAGCTGTTCCGCGTCATCGTTGAGGCTGTGGGGGACCGCGCCAAGGTGATCGCCGGGACCGGCACCAACCACACCTCGCACTCGATCGAGATGGCCAGGCGCGCCGCGAAAGCCGGAGCGCACGGCCAGCTGATCGTCACGCCGTACTACAACAAGCCGAGCCAGGCCGGCATCCAGGCCCACATCGAAGCCGTCGCCGACGCCGCCGACCTCCCCGTCATGGTCTATGACATTCCCGGCCGCGCCGGCGTCCCGATCCTGCCCGAAACCATGATCCGGCTCGCCGACCACCCGCGCATCGTTGCGCTCAAGGATGCCAAGGCCGACTTCGCTGCGGTGACCCGCGTCCTGGCGAATACTGATCTGGATGTCTACTCGGGCGACGACGGACTGACCCTGCCATGGATGGCAGCGGGCGCCGTCGGCCTCGTCAGCGTTTCGGCGCACGTGGCCACCAAGCAGTTCCGCGCCATGATCGATGCCGCACTTGCAGGCGATTTTGCTACCGCCCGCACCATACATTTCGAACTGGACCCTGTGGTCCGTGCAGTGATGACCCACATTCAGGGTGCTGTTGCTGCAAAGCAAGTTCTTAAGTGGCAGGGAGTCCTGCCCAACTCGGTTGTCCGTTTGCCCCTCGTGGAGCCGGGCGAAGCCGAGATCGAAACCATCCGCGAGGACTTGGCGGAAGCGGGACTGGTCTTTTCCTGATCGGGGGTTATTCTGATCGGCAACGACCTCTCCGGCAACCGCCTGGAAAGTAGTGCACTATGACCCAAACCGCCCTTCCCGGCCTTGTCACGCCGCCGAAACTGCTCAAGGACACCCTGCGGATCGTGCCGCTCGGCGGCCTGGGCGAGATCGGCCGCAACATGACCGTCTTCGAAGTTGACGGCAAGCTGCTCATCGTCGACTGTGGTGTCCTCTTCCCCGAGGAAACCCAGCCCGGCGTCGACCTGATCCTGCCCGATTTCTCCTACATCGAGAACCGCCTCGATGACATCGTCGCCGTCGTCCTGACGCACGGCCACGAGGACCACATCGGTGCCGTCCCGTATCTGCTGCGCCTGCGCGCCGACATTCCCCTGGTGGGCTCCCGGCTGACGCTGGCCCTCATCGAGGCAAAGCTGCAGGAGCACCGGATCAAGCCCGTCATGCAGACGGTCACCGAGGGACAGGTTCAAAAGTTCGGCCCGTTCGAATGCGAATTCGTCGCGGTCAACCACTCGATCCCCGATGCCCTCGCCGTGTTCATCCGCACGGCCGGCGGCACCGTGCTGCACACCGGTGACTTCAAGATGGACCAGCTGCCCCTGGACGGCCGGATCACCGACCTCCGCCACTTCGCCAAGCTCGGCGAAGAAGGCGTGGACCTGTTCATGTCGGACTCCACCAACGCCGACGTCCCGGGCTTCACCACCGCCGAGAAGGACATCGGGCCCACCCTGGACCGGCTCTTCGGCCAGGCCAGCAAGCGCCTGATTGTGGCCTCGTTCTCCTCGCACGTGCACCGGGTCCAGCAGGTCCTCGACGCCGCCGCCAACCACAACCGCAAGGTAGCCTTCGTGGGCCGCTCGATGGTCCGCAACATGGCCATCGCCGAGAAGCTCGGCTACCTCGAGGTGCCGGCGGGCATCCTGGTCGATATCAAGAACATCGACAACCTGCCGGACAACCGCGTGGTCCTGATGTCCACCGGTTCCCAGGGCGAGCCGATGGCGGCCCTGTCCCGCATGGCCAACGGCGACCACCGGGTCGTCGTCGGCCAGGGCGACACCGTGATCCTCGCCTCCAGCCTGATCCCGGGCAACGAGAACGCGGTCTTCCGCATCATCAACGGCCTGCTCAAGCTCGGCGCCGACGTCATCCACAAGGGCAACGCCAAGGTGCACGTCTCCGGCCACGCCGCCGCCGGGGAGCTGCTGTACTGCTACAACATCCTTGAGCCGCTCAACGCGATGCCGGTGCACGGCGAGACCCGCCACCTGATCGCCAACGGCAAGATCGCCCTGGACTCCGGCGTTCCGGAGGAAAGCATCCTCCTCGCGGACAACGGCACCGTCATCGACCTCCGGGACCACCAGGCCGACATCGTCGGCCAGGTCGAGGTCGGCTTCGTCTACGTCGACGGCTCCAGCGTCGGCGAAGTCACGGAAGCAGACCTGAAGGACCGCCAGACGCTCGGCGATGAAGGCTTCATCTCCATCATCACGGTCATCCACCGCGCCACCGGCAAGGTGGTCTCGGGACCGGAAATCCACGCCCGCGGCGTGGCCGAGGACGATTCGGTCTTCGACGAGATCATCCCCAAGATCAACGCCGCACTGGAGGAAGCCGTGCTCAACCGCACGGACCACACCACGCACCAGCTGCAGCAGGTTGTCCGCCGCGTCGTCGGCACCTGGGTCAACCGCAAGCTCCGCCGCAAGCCCCTGATCATCCCGGTGGTCCTGGAGGCCTAAGCCCGCGCCCGGGGAGCCCTCCGCGGATGAACCGAGACGGCCTTCCTGACCCGCCCCAGCCCTTTGGCCGGGGCCGGCGAGGAAGGCCGTTTTGCGTTGCCGGCAAACGCGTCACCGGCGGCCGGGGAAGGCCGTGGGTCCGCAACATGGTTCCCGCCGAGGCCCGGAAATCCGCGGTTTTCGGCCCGGTGTCGGGTACCGTGGCTGGTATGGCGACACGTACTTCCTCCGCGCCTAGAGGAAACTCAAGCGGTAAATCAGGCAGCCCGGCGGGCCGGAGCTCCGGCCCCGCTGCATCCAAATCCACCAGGACTTCGGGACCGGCAGGTACCGCACGCACCCGGAAGCTGGCCGCCGTCGAACCCAGAGCGCCCTGGCTGGTCCGGGTCGTGGCCGGCGCCTGGCTGGGCATTGCCCATGTGGTCGGTGCGGGCGTCCGCCGGATCGGCTCGGACGTCAGCGATCTCGCTCCCGAGGACCGCCGTGACGGCGCCGCCGTGTTCAACCTCGCCCTCGGTGTCTTCGTCGCCACCTTCGCCTGGTGGGGCCTCCGGGGCTGGTTCCCGGACATGGTCTACGGGATCGTCAACGGCACGTTCGGCTGGATGTCCCTGCTGCTGCCGCTCATGCTCTTCGTCTGCGCCTTCCGGCTGTTCCGCCAGCCCGTCGACGGCCGCGGCAACAACAGGGTCGGGATCGGTTTCCTGGCCATGACCTTCGCCGGCTCCGGGCTGGCCCACATCATTGGCGGACAGCCGACGGTGGCCGACGGTTTCGACGGCCTCCGCCAGGCCGGCGGCATGCTCGGCTACCTCGCCGCCGCACCGCTGGCGGCGATCCACCCCGCCGTCCCGGTTGCGGTCTATAGCGTGCTCGCATTCACCTCGCTGCTGATCGTCACGGCAACGCCGTTCGGCTCCATCCCCGGCCGGCTGCGGGACGCCTATGAACACCTCATGGGCATCGATCTGCAGGACCGTGCCGGCGGCGACAACCACGGCGGCGACGGCCATGACCGCAGCTACCTCTACGAAGACGACACTCCCGCACCGGCCAGGAAAAAGCGCCGCCGCCTCTTCGGCAAGGACCGCGACGCCGACGCCGGCCTCGACGGTTACGTCGGCGACGAGGCCTTCGAACGTGCCCTGATCGAAGATGAGGAAGCAGCCGCGGCGGCCAAGGGCTCCAGGTCCGTCGCGCCTGGCGTGCGCCGGCCCACCCAGGCTGAGATCGCCGTCGAAAAGATCAAGGCGGCCCAGGGCCTCGGTACGGCCGCTGCCGGCGCCGCCGCGGCCACGTTTGCCGGGGCCGCGGGGGAGAACGCCACCGAAGCGATCCCGCTCGTTACCCCCGGCATGGTGGCCGCCGGCTCCCTCAACGTTCCGTCCGCCACCGCCGTCGCCGCAGCCGCGCAGGTGCCTTCCCGGCCGGTCACGCCGCCGCCGTTGCCTACGCTGATTCCGCAGCGCACCGAACAGCTCTCCCTCGCCGGCGACGTCACCTACACCCTGCCGGCGCCGGACGTCCTGACGCCCGGCTCCATTCCGAAGGAGCGCACCGAGGCCAACGACGCGATCGTCGCCTCGCTGACCGAGACCCTCAACCAGTTCAACGTGGAAGCCCAGGTCACCGGCTTCAGCCGGGGTCCAACCGTGACCCGCTACGAGATCGAGCTCTCCCCGGGCACCAAGGTGGAACGCGTCACCGCCCTGTCCAAGAACATCTCCTACGCCGTCGCCAGCTCGGATGTACGCATCCTGAGCCCCATCCCCGGACGGTCCGCGATCGGCATCGAGATCCCCAACACGGACCGTGAAACCGTGTCCCTGGGGGATGTGCTCCGGAGCCAGAACGCCCGGCGGACGGACCACCCCATGGTCATCGGTGTCGGCAAGGACGTCGAGGGCGGCTACGTCGTGGCGAACCTCGCCAAGATGCCGCACCTCCTGGTGGCCGGTGCCACCGGTGCCGGTAAGTCGGCGTTCGTGAATGCCATGATTACCTCAATCCTGATGCGCGCCACGCCCGACGAGGTCCGCATGGTCATGGTGGACCCCAAGCGCGTGGAACTGACCGCCTACGAAGGCGTCCCGCACCTCATCACGCCGATCATCACCAACCCCAAGAAAGCCGCGGAGGCACTGCAGTGGGTGGTCCGCGAGATGGACGCCCGCTATGACGACCTGGCCAACTACGGCTTCAAGCACATCGACGACTTCAACAAGGCGGTCCGGGCCGGCAAGGTCCACGCGCCGGAGGGTTCCAAGCGGGTCATCCGCCCGTACCCGTACCTGCTGGTGATCGTGGACGAACTCGCCGACCTCATGATGGTGGCCCCGCGCGACGTCGAAGATTCCATCGTCCGCATCACCCAGCTGGCCCGTGCCGCCGGCATCCACCTCGTCCTGGCCACCCAGCGCCCGTCCGTGGACGTGGTCACCGGCTTGATCAAGGCCAACGTGCCCTCGCGTATGGCGTTTGCGACCTCCTCCGTCACCGACTCCCGCGTGGTGCTGGACCAGCCGGGCGCCGAGAAGCTGATCGGCCAGGGCGACGCGCTCTTCCTGCCGATGGGCGCCTCCAAGGCCATGCGTGTCCAGGGTGCCTGGGTGACCGAGTCCGAGATCCACAAGGTGGTCGAACACGTCAAGGGCCAGCTCAAGGCCGTCTACCGCGACGACGTCGCCCCGGAGGCGCCGAAGAAGCAGATCGACGACGACATCGGAGACGACCTCGAGGTGCTGCTGCAGGCCACCGAGCTGGTGGTCACCACCCAGTTCGGTTCCACCTCCATGCTGCAGCGCAAGCTGCGCGTCGGCTTCGCGAAGGCCGGCCGCCTCATGGACCTGCTCGAGTCCAGGGGCGTGGTGGGTCCCTCCGAGGGCTCCAAGGCACGCGACGTCCTGGTCAAGCCGGATGACCTCGCCGCCGTCCTCGCAGCCATGAAGGGCATGGACATGCCCGCCGTCGCTGATTCCCAGACCGCGGCGCTGAGTGATAACGCCAACGCCAACATCGCCCAGGGCGGTTACGCGGAAGACCTCGTGGCGGCGGACCTGGACAACCGGACGCAGAAAGCTCAGTACTTTGACGGCGCAGACGGCCCGGACGGCGGGTCCGGGGGCGCCTCTGATGAAGAAGACGGTTCCGAGGACGCCTGGTCGCTCACCGGACGGTAGCGTGTGAAGACGGTAGCCTAGGAAGGTGACTAGCTCCGACGCAAAGAGTGCCGGTTCCGCCTCGCGGATCTGGAACCTGCCCAACATCCTGACGATGCTGCGGATTGTGCTGGTGCCGTTCTTCGTCTGGTTCCTCTTGCGTGACGCGCCCGGGCTGGACAGCCAAAACGGCGTCTGGCGCTGGGTCGCCGCCGCGACGTTCGCCGTCGCTATTTACACGGACAAGCTCGACGGCGACATCGCCCGCAGCCGCGGACTGGTCACCGACTTCGGCAAAATCGCCGACCCGATTGCGGACAAGCTCCTGATCGGCTCCGCCCTGGTGATGCTCTCCCTGCTCCAGGAACTCCCGTGGTGGGTCACCGTCCTGATCCTGGTCCGCGAGTGGGGGATCACCGCGCTGCGCTTCTTCGTCATCCGCTATGGCGTGATCCCGGCCTCGCGGGGCGGAAAGCTCAAGACCGTCGTCCAGACGGCGGCCATCTTCCTGTACGTCGTTCCGCTGGGCGCCCTGGTGCCGTGGCTGGGGGTTGTGGCCTTCGCCGTCATGATGGTGGCCCTGGCCATCACGGTCTGGACGGGCGGAGAATACGTCATCGAGGCCCTCAAGCTGCGCGCCAGCGGCATCCGGGCACAGCACCAGCAGACCCAGGAGGGCAAGCCATGACAACCCTGCATCCCAACCTTCACCGCATCGCCGAACAGGCCGTGACTGGAGCCATCGACCGCGGGCTGACCGTCGCCACCGCCGAATCCCTCACCGCCGGCATGGTCGCGGCGGTCCTGGCCGATACGCCCGGTGCCTCCGGGATGCTGCAGGGTGGTGTGGTGTCCTACCAGGACTCGGTCAAGGCCGATGTGCTCGGAGTGCCGCGGGACCTCCTGGACGCCGTCGGCGCCGTGGACGGGCAGGTCGCCGCCGCCATGGCCGACGGCGCCCGGCGGATCTGCGGTGCCGACATCGGCGTGTCCACCACCGGCGTCGCCGGCCCCGAGCCGCACGGAGGCCAGGACATCGGGTCGGTCTATATCGGCATCGCCACCGCGGACGGGTCGGCCTCGTACGCGTACAGCTTCGAGGGAAGCCGGGCGGAAATCCGCTCCCTGGCCTGCGCTGCGGCTCTGGACCGCCTGCTGGAAGTACTGGCGCCGGCAGGCGACCCTGCGTAAAGTTGCTGGGAACAAAAGTTGATTCCCAATAGTTGTTAGATTGTGTCGCCTCCGAATATGGGAGGCGCCTAGGATGAAGGCATCAACAGTTCGCCTGTAGCGGCGGACTCGACATACGAGGGAGCAAGGCGATACAGATGGTAAAGCAGCCCGTATCCGTAAACGGCGTTGTCCGCTGGAAGGATGTGGGCCTCGCCGATCAGGCTAAGAGCGAACAGAAGGAGCGCAAGATGGTTGTACTTCGTCACGAAATCGGCGACGTTCTGCGCGATGTCCGCCAACGCCAAGGCCGTACCCTCCGCGAAGTCTCGCACAGTGCCCGCGTTTCACTGGGCTACCTGAGCGAAGTGGAACGCGGCCAAAAGGAAGCCTCCTCGGAGCTCCTTTCCTCGATCTGCTCGGCCCTCGATGTTCCGCTCTCCAGCATGCTCCGCGAAGTCAGCGACCGCGTCGCCGTCGTCGAGGGTGTGGCAGTTCCGGACACCGTCCCGCAGGAGTTCGCACAGCGCTACGGCCGTGACCTGGACCATGAGCTCAACTCGGACCTGAACGACGAGTTGGCCAAGGGCCTTCTCTCCGGGGCGCGTTAGCCCCGGCCCCCATTCGATCTAAGGAAGGTCCCCGGCGGTGTGCCGGGGACCTTTTCCGCGTCCGGGACGGTGCGCCGGAGTACGGGCTCAGGCGTACTTACGCGGACTCGTCCCCGGGGAAGCCGTCGCGCTCGTACGTGTCGTTGAGCTTGGCCATGTAGGCCGCGAAGGCCTGCAGTTCCTCGGCCGGCCACTCTGACAGCCGCTCCCGGAAGACCTCACGCCGGGCGTCCTGGACCTGGTGCATTTTCTCCTCGCCCCTGGCCGTCAGGCTGATTGACTGGGCCCGGCCATCGAGCGGATCGGCCTCCTTGGAAACCAGGCCGAGGTTTTCCAGGAATGCGATCTGCCGGCTCACCGAAGGCTTTCCGACGCCGATGCAGGAGGCCAGCTCGGTCAACCGGATCGGGCCCTTCCGGCGGATCACGCTGAGAAGGCCGTAGGCTGCCGGCTCCATGTCGGGATGGACCTGCCGCGAGAGCTGCTGGGACACGGACCGGGCGCGGCGCCACAGCAGGCTCAACTGGTGCTCTACAGCGGTCAGGGGATCCTCGGCGTTCCCGGGAAAATTCATTGAATTCTCGGGGCCCTCGCTTGGGTTGCTCATGGCAACCATTCTAGAGTCCCGCACCGTGAGAGACTTTATTGGTGCGAATCAGTGACTTTTGGCGGCTCATGGACGACGAGTTCGGGGCAGGCTATTCCCGGGTTCTCAGCAGCTCGCTGGTCCTGTCCGGAGTGGGCGGCCGCACGGCGGACCAGGCCCTCAGCGCCGGCGTGCCGCCGCGGCAGGTCTGGCTGGCCCTCTGCGACGTCCAGGATGTACCGCCGGAGCGCCGGCTGGGCCGCGACGTCAAAGCGCGCTGACCCGCGGCCGGCCGAACACGCCGACCACTGATACGCCGACCACTGACACTCTCAAACACTGACACGCCGCCGGATTGTTCGAATATCTGTTCGGGTGGGACTATGCTTTTTCTAGCGCGCTTTCCACATACGCGGTGCAGGCCGGCGACTCTGTCGGTGGGTGCCACTAGCGTCAGTGAAGACAGGTCAGCGATGACAGACGAAGGGCCGATACGGCCACTCCACAGCGAGAAAGCATTAGAGGTGTGAACCATGGCCGCAGCCCCGGATCGCCAGAAGGCGCTCGACGCAGCGCTTGCCCAGATTGACAAGCAGTTCGGCAAGGGCTCGGTCATGCGCCTGGGCGACGAAGTCCGTGCACCCATTGA
This sequence comes from Arthrobacter sp. UYEF20, assembly GCF_040546335.1. Taxonomy (NCBI): domain Bacteria; kingdom Bacillati; phylum Actinomycetota; class Actinomycetes; order Micrococcales; family Micrococcaceae; genus Arthrobacter; species Arthrobacter sp. UYEF20. The sequence continues at coordinate 18,072 of NZ_JBEPNP010000013.1, read as the reverse complement.
GGTCATTCCGACCGGCTCCATTGCACTGGACATAGCCCTGGGAATTGGCGGGCTGCCCCGCGGCCGCGTCGTTGAAATCTACGGTCCGGAATCCTCCGGTAAGACCACGGTGGCACTGCACGCGGTGGCAAGCGCCCAGCGCCTGGGCGGCATCGCAGCCTTCATCGACGCCGAACATGCCCTCGATCCCGAATACGCGGCCAGGCTGGGCGTGGACACCGACGCCCTGCTCGTTTCCCAGCCGGACACCGGCGAGCAGGCCCTGGAAATCATGGACATGCTCATCGGCTCCGGATCCCTGGACGTCATCGTCATCGACTCCGTCGCCGCGCTGGTTCCCCGCGCGGAAATCGAAGGGGACATGGGCGACAGCCACGTCGGCCTCCAGGCCCGCCTGATGAGCCAGGCGCTGCGTAAGATCACCGGCCGGCTGAGCCAGACCAAGACCACCGCCATCTTCATCAACCAGCTGCGTGAAAAAATCGGCGTGTTCTTCGGCTCCCCGGAAACCACCACCGGCGGCAAGGCCCTGAAGTTCTACGCCTCGATCCGTATTGACGTCCGCCGGATCCAGACCCTCAAGGAGGGCGCTGACTCCGTCGGCAACCGCACCAAGGCCAAGATCGTCAAGAACAAGATGGCCCCGCCTTTCAAGATCGCCGAGTTCGACATCATCTACGGCCAGGGCATTTCCCGTGAGGGCGGCATCATCGACATGGGCGTCGAGCACGGCCTGATCAAGAAGTCGGGATCCTGGTTCACGTACGACGGCGACCAGCTCGGCCAGGGCATGGAGAACTCGCGCCGCTTCCTGCGCGACAACCCTGAGCTCGCCTCCGAACTGGAGCGTCTCATCAAGGAGAAGCTCGGCGTCGGGGTGAAGGCCCCGGCCGAGACCGAAGCATCGCCGCAGCTGAAGGCCGTTGACGGCTTCTGACGGCCTGGTGTCTGAAGGCACGCCTTCACGACGCGGAGCGCGGAAAGGGGCAGGATTCTCCTCCGGGAGTCCTGCCCCGGGCCTTGCCGGCCGCGCCGGGCCTGAGGACAGTCCGGGGGACGGGCGCCGTCGTTCCCGTCCTTCGCCCGAGCACGGCCGGGACGCAGATCCGGCGGCGGCAGCGCGGGCCATCGTGCTGCGGCAGTTGACGTCGTCGCCCAAGAGCAGACTTCAGCTTGCCCGGAAGCTGGCCGAGCGAAACATCCCGGGCGATGTCGCCGAAGCCGTACTGGACCGCTTCGAAGAGGTCCGGCTCGTCGACGACGCGGAGTTCGCGGACCTGTGGGTCCGGAGCCGGTCCCAAAGCCGAAAGCTCGCGAAGGGCGCCCTGCGGCGGGAACTCGCGGACAAGGGCATCGACGCGGACACCGCCGCCATCGCCCTGGAACAGCTCAGCGACGAAGACGAGGAGGCTGCGGCCCGGGAACTCGTCCAGCGCAAACTTCGCGGCGTCACCGGATTCGAAGACCGCGAGGTGCGGGACAAGACCACGAGACGGCTGGCCTCGATGCTCGCACGCAAGGGGTACCAGCCCTCGCAGGCCTTCAGGATCGTGGGCGAGGTGCTCGAAGCCGTGGCAGCGGCGGCAGAAGCAGACCCGGACTATTGAACCCGGCGTCCCTTGAACCCGGGCTCCGGTGCACCCTCCGGCGCGGCGGCGGCGCGGACCCGTTACCCTTAACAGGTGAGTTTGACCATTCCCTCCCCAGCGGCCGGCACCACCCCCTCCCTGGACTCCCCGTCTGCAGCTGACGCCATGCCCGCGCATGCTGCCGTGCAGCCGCGTACCTACCAGGTGCGCACTTTCGGCTGCCAGATGAACGTGCACGATTCCGAGCGGATGTCCGGGATGCTCGAAGCCGCCGGGTACGTCCCCGCCGCAGGTGAGCTGGCCGACGTCGTGGTCTTCAACACCTGCGCGGTCCGGGAGAACGCCGACAACAAGCTCTACGGCAATCTCGGCATGCTGGCTCCGGTCAAGGCCGCCAACCCCGGCATGCAGATCGCCGTCGGCGGCTGCCTGGCGCAGAAGGACCGCGAAACCATCCTGAAGAAGGCACCCTGGGTGGACGCAGTCTTCGGCACCCACAACGTCGGTGCCCTTCCCGCCCTGCTGGACCGGGCGCGGCACAATAACGAGGCGCAGCTGGAAATCCTCGAATCTCTCGACGTCTTCCCCTCCACGCTGCCGACCAAGCGGGACTCGGTCTACGCGGGCTGGGTGTCGATTTCCGTGGGCTGCAACAACACCTGCACCTTCTGCATCGTCCCGGCCCTGCGGGGCAAGGAAAAGGACCGCCGGCCCGGTGACATCCTGGCCGAGATCCAGGCCCTCGTTGACGACGGCGCCATCGAAGTCACCCTGCTGGGCCAGAACGTGAACTCCTATGGCGTCGAATTCGGCGACCGGCAGGCCTTCTCCAAGCTCCTGCGCGCCTGCGGGGACATCCCCGGCCTGGAACGCGTCCGGTTCACGAGCCCGCACCCGGCCGCCTTCACCGATGACGTCATCGACGCCATGGCCGAGACCCCCAACGTCATGCCGCAGCTGCACATGCCGCTGCAGTCCGGCTCGGACAAGGTCCTCAAGGACATGAAGCGGTCCTACCGCTCCACGAAGTTCCTCGGCATCCTGGACAAGGTCCGGGAAAAGATCCCGCACGCGGCCATCTCCACCGACATCATCGTCGGGTTCCCCGGAGAGACTGAAGAGGACTTCCAGGCCACCCTCGACGTCGTGGAGAAGTCGCGCTTCGCCACCGCCTTCACCTTCCAGTACTCCAAGCGGCCCGGCACCCCCGCCGCGGACCTCCGGGACCAGCTGCCCAAGGCCGTGGTCCAGGAACGCTTCGAACGCCTCACCGCGCTGCAGGACCGGATCGCTGCCGAGGAAAACGCCCGCCAGCTCGGCCACCGCGTCGAGGTCATGGTCACGGCCCAGTCCGGCCGTAAAGCCGAGGAAACCCACCGGCTCTCCGGCCGCGCCCAGGACCAGCGGCTGGTCCACTTCTCTGTCCCCGCCGGCGCCGAAGTGCCTCGCCCCGGCGATCTCGTGACCGTCACCATCACCGGGGCGGCGTCCTTCCACCTCGTCGCCGACCCGGTGACGGCGGACGACTACAGCCTGCGCCGCTCCCGCGCAGGAGATGCCTGGGACCGGTCCCAGGCCGACTCCTGCGGCGCGCCGGCGCCGGGGGCAGCCGCCGGCAAGACGGGTGTGTCTTTGGGCATGCCCACCCTTCCGGTCCGCGGCCGCTAGCCGGTGGCAGGTCCGGAGGGCATGCCGGCCGGCAAGGCACCGGACACTCAGGCCGGCGCAGTGCGGGACGCACTGCCTCGGCCGGCACCCGGCGGTCCGCCGGTGATAGCCGTCGTCGGGCCGACCGGTTCCGGCAAGTCCGAGCTTGCCGTCTCGCTCGCGCTGGAGCTCGACGGCGAAGTCATCAACGCCGATTCCATGCAGTTCTACCGCGGCATGGACATCGGCACCGCCAAGATCACCGACGCCGAACGCAGGGGGGTGCCGCACCACCTCCTGGACATCCTGGACGTGACCGAGGAAGCCAGCGTCTCGGACTTCCAGCAGCAGGTCCGCGCGCTCATCACGGACATCCATACCCGCGGCAAGCGCGCCATCCTCGCCGGCGGCTCCGGGCTCTACGTCCGCGCCGCCCTTGACGTGCTGGATTTCCCGGGCACCGATCCTGCCATCCGCCGCAAGCTGGAGGCGGAACTGGAAGCGGACGGCCCCGCCCCGCTGCGGGCCCGGCTGGAGACCGTGGATCCGGTGTCCGCCGGCCGGCTCGGCGATGCCCGCCGGATCATCCGTGCCCTCGAGGTCCACGAACTGACCGGGCGGCCCTTCAGTTCCTTCATGCCCACCCGCGAGTATTTCCAGCCTGCTGTCCAGATCGGCCTCGAGGTGGACCGCGAACTGCTCAGGGAGCGGCTCGCCCGCCGCGTCCACGCCATGGTGGACCAAGGGTTGCTCGAAGAGGTCCGGCAGCTTGATAGGGCCGGGCTCCGGCTCGGCAGGACCGCCCCGCGGGCCCTCGGCTACGCCCAGTTCCTCCGGGTCCTCGACGGCGAGGCCGGCGTGGAACAGGCGGCCGAGGAGACCATCGTGGCGACCCGGCAGTTCGCCCGCCGCCAGCTGACCTGGTTCCGCGCGGACCCCCGCATCCACTGGCTGGACTGGCAGGATCCCGAGCTCATAGCCAAAGCTGCCGCGTTCTGCAGTCCCGGTTCTGCCGGAACGGTAACCTTGGAGCATGGACGAAACCCTGGCCGTGGCCGCTGACCGAGGCACTGAAGCCAACACTGTAGCCCTGAGCGGACTCAAATTCTCCAAGGGACACGGCACGGGCAATGACTTTGTGCTCCTCGCAGACCCGAAGGGCACCCTCTCCGTCACCCCGGAGCAGGTCGCGGCACTGTGCGACCGCCACCGCGGCATCGGCGGAGACGGCCTGATCCGCGCCGTCCCCTCCCGGCTGCTCCCCGAAGGCCAGGAGCTGCTCACGGAGCACCCGGACGCCGAATGGTTCATGGACTACCGCAACGGCGACGGCTCGCTCTCGGAAATGTGCGGCAATGGGGTCCGCGTCTTTGTGCACTTCCTGATCGCCGAAGGCCTCGTCGAGCTGCCCGCCGGGGAGTCACTGACCATCGGCACCCGCGGCGGGGCCAAGACCATTGTGCGCACCGCGGCAGGCTACGCCGTCGACATGGGCCCCTGGGAGTTCATCTTCCCGGGCGAAGCCACCGCGCGGGCCATGGATTCACTGGTCAGCGCCACAGGACTTGAGGTCGCGCGGCCCGCTCTGTCCGTGAGCATGGGCAACCCGCATACCGTCGTTGCACTGGCCGAACTGGCAGAGCTCGAGGCCACGCAGCTGTTCACCGCACCCCATGTGGATCCGACGCCACCTCACGGCACCAACGTCGAGTTTGTTGTGCCATCCGAGCCGCTGGTGCACGACGGCGTCGGAACCATCACCATGCGCGTCCACGAGCGGGGCGTGGGCGAAACCCAGTCCTGTGGCACCGGCGCCTGCGCGGCCGCCGTCGCGATCCGCCACTGGGCCGGCCAGGGTGCCCCGGACGTCTGGAACGTCCACGTGCCGGGCGGTGTCGTCGGCGTGAAATTCTTCCTCGGCACCGAAGGCCACGAGCATGTCGAGCTCAGCGGCCCGGCCGTGATCGTGGCTAGCGGGACGCTTTCCTGACCCGCAGAATGCGGAACGACTTCGAGGTGCTCTCGCGCGTCACTGTGAAGCTGCTGCCCAGCTCGGCGGCGAGCCAGCGCTGAAGCGAATCGGACCCCAGGTTCTTCTGCACCACGAGCCACGCCGAGCCGCCCTCGGCCAGCCGCGGCAGCCACAGGAGCAGCAGGGCATGAAGCTCGTCTTTGCCGATCCGGATCGGCGGGTTGGACCAGATGGTGTCGAAGCGCAGCTCCGGATCGACGGCGTCGGGTGTGCTGGCCGTGACATTTCCCAGCCCCAGGAGCGCCGCGTTCTCGTTCGTCAGCGTCACGCAGCGCTCGTTCACGTCCACCGCGCAGACGCGTGAATGAGGTGCCCGCAGTGCCATGGTCAGCGCGATCGGGCCCCAGCCGCAACCGATGTCCAAAAGGTTTCCCTGCGGCGCAGGGGAGGGCACATCGGCCAGCAACACGGCCGTTCCCTTGTCGATGCCGTCCGGGCTGAAGATGCCCGAGGAGGTCTGCAGGTGGCGTGTCTCACCGGCAAGCTCCACGGTCAGTGGCTTGCGGGTGAACGGCCCGGCCGGCTGGGCGCTGAAATAGTGTGCAGACTCCATAACTGGCCAGATTAGTTGGCCGTCGGCCTGTATGGGAAACCGGCAGATTGAGAGTCTGCTAGTCTTTGAGGCATGTTCTTGAACTTCAAGTAGCCGGCACGGGTTAAGTCCCGTCCCCGCAGCGACGCAGGTACCCACCTTCCGCCAGTTTTCTTTCGTGCAGCGCGCCCAAATCCAGTGATTCCTTCCCTGCCCGGCGCCCGCATCACTTGGAGTCCAGCAATGCTCAGCGTATGAACATCCCGCGAAAGCGCCCTGATTCGCCAGGATCGGTCCGTTAGCTTCCGCCCACATCTCCCCGCTCCCACCCGGAGCCCACCCTGCCCCGGCACCGCCGCCGCGGGCATCCAGGAGGCCCGTTTGACCAATAGTCGTCAGCCCAGCGCGAATTCCGCCCCACACGGCACCGATCGGCACTATTCTGAAATTGCCGAACCTTCAAAGGAGACCATGACCAGTCAGCCCAACACCGGACCCGATTCAGCAGCCCAGGACATGAGTCCCGCGGAAATCCAGGCTGTCATCGACCGGATCCTCTCCAAGGAAGCCCCTGCCCGGAAGGCGTCCCCGGCCACCGGCGAGCCCAAGTCGGTGCTCGGCAAGGCCCAGGCGATCTCACGGCCGGACGAGGAACACAGCAACTACGACGGCGACCAGCAGGACCTCGAGGAACGGCACGCCCTGCGCCGTACCGGCAGCCTGTCCACCGAACTGGAAGACGTCACCGAGGTCGAATACCGGCAACTGCGCCTCGAACGCGTGGTCCTCGCCGGTCTCTGGACCGAAGGAACCCTCGCCGATGCCGAGAACTCGCTGCGCGAACTCGCCGCCCTGGCCGAGACCGCCGGCTCGGAGGTCCTCGACGGGATTGTCCAGCGCCGCCAGAAGCCCGATCCGGGCACCTTCCTCGGCTCCGGCAAGGCCCAGGAACTCAAGGACATCGTGATGTCCACCGGCGCGGACACTGTCGTGGTCGACGCCGAACTGGCTCCGTCCCAGCGCCGCAGCCTGGAAGACATCGTCAAGGTCAAGGTCATCGACCGCACGGCCCTGATCCTGGACATCTTCGCCCAGCACGCCAAGAGCCGCGAAGGCAAGGCCCAGGTGGAACTGGCCCAGCTCGAATACCTGCTCCCGCGCCTGCGCGGCTGGGGTGACTCGATGTCCCGCCAGGCCGGTGGCCAGGTGGGCGGTGCCGGTGCCGGCATGGGCTCGCGTGGTCCCGGTGAAACCAAGATCGAACTGGACCGCCGACGGATCCGCACCCGGATGGCCAAGCTGCGGCGCGAGATCGCCGCGATGAAGCCGGCCCGGGAAACGAAGCGCGCCAACCGCCGTCGTAATGCCGTGCCCTCGGTGGCCATCGCCGGCTACACCAACGCCGGCAAATCGTCGCTGCTGAACCGGCTCACCGACGCCGGCGTCCTGGTGGAGAATGCCCTGTTCGCCACCCTGGACCCGACGGTCCGCAAGGCCGAAACCTCGGACGGACTGGGTTACACGCTCGCCGACACCGTGGGGTTCGTCCGCTCGCTGCCCACCCAGCTCGTGGAGGCTTTCCGCTCCACCCTGGAAGAGATTGCCGACTCGGACCTGATCCTGCACGTCGTCGACGTCTCGCACCCGGATCCGGAGGGCCAGATTGCCGCCGTCCGCAAGGTCTTCAGCGAGGTCGACGCCCGCAAGGTTCCGGAAATCATCGTCCTGAACAAGGCCGACGCCGCCGACCCGTTCGTGATCGAACGGCTCAAGCAGCGCGAACCGCGCCACATTGTGGTGTCGGCACGCACCGGCGAAGGCATCCCGGAACTCCTCAAGGCCATCAGCGAGGGCATCCCGCGGCCCAGCGTGAAGCTGGAGCTGATGATCCCGTACAACCGTGGAGACCTGCTCAACAAACTGCACGAGACCGACGCCGAGATCCTCAGCCTCGACCACGAGGAGACCGGCACCCGCGCCGTCGTGATGGTGCGCGAGGGCCTGGCCGCCGAACTGGATTCGTTCATCAGCAATGACTGAGGCAGCGGTGGCCGGGGGCGACCCGGACGCGAACCGCCCGGCGGGGGAGGACCCGGAAGGGGACGCGTCCGGCGGAATGGCTTCAGCAGGACAGGGTTCAGCCGGACAGACTAAGGCAGGACAGGGTTCAGGGGGACAGGGTTCAGCAGGAACCGGTTCAGCAGGAACCGGCGGACCGGCCGGCGAAGAGTTCGTGATCGATCTGCTCGACCGGGCGGTGTCAGGCATGGGCGGTCAGAGCCGCAGCGGCCAGCACGAAATGGCCCGGCAGGTGGCGCAGGCGATCGACACCGGCGACCACCTGCTGGTCCAGGCCGGCACCGGCACGGGCAAGTCTCTGGCCTACCTGATCCCGCTGATCGCGCATTCCCTCGTCAGCGACAAACCCACCCTCGTCTCCACGGCCACGCTGGCCCTGCAGACCCAGATCGTGGGCCGCGACCTGCCCCGGCTGCTCAAGACCATCACCCCTGCCCTGGACCGCCCGGTCAAGGTGGCCCTCGTCAAGGGCCGCTCCAACTATGTGTGCAAACACAAGCTCGAAGGCGGCTTCCCTTCCGAGGAACCGTCCGAGGGCCAGCTCTTTTCCCTCGGCGAGGACACGTCCGTGCCGCACTTCGCTGCGGCAATGGGCGGCCCTTCCTCCCAGCTCGGCAAGGAAGTCGTCCGGCTGCGCGACTGGGCGGAGGAGACCGCCACCGGGGACCGGGACGAGCTCATGCCCGGTGTGACGGACCGCGCCTGGCGCCAGGTCTCGGTCACCTCGATGGAATGCCTCGGCGCGCAGAAGTGCCCCCTGGCGGCCGAATGCTTCAGCGAACTGGCCCGGCAGAACGCTGCCGACGCCGACGTCGTCGTCACCAACCACGCCATGCTGGCGGTCAGCGCCTTCGAAGGCCTCGCCGTGCTGCCGGAGTACGACGTCGTGGTGGTGGACGAGGCGCACGAGCTGCAGGACCGCGTCACCGGGGCCGTGTCCGGCCAGCTCTCCGTGGCAATGGTGCATGTCGCCGCCTCCGGGGCCCGGAAGCACACTGCCATCACGGTGGACGCGCTCAGCAATGCCGCGTCCAACCTCGAGCTTGCCATTGAAGGCGTCCCCAGCGGGCTGATGCCCAACGGGCTCAACAGCGAGCAGCTCGACTGCGTGGACCAGCTGCGTGACGCCTGCCGCGCCGCGCTCTCCGATTCCAAGGGGGACAGCGCCAACGCTGCCGACGGCGGGCGCCAGCTCGCGCGCTCCCGCCTCATGGTCATCCTGGAACTCTGCGAACGGCTGCTCGCTGCCCGCGAAAACCGCGAGGTGGTCTGGTTTTCCCGGAACAGCACCTTCGACCCTGCGCAGGGATACTCCCAGCCGGACGAGAGCGCACCGGCCCTGATCAACGTGGCCCCGCTGAGCGTCGCCGGACGGCTCCGCGAGGGCCTGTTCGCGGACCACACGGTCATCCTGACCTCGGCCACACTCGCCATCGGCTCCGCCTTCGAACCGGCGGCCGGAGGTCTGGGCCTGGTAGGCCCCGGAGCGCCCAGCTGGACCGGAGTCGACGTCGGCTCGCCCTTCGACTACCCCAAGCAGGGCATCCTCTATGTTGCCAAGCACCTGCCCAAGCCCGGCCGCGGCACGTCCCCGGAAGCGCTGGACGAGCTGGAAAAACTGATCCGGGCTTCCGGCGGCGGCGCACTGTGCCTCTTCTCGTCCCGGCGGGCTGCCGAGGACGCCGCCGAGGCGATGCGCCCCCGGCTGGACATGAGCATTTTGTGCCAGGGGGATTCGACCATGACGGCGCTCGTGCGCCAGTTCGCCGATGAACCGGACACCTGCCTCTTCGGCACCATGTCCCTGTGGCAGGGCGTCGACGTCCCGGGGGGCTCCTGCCGGCTCGTCGTCATCGACAGGATTCCGTTCCCGCGGCCGGATGACCCGCTCATGACAGCGCGCTCCCGCGCGGTGGCCCAGGCCGGCGGCAACGGATTCATGAGTGTGTCCGCAACCCACGCCGCGATCCGGCTGGCCCAGGGCGCCGGACGGCTGATCCGCACGACGACGGACAAGGGAGTGGTGGCGGTGCTGGATTCGCGGTTGTCCACGGAACGCTATGGGGGATTCCTCCGGGCAGCGCTGCCGCCGTTCTGGCCGACCACTGATCCGGCAATTGCCATGGCGGCTTTGGAACGGCTCTCCAAGGAGCCGGCGCAGACCGCCAAGTAGGCAGACGGACAGGGAGCCCGAGGAGGCCGCTCTGGCCGGGCTGTGACGTTCCCGCCCGGTTGCCTCGGCCCGCGGCCCTCGGCATCCCCTGAGTTGCGGGGTTTTCCGGCGTCGGAATGCTGTTCCGGTGCAGGCAACTGGGGAGGAACGCTGAGGGCCCCTCCTATGTCCCGGAGGGGGCCCTGCTCGCAGGTCCTAACGCGCTGACCCTAAATGCCCACTAAAGGGAGCGCAGGACCGAGACGACCTTGCCCATAATGACGGCGTGGTCGCCGAGGATTGGCTCGTACTGCGTGTTCTGGGGCAGCAGCCAGGTGTGGCCGTCGCGCTGGCGGAACGTCTTGACCGTGGCCTCGTCGTCCAGCAGCGCGGCAACAATGTCGCCGTTCACGGCGTCGCCCTGCCGGCGCACCACCACCCAGTCGCCGTCACAGATGGCGGCATCGATCATCGAGTCGCCCGCCACCTTCAACATGAAGAGCTCTCCGTGGCCCACCAGCTGGCGCGGCAACGGCATGACGTCTTCCACAACCTGGTCCGCGAGGATCGGGCCGCCAGCCGCGATACGGCCGACGAGGGGGACCATTGCGGTATCCGTAGCGCTGGCCAGTTCCGAGACGGACAGCCCGCCCACGGCGCGCAGGCCGCTGGACTTCTCCACTCCCGAGACCTTCGGGCTGCCCTCGTCGAGGGTCAGCGGCATGAGCACTTCCATGGCGCGCGGCCGCTTGGGATCCCGCCGCAGGTAGCCGAGCTTCTCGAGCTGGGAGAGCTGGTGCGTCACGCTGGAGAGACTCGCCAGACCCACAGTGTCGCCAATCTCGCGCATCGAGGGAGGGTAGCCGTGGTCCGCCACCGAACGCTGGATGGTTTCGAGGATCTTCTTCTGCCGGACGGTCAGGCTCTTGGGAGGCCTGGCTGACTGCGGGCTCCGTTGGGATGCCCTGCCACCGGTGGCTGGTGCTGCCATATTCGCCAATGCCTTTCCATTCCGCCCGGGCTGCCGGGCTGCAGCTACCGGGACCTTCCGGCCTGAATGTCAGACCCCGCTGATCAACTACTGGTGATCGACTGCAGAAGTGGTTGTCCTGTGACTCAAACGTAGGCCAGCCACACAGCTTTTTCAAACATTTGTTCTAGCGAGTCTCGACAATGTTCGTTAATAGGTGCTAAAACTGGACAGGTGACGTTCGAATATGTGTTCGAACTTCCGAGAGTCGGATGTGAGCATGGCAGTTCGATGAGAGCGTTTGTTCGGTTCTATGTTCGAAGGTTAGGCCGGTTGGCGGCAAGTACGTGGAGTACGCCGGCGGCCCAGTATGGTCCAGGAGGGCTCAGTTCATGTCAGCATCAAGCGCGTTTCACGACACTTTCGGCCATGACGCATCCGGCGGGTATGGCCGGTCCGTACCGCGGGTTTCCTTCCGTCCGGCCGCTCCGGCCGGCGGTGCGTCCCGCGCCAGGCAGGCTCCACTGCGGCTGACCAGGCGGGGCCGGTTCGTCTTCTTCGGCGTGCCTTTGATCCTGCTTGCCGCCCTGATCCTTTCATTCAGCGGCTTCCTGAATGCACCTGCCAAGGCCTCCGAGTCTGTTGAGGAGCTGTCACTGACCCCCACCGTCTCCGTCACGGTGCAGCCCGGGGAATCACTGTGGGCCATCGCCGGGACGGTGGCACCGGGGCGCGACCCCCGCGACGTCGTCGCCGACATCGTCCAGCTCAACAACCTCGATGCCGCCCGCGTCCTGCCCGGCCAGACCCTCTTCGTCCCGGCCCAGTAGTCTTCGGGCCCAGTAGTCTGCCGGCCCCGGGAGCGTCGCGTACCAGGCCGCCGCCGAGGCGTCGACGGGCTGGCCTCAGGCGTCACAGTTTCAGGGCCCGCCGCCGTCTCACTTAAACTAGTGAAGTGACTGACCAGTTAGAGCGCCTGAACCGACTTCCCCTCCGGACCAATCTGCGGGGAATGAGCCCCTACGGGGCACCCCAGCTGGACGTCCCCATCCTGCTCAACGTCAACGAGAACACCCACGGTGTGCCGGCGGACGTCCGAGCGGCCATCGCCGCGGCGGTAACAGAGGCAGCGGCCGGCCTGAACCGGTATCCGGACCGCGAGTTCACGGAACTGCGCGAAGCCCTGGCGGAATACCTCGGGCACGGGCTGGGCGCGGAGCACATCTGGGCAGCGAACGGCTCCAACGAGGTGCTCCAGCAGATCCTGCAGGCCTTCGGCGGACCCGGACGCACGGCACTGGGCTTCCCTCCCACGTACTCCATGTACCCCCTGCTCGCCGCCGGGACGGACACGGAATACATCGTGGGGGACCGGGCCGAGGACTACGGGCTGAGTGCGGAGTCGGCGGCGCGCCAGGTCCGCGAACTTGAGCCCAACATCGTGTTCCTGTGCTCCCCGAACAACCCCACCGGCACGGGCCTGGGCCTCGATGTCGTGCAGGCTGTGTACGAAGCCGGTCAAGCCAGCCAGACGATCGTGATCGTCGATGAGGCCTACCACGAGTTCGCCCACGACGGTACGCCGAGTGCGCTCGAGCTGCTGCCGGGCCGGGAACGGCTGATCATCTCGCGCACCATGAGCAAGGCCTTCGCCCTCGCCGGCGCGCGTGTGGGCTACATGGCGGCAGCGCCCGAGGTGGCCGACGCCCTTCGCCTCGTCCGGCTTCCGTACCACCTCTCCGCCATCACCCAGGCAACCGCCCTAGCCGCCCTGCACCACCGCGTGGCGCTCATGGCCGACGTCGAGGACATCAAGCGGCAGCGGGACAGGATCGTGTCCGAACTGCAGCGGATGGGCCTCAAGCCAGCCGCCTCGGATTCGAACTATGTCTTCTTCGGCGGTCTCGACAACCCGCACGAGGTGTGGCAGCAGCTGCTCGATGCCGGGGTGCTGGTCCGGGACGTCGGCATTCCCGGGCACCTTCGCGTCACCGCGGGGACTGAGACGGAAACCACAGCCTTCCTCGAAGCCCTCGAACGGATCCTGGCCGGCCGCGCAGTGCAGCCCGCCTAGACTTAACACACAGGACATCCACACCGCCTGAACGCCGGGCACCGTCGTCATCCAAAGGACACCCACATGAGCAACACCGGATCAACCGCTGCCCGGACCGCACGCATGGAACGGACCACCAGCGAGTCATCCGTGCTGGTCGAGATCAACCTGGACGGCACCGGCGTCTCGGACATCAGCACCTCGGTCCCGTTCTACGACCACATGCTGACGGCGCTGAGCAAGCACTCCCTGATCGACATGACGGTCAAGGCCACTGGCGACACGCACATCGACGTCCACCACACGGTGGAAGATGTCGCCATCACCTTTGGCGAGGTCCTGCGCACCGCGCTGGGGAACAAGGCCGGCATCCGCCGCTTCGGCGAGGCGACGGTGCCGCTGGACGAAGCCCTTGCGCAGGCCGTCGTCGATGTTTCCGGGCGGCCGTACCTGGTCCACGGCGGCGAGCCGGCCGGCCAGGAATACCACCTGATCGGCGGACACTTCACGGGCTCCCTGACCCGGCACGTCTTCGAGGCGATCACCTTGCACGCGGGCATCTGCCTGCACATGAATGTCACCGCCGGCCGGGACCCGCACCACATCGTCGAGGCCCAATTCAAGGCTTTCGCCCGCGCCCTGCGCGCCGCCGTGGAGCCGGATCCCCGCGTCGAAGGCATCCCGTCCACCAAGGGCGCACTGTGACCGGCAAGGTGCTGCAGGACGGCGCCATCCTCAACCCCGACGCCGGCCGGAAGCCCGTCTCGCCCGAGGGCAAACCCACCGTCACGGTGCTGGATTACGGATCCGGCAACGTCCGCTCGGCAGTCCGTGCCCTGGAACGGGCCGGCGCCGAGGTCATCCTCAGCGCCAAGCCGGAGGAGGTCCTGAACGCCGACGGCCTCGTCGTCCCGGGCGTCGGAGCCTTTGAAACAGTCATGCGCGAGCTCAAGGCCGTCGACGGGATCCGTATGATCGGACGCCGCGTGGCCGGCGGCCGTCCCGTGCTGGCTATCTGCGTGGGCCTGCAGGTCCTGTTCGAGGCCGGTGTGGAACACGGCACCGAGGCATCGGGCATGGGGGAGTGGCCCGGCAAGGTGGAACTGCTGCCTGCCGAGGTGGTGCCGCACATGGGCTGGAACACAGTTTCGGTGCCGGAAGGTTCGAAGCTGTTCGCCGGTGTCGAGGACGAGCGCTTCTACTTTGTGCACTCCTACGGCGTGCAGCACTGGGACTTCGACGTTATCCAGCCCCGGATGACGGCGCCGCTGGTCACCTGGTCCGATCACGGCGCCCCGTTCATCGCGGCGGTTGAAAATGGCCCGTTGTGCGCCACCCAGTTCCACCCGGAGAAGTCCGGCGACGCCGGCGCACGCCTGCTGCGCAACTGGGTCGAGGGCCTGCGCAAGGTATCCCCGGACGCGGCCGCCCCGGGCAGCGCAACCGGCGCCGGCCCGGAACAGACCGCCTAGATGTGGTCCATCGTCCTGATGGGGCTTGCCGGCCTGCTAGTTGGCGGGGCGCTGTCCTTCCGGCAGCAGAAGAGTCCGCGCTGGGTCCAGATCGTGTTCTACGTGCTGGCCGGGATGTCGCTTCTGGCCGCCTATTTCCTGACGCTGCCCGCCGCCTAGCGGTCCCGCAGCATTCCCGACCATCCGCCGCCACCTGAGAAGCTGAGGATCCCCCGATGACCACCGAAACCCCGCTGCCCGTGCTCCAGCTGCTGCCCGCCGTCGACGTCGTCAACGGCCAGGCAGTCCGCCTTGTCCAGGGCGAAGCCGGCAGCGAAACGAGCTACGGCACCCCGCTGGAGGCCGCACTCAACTGGCAGCAGCAGGGGGCCGAGTGGGTCCACCTGGTGGACCTCGACGCCGCGTTCGGCCGGGGATCCAACGCCGAACTGCTGCGCGAGGTGGTGGGTCGCCTGGACATCAAGGTGGAACTCTCCGGCGGCCTGCGCGACGACGAATCGCTGGAGAAGGCCCTGGACCTCGGCGTCGCCCGGGTCAATCTCGGCACCGCGGCGCTGGAGAACCCCGAGTGGACGTCCCGCGTGATCGAGCGCTTTGGCGACAAAATCGCCGTCGGACTGGACGTCCGCGGCACCACCCTCGCCGGCCGCGGCTGGACCAAGGAAGGGGGCGACCTCTGGGAGGTCCTGGCCAGGCTGGAAGAGGCTGGCTGCGCCCGTTACGTCGTCACCGACGTGACCAAGGACGGTACCCTGCAGGGTCCCAACGTCGAACTGCTGCGCCAGATGGTGGAGAAGACGGGCAAGCCCGTCGTCGCGTCCGGCGGCATCTCCAGCCTCGAGGACCTCAAGGTGCTGCGCTCCCTCGTCCCGCTCGGCGTCGAGGGCGCCATCGTCGGCAAGGCCCTCTACAACGGCAACTTCACGCTGCCCGAGGCGCTCGACGCCGCCGGCCGCCGCTAGCCGGTCATCAGCGATGGAACACCAGCCGGCAGGCACCAACCCGACGCCGGACGCAGGCGGGAACACCGCCCCGCAAAGGCATCTTCCCGGGCACATCGCGGCAGCATTGGCCGGCGCCGGCGGGGCGGCTGACTCGGCCGGCCAGCCGTGGGCCGGGCGGAGCCTCGCCGGTGACGACGCCAGGATCCACAATTTCGACAACGACGACGGCGCGGCGGACGCCGGCTACCTGGCGGCCCTCGCGCGCCTCGCCACCGGCGACGGCGACGAAGCCGCAGTCATCGCCTCACTCGCCACCGCGCGTGTCTTCGTTCCGATCCTTGCCCGGCTCGCCGAAGAAGACGAAGGCTCGACGCGCCCGGCAGAGGACAAATTGCACGGTGACCGGCTGCATGGGGACAAGCAGTCCGACATGGCCCTCGTCACCCTCAAAGCGCCCGACGGCCGGACGGCCATGCCCGTGTTCACCTCGGCCGCGGCGCTTCGGACCTGGCATCCCGAGGCCCGCCCGGTGGCCGTGTACGCGGCCCGGGCAGCACTGTCCGCCGTCGCCGAGGGCGCCGAGCTGCTGGTTCTGGACCCCGGCTCGGACCTGACGTATGTGGTGCGCCGGCCCGCCGTCTGGGCCCTCGCGCAGCAGCAGCCGTGGACCCCGTCGTACGCTGATCCTGAGCTGGCGCGGTCCATCGGCGCGGCCGCGGCTGGCTTTCCGGAGGTCCGGCGTGTTGAAATTCATCCAGGCGGTGGAGTTGCCTCGGCTGCGGCTGATGGACGGCAGCTTCCCGGCGGAGGTGCGGGCCCGGAACTCCGGGTGGTCCTCTACCTCGAGGACGGGCTCGACGCCGCGGAGGTGCGGTCCATCGTGGCCGGCCTCAACACGGCCTGGGCCCGGAATGAATTGTTTGCCGAACGGGTTGACTCGATCGAAGTCAAGTTGCAGCGCGCAGCACCGTAGCTGACGGCCAGCGGGGGACTCCTGCCGGAAGCAGCACCAGGCTGCCTGGGCAGTATGAAAAGGATGTAGTCCGTGAACTTCACGCTGTACCGGGAGCTGCTGGCCGTCCGGCCGATCAGGCGGCTCCTGCTGGTCGGGATGATTGCCCGCATACCGCACGCCGCCGCGGGCGTGCTGCTGACCCTGCACATCGTCCTGAGCCTGGGCCAGGGCTATGCGGCCGCCGGTGCCGCGGCAGCAGTCATGACGATCGGCATCGCCGTCGGGGCGCCCTGGCGCGGACGGCGAGTCGACACCGTGGGCCTCCGCAAGGCACTGATCCCCTCCGTCATTTCCGAGACCGTCATCTGGTCGATCGTGCCGCACGTTTCCTACGAGCTGCTGCTGCCGCTGGTGTTTGTCGGCGGCCTGCTGACGCTGCCGATCTTCAGCGTCGTGCGCCAGTCCCTCGGCGTCCTGGCCACGGGGGAGCAGCGGCGCACCGCGTTCGCCCTCGATGCGATCTCCACCGAGCTGGTCTTCATGATTGGCCCCGCCGCCGGCGCCCTCGTCGCCACCGCCGGCTACTCGGTTGTAGGCCTGACCATCGTCGGCATTGCCACCTCGGTGTCCGGGCTGTTCCTGATGTGGTTCAACCCGCCGACCCGCAGCGCCGTGTTCATCCACATCGAGTCCCGTTTTGACGCCGGGCTCGAGGCGGGACTCGATGCGGATGAACAGAATGGCGCGGAAGCCGCCGTCGTGGCTGCCGCCCCGGCACACCTGCAGGAAGCCGCCGCAGAACTGGCCCCGCTGGCAGCCGCCGCGGTGCAAAGGCGGCGGCGCGGCGCCGGGCTACGCCACAAGGTCATCCATAATTTCACCTGGTTCACGGCAGCCGTGGCTGCCGTCTTCGCCGTCGCGGCCGGGGCGGGCATGGTGCTCAGCGGCACCGACGTCGGCTTTGTGGCCGCCCTCGAGACCGGCGGCCACCAGGCCGAGATCGGGCTCGTCTTCCTCTTCTGGTGCGCGGCGTCGGTGGTCGGCGGGCTGATCTACGGCGCCATGCACCGGCCGATCTCGCCGATCCTGCTGCTGCTCGGCATGTCCGCCCTGACCATCCCGATGGCGTTCGGGACAGACACCTGGACCCTGAGCCTGCTCGCGCTGCTGCCGGGACTGCTGTGCGCCCCGGTGCTCTCGGCGGCTTCGGAGAAGGTCGCCGAGCTCGTCGACGAGAGCCGCCGCGGAGAGGCGATGGGCTGGTACGGATCGGCCTTGACCGGCGGCGTCGCCCTCGGGGCACCGCTTGCCGGCCTCTTCATCGACGGCGTCGGCCCGGGGGCCGGGTTCGTCTCCGTGGGGTCCGCAGGCGTTGTGCTGTGCCTCGTGGGGCTCGTGCTGCAGCGCCGCCGCCGTCGACGGCTGGCCTCGGCGGCCTAGCCCAGGCGCGGGGCTGGGCAACGCCTCGGAACGCCGTGCACGGAACAGGACGCACCGCGTTAACGACGACGGCGGCGGGGGGGGGGGGGGGGGGGGGCCCCCCCCCCCCGGGGGGGGGGGGGGGGGCGGGGGGGGGGGGGGGGGGGGGGGGGGGTTTTTCCCCGGGGGGGGGGGCCGGGGGGGCGCGGGGGCGGCGGCTCCCGG